>CAZHRH010000083.1:0-9824 GCA_964534475.1 uncultured Wenzhouxiangellaceae bacterium
CCCGGCTGGCCGAGATTGCGGCCATAGAACAGCTCCTGCATCTCCTTTTTCAATCGCCGCACAATGCGCTGGCGCTGGCGCGGCCGCAGATCCTTTTCATCGACACCAAACAGATAATCATTGAGTTTGAATTCGCGCAGCAGCATTTTGGTGTGAAACATGTTTTCCTGATACACGTTGACGTCGATCATCTGGTAGCGCTCCAGCGTGGCGGCTTCGAAAAAATCCTGAATCGAACGAATCTTGTGATCAATGAAGTGCTTGCGACCGTTGACATCGCGGGTGAACCCGCGCACGCGGTAGTCCACCGTGACAATGTCCGACTCGAAGGTGTGAATCAGATAGTTGAGTACCTTCAGCGGCGAGATGATGCCGCAGGTGGACACATCAATGTCGGCACGGAAGGTGGAAATACCGCCTTGCGGATGACTTTCCGGATAGGTGTGCACGGTAATATGGCTCTTGTCCAGGTGCGCCAGTACGGTTTCCGGCAGCGGCCCGGGCGTGGCCAGATCACTATCTGCAAAACGTTCATCCACCGGACCTTCGGCGATCAGCATGGTCACGCTGGCGCCTTGCGGATCGTAATCCTGACGCGCAATGTTGAGCACGTTGGCACCGATGATCTCGGCGACGTTTTCCAGAATCTGCGTCAGCCGCTCGGCGTTGTAGCTTTCGTCGATGTATTCCAGATACTCATGCCGCTTGTCTTCACTGGCGGTATAGCAGATGTCATAGATGTTGAAACTGAGCGACTTGGTCAGGTTGTTGAAGCCGTGTAGCTTGATGCGCGATGGTGTCAATGTGATTCCTGTAGCCGGTTTTTTGATAAGGATCAATTCCGCAGCAGCCGATGCAGCGCCTCACCGGGATCATCAGCACGCATGAACGCTTCGCCGATCAGGAATGACTGCAGGCCGTAACTGCGCAGTTTAGCAATATCGGCAGGCTGCTGAATACCACTTTCGCTGATCAGCAGATGCTGTTGCGGTACCAGCGCCGCCAGTCTGCGGCTGGTCTCCAGATCGGTAACAAATCGATGCAGGTCACGGTTGTTGATGCCGATCAGCAGCGCTTCGCACAGGCTCTGCAACTGCAGCACGCGCTCGACTTCGCTTTCATTGTGCACTTCCAGTAACACATCCATTTCCAGCTCGCGCGCATGCAGAAACAGTTCCTGCAAGGTGCTGTCGCTGAGCGCTGCGGCAATCAGCAGCACGGCATCGGCACCGATCGCGCGCGCCTCAATCATTTGATAATGATCAATCAGAAAATCCTTGCGCAAAACCGGCAAGTCGCAGGCCTCGCGGGCAAGTTTCAGATAGCGGTTCTGGCCCTGGAAAAAGTGCTCATCGGTGAGCACGGAAAGACACGTCGCCCCGCCTTGCTGATACTGCCGGGCAATGCGGTCGGGCTGAAAGTCGGCGCGAATCACGCCGGCACTGGGCGAAGCCTGCTTGATTTCTGCGATCACGGCGAGCTCACCGGCACCCACCCGCTGCTGCAATGCGCGCTGAAAACCTCGCACCGGCGGCTGCACATCGGCCACTTCCTGCAACGCAGCGCTGCTGCGCTGGCGTTGACGAATGGCGATCTCCTCGCGCTTGTGCTGAAGAATCCGCTCCAGCATGGTGGGCATGCTGGCGTTCATGATGCCTGCCCTGCAGTCTCTGACGTGGCCAGTTGCTGGCTGAGTTCGACCAGTTGCTGCAGGCGCTGCCAGGCGCGACCGGATTCGAGAATATCCCGCGCCACGCCATAGCCGGCTTGCAGTGTCTCGGCTCGACCTGCGACATAGATGCCGGCAGCGGCGTTGAGCGCGACGATGTCGCCGGCCGCGCCCTCTGCGCCGCGCAGCGCCTGCTCGATCAGGCTCAGGCTTTGCCCGGCATCGCTAACCTGCAGCGTGTCCAGACTGCGCGCTTGAGGCAAAAACTGCTGTGGCGCAATGACGTAGCTGTGCAGATTGCCGTTGTGCATTTCCGCTACCTGAGTATTGCTGGCGCAACTGATCTCATCCAGGCCATCCTCGGCATGCACCACCATGACATGGCTGCTGCCGAGCTGATGCAGGGTCTGCGCCACCGGCTGCAGCCAATGGGCGTCATAAACACCCAGCAACTGACATCGCGCAGCGGCCGGATTGGTCAACGGCCCGAGCAGATTGAACATGGTGCGCAGCCCCAGCGCCTGGCGCACCTCAGCCACGCGCGCCACCGCCGGGTGATGCGCACGCGCATACAAGAAGCCGATGTTCAGTTGCTCTACACAGGCTGCCACCTGCGCTGGCTGCAGATCCAGCCGCAAACCGGCTGCTTCGAGTACATCGGCGCTGCCGGAAGTGCTGGACACCGAACGATTGCCATGCTTGGCCACCTTGATGCCGGCCTCGGCACAGACAAAGGCCGCTGCGGTGGAGACATTGAATATACGGCTGCCATCACCGCCGGTGCCGCAGGTATCAAGTACATAATCGGACTTATCAGACAGCGGAATGCGCACCGCTACTGCATGTTCACGCATGACCTGGGCCGCTGCAGTGAGTTCGGCACTGGTCTCGCCCTTGACCACCAGACCCATCAGCATCGCTGCCGATTGCGCCGGCATGGCTTCGCCGGACATGATCTGCTGCATTGCCGCGCGCAGACAATCGGCCGGGATGTCTTCGCGCCGGGCCAGATGCTGCAGGGCCTGTTGAATACTCATTGACAGCGCTGCAGAAAATTGCGCAACAGTTGATGACCGTGTTCGGTCAGTATCGATTCCGGATGGAACTGCACGCCTTCCACGTCCAGTTCGCGGTGCCGGAAACCCATGATTTCATCCACCTCAGCGGCCGGTGTTTCAGTCCAGGCGCTGATCTGCAGGCACTGCGGCAGGCTGTCTTTGGCCACCACCAGCGAGTGGT
The DNA here is from genome assembly GCA_964534475.1 of uncultured Wenzhouxiangellaceae bacterium. Lineage (GTDB taxonomy): Bacteria > Pseudomonadota > Gammaproteobacteria > Xanthomonadales > Wenzhouxiangellaceae > JAHJQV01. The sequence continues at coordinate 2,909 of CAZHRH010000083.1, forward strand.
AACGCGTGGCCGTATAGGGCGTCGGCAAACCGCGGAACACGCCCTTGCCATCGTGGTGAATGGCAGAGGTTTTGCCGTGCATCAACTGATCGGCTCGCACCACCTCGCCACCATACACCTGGCCGATGGCCTGATGCCCCAGGCAGACCCCCAGGATCGGCACCTGCCCGGCACAATGGCGAATCACATCCATGCTGATACCGGCTTCATTGGGCGTGCACGGCCCGGGCGAGAGCACAATACCAGCCGGTGCCATGGCCTTGATGGCGGCGATATCGACGGCATCATTGCGCAGTGTTTTCACCTCCACACCCAGTTCCCCCAGATACTGCACCAGGTTGTAGGTAAACGAATCATAGTTGTCGATCATGAGGATCATTACAAACCCTGCGCTGCCTGGGTGATGGCAGAAATCATGGCGCGCCCCTTGTTCATGGTTTCCTGCCACTCCAGCTGGGCATCGGAATCGGCGACGATTCCGGCCCCGGCCTGCAGATGCAGCATATGGTCCTGCAGCACGCCGGTACGGATGGCAATCGCCAGGTCGGCATCACCATGCCAGTTGAGCCAGCCCACGGTACCGGCATAGATGTTGCGCTGCATCGGCTCCAGCTCGGCAATGATTTCCATCGCCCGCAGTTTCGGCGCGCCCGACAGCGTACCGGCAGGAAAACAGGCGCGCAAAGCATCCAGCGTGCTGTAGCTTTCGTCCAGTTCGCACTCCACCGCAGAGACAATGTGCATGACATGCGAATAAAGCTCGATTGCCATCTGCTCGGTAACGTTGACACTGCCGGTGACTGCGACCCGGCCCAGATCGTTGCGCCCCAGATCAATCAGCATCAGGTGCTCGGCGCGCTCCTTGTCATCGGCCAGTAGCTCATCTGCCAGCCGCTGATCCTCGGCGCTGTCGTGTCCACGTGGCCTGGTTCCGGCCAGCGGGCGCAGCATGGCGCGCTGGTCATGCACCCGCACCAGCACTTCCGGGGACGAACCGATGACCTGAAAATCACCGAAGTCCATGTGATACATATACGGCGACGGGTTCAGTGCGCGCAGCGCGCGATAAATGTCCAGCGCCGGCATGCCCACCGGCATAGACATGCGCTGCGACAATACCACCTGCATGCAGTCACCGGCGGCTATGTAATCCTGACAGCGCGCCACCGCCTGTTTGAAATCAGCTTCAGCAAAACCATAGCTGACCTCACCCATCTGATAGCTGCGCGCGGCCTGGGCATAGCCGGGTGAACCACAGCGCAATCGATGCTGTAACTGATCCAGTCGGCGCTGGGCCTGGGCATAATCTTCGCCGGCAGTACTGCCATCTTCGGCTTGTGGCTCGACATTGACGATCAGATAAAGCCGGCCCTGCAGGTTATCGAACACGGCCAGCTCATCGGCGCACAGCAGACAGATGTCCGGCACGCCCAGCGCATCCGGCAACTGCAGCATGTGCTCCAGGCATGGCTCGATCGTGGCCATGGTCTCATAACCGAAATAGCCGACCAGACCACCGTTGAGGCGCGGCAACTCCGCCACCGGCGCGGCATTGATCTGATGCATGACCATTTCCACCATGGTCAGTGGATCATTGGTCTCGTCGTCGCAGATCAGCTCATCCAGTTCGTAAACACGCCAGCGCCCGTGCTTGTATTCAAAGCGGCGGCTGCACGGCAAACCGATGATGGAGTATCGTCCCCACATTTCACCGCCTTCCACCGATTCCAGCAGAAAGTTGTTCTTGCCGTCGGCCAGCTTCAGATACACACTCAGCGGCGTATCCAGGTCAGCCAGCACCGAACGCCAGACTGGTATGCGGTTATAGCCCTGCTCGGCAAATTGTCTGAATTGTGTCAGGTCCATAGCTGTTCAGGCCGTTGTTACTGCTGCGCGCGTGCGCTTTTGCGCTGCAGACTGATGAAGGTCATGGCATAGGCGTTGGCGGCATCGGCCGGACGCTGCTGCTGCGACTGCGTATCCCAGTCCGCCGGATCCCACTGAGGAAACCAGGTATCGGCTTGCTGCAGCGATGTGGCGAGCAGCGTCAATTCCATTCTGCGCGCATGCGGCAGGCACAGCCGGTACAGTTGCGCGCCACCGATAACCATGATGGTGCCAGCACCGGCCAGCCCCAGTGCTGCCTGCAGCGAAGCACACACATCAGCACCATGGGCAGCATATTCTCGCCTGCTGCTGAGGACAATATTATGCCGTCCGGGCAAGGCCCGCGGCAGCGATTCCCAGGTACGTCGCCCCATCAGCACGGCATGACCCTGAGTGAGTGTCTTGAAGTGCTGCAGATCAGCCGGCAAGTGCCAGGGCATGCCGCCACGCCAGCCAATCGCGCGCTGTTCATCCATGGCCGCCACCAGACACAGCGATTGATCTGCAGCCAGCGCGATTTCTGGCTGCGACCGGGCAGACATCAGACCGCGACCTTGCCGCGCAAGGGCGGATGGCACTGATAGTTTTCGATGTGGATATCATCTGCGCTGAAATCGAACAGCGACTCGATCTCGTCATTGAGCCGCAACGTCGGCAGCGGATAGGGTTCGCGTTGCAATTGTGTATCCACCTGCTCAATGTGGTTACGATAGATGTGCACATCGCCAAAGGTGTGAATGTAGTCACCCGGCAGCAGACCGACATCCTGCGCCACCATGTGGGTCAATAAGGCATAGGATGCGATATTGAACGGCACGCCAAGAAACGCATCGGCACTGCGCTGATACAACTGGCAGCTCAACCTGCCGTTGGCCACATAAAACTGGAACAAGGCATGACAAGGAGCTAGCGCCATGCGCCCGGCAGCCACATTCTGCTGTGGCGATATCGACTCATCCGGCAGCGACTCGGGATTCCATGCGGTGACAATATGGCGACGCGAATCCGGGCGCTCGCGCAGATCTGTGAGCAACTGCTGCAACTGGTCAATGCGCTCACCAGCAGTGGTCGGCCAACTGCGCCACTGCTGCCCGTACATTGGGCCCAGTTCGCCATCTGCAGCCGCCCATTCATCCCAGATTTTGACGCCATGCGCTTGCAGCCAGCGTACATTGGTATCACCGCGCAGAAACCACAACAACTCCATGACAATGGATTTCCAGTGCACTTTTTTCGTCGTCACCAGCGGGAAACCGCTATCCAGCGCGAAGCGCAACTGATAGCCGAACAGGCTTTGTGTACCAACGCCGGTGCGATCGGATTTTATCGTGCCGCGCGTGCGAATATCCCGCAACATATGCAGATAATTTTTCATTGCTTTTGGCAGTATTCTCGGTCAGGATCTGGTCATCAGGCCAGCATGATTATCGGTTCATATTCTGGCGGGCAAGAGCAGAGACTCTATGCACCTCATTATCACGCAAGTAAGCAACAATGACCAGTATGATACCGAGCAGAATCATCGGCATGCTCAGTAGCATGCCCATGGTCAGCCAGTTGCCACCGATGAAGCCCAGATGCGCATCCGGTTCGCGATAAAACTCGACCATGCTGCGAAATACACCGTAGCCGATCAGAAACCAACCCGAAACCGCCATGCGCGGGCGCGGCTTGCGTGAGTAAAACCACAACAGCAGAAACAACAGCAGCCCCTCCAGCAGTGCCTGATACAGTTGTGACGGGTGCCGTGCCAGACCGTTGTAATCTCCAGCCAGATAGGACTGCATGAATGCGGCGCTGTCGGGATTCACACCCGGTATGGACTTGGGAAACAGCATGCCCCAGCCAACATCGGTAATTCGCCCCCACAGCTCACCGCCGATGAAATTGCCGATACGACCGAACATCAGACCGAGCGGAATCATCGGTACAACAAAGTCGGTGATGGCAAAAAAACCGCACCGCTGGCGATTGGCGAACCAGGCAAGGGCAACCATCACTCCGATGAGCCCGCCGTGAAAAGACATACCACCCTGCCAGATCTTGAACAGGCTCAATGGATCGGCAAACAGCTGTGCATTGCCATACACCAGCATGTAACCCACACGACCACCGATAATCACACCGAGCATGCCGTAAAACAGCAAATCACTGACCTGCTCGCGGTTGATCGGGGCACCGGGATGCCTTGCGCGCAGACTGGCCAGAACCCAGAACGAGCCGAACGCAGCCAGATACATCAGCCCATACCAATAGATCTTCAGCGGACCCAGTTGCAGCGCTACCGGATCGAAGTTGATCAGCAATGGATAAGTGTTTTCCATCTAATCGCAGCTCCCGTGACCAAGTGCTAGCGCAAGGATACGTCCTGCGCCAAGTTCGACTATAATAGCATGTGGTGGTGAGTACACACTTGAGTGTGCTATCAGGTCAGGGAATATCACAGTTGCGACAAGTTGCCCCTGTTTGTTGGCTCTCCTGCATGTTACAACCTGGATGGTCCGCAGCCTGCCCGGTTATGTCTTCACCACTAACTGACTTTCGCACGAGAATGATTATGAATATATATGTAGGAAACCTGCCATACAGCACCAGCAACGATGATTTGCAGGATATGTTTGCCCAGTTCGGCAATGTCACCTCGGCCAATGTTATCCAGGACAAGTTCACTGGTCGCAGCAAAGGCTTTGGTTTTGTCGAAATGAGCGACAATGGAGAGGCCCAGTCGGCCATCGCTGATCTCAACGGCAAAGACGTTGGTGGCCGCCCGCTCACGGTGAATGAGGCACGACCGCGCGAGGATCGCCCACGCCGCTGATCACGCCTTTACTCTGATCATCCGACGGACCCGGTGCCATGCACCGGGTTTTTTTTGCCGAAACACTTGACAATGATGTGAACACTTAATAACATACGTGAAAGTTAATTCACATCAGCGGGGATTGGCCCATAACCATAAACATTCTGACTTGGTAAGCATTGGCGGCACTTGTGCCGCCTTTTTTTGTCTGCAACAATGAAAATGAGTATAATCGCTGTGAATATAGTTAATTCAGGTCACTTATGCAAACCGAAACGTCACCACCGATGAACATGACCCCTGCTGCTGCCCGCAAGGTGCAGGAACTGGTAATGGGTGAAGGCAATCCGGCGCTCAAACTGCGAGTCTATATCAGCGGTGGCGGCTGCTCGGGGTTTCAATACGGCTTCAGTTTCGATGACCAGATCAGTGCCGACGACATCCACATTGAGCGCGATGGTGTGACCATGCTGGTCGATCCTCTCAGCATTCATTATCTGGAAGGCGCTGAAGTCGACTATAGTGAAAGCCTGCAGGGTGCCCAGTTCGTTATCAACAACCCGAACGCTACCACCACCTGTGGCTGCGGCTCATCCTTCTCCATTTGAGCAAGCAACCTCAGCAGGTCGAAGAAACAAAAACAAGAGAATCCATTTGTTAGTGGGTATGGATGATTACCAGCGCTCGGCCCGCAACACCTTCTCTGCCTGCAACATTGATCGTCAAACCGAACAACGCTGCGATGTGACACGCCTGCAGGCCTTCGCCAATGAGGAATCCGCCCGTTTTATACCGATCCATCAACGCCACTGCCTGTTGCAGGCCGAGCGCGATGAATTGCTGCTGCTGACGCAATCAAGCCCGGATCACAGCCTGTGCTATCTTGGTCTGGTGCGTGGTCAGCCATGGTTTGCTGTGAATTTGCAGGATGACAATCAGGCGGCGCAGCTTGCCACTGCGGTCACCGGCCGCTGGGTCGATCTGCGCACTGCAGCGGCTTGCGTCACGGCCGATGACGCCGGCCTCATTGCCTATGCCGTCGCCATCGGCAACTGGCAGCAACGCCATCGTTATTGTGGCAGTTGCGGCAGTCCGAACAATATTCATGACGGTGGCCACCGCATGCGCTGCAGCAATACCGACTGCGGACAAATCACATTCCCGCGCATTGATCCGGCGATGATCACCTTAATCGAACATGACGACGCCATTTTGCTCGGACGTCAAGCAAATTGGCCGCAGCGGCGTTACTCCACTTTGGCCGGGTTTGTGGAACCAGGTGAAAGCATCGAGGATGCCGTGCGCCGTGAAGTGATGGAAGAAGCCGGCGTCGAACTGGATCAGATTCATTATCATTCCTCGCAACCATGGCCGTTTCCAGGCTCGCTCATGCTGGGATTTCGCGCCACCGCGCGCACCACCAGGCTGCGCATTGGCAGCGAACTGGCAGATGCGCGCTGGTGGTCATTGGCTGAATTTGAGCGCTCGGTACGCGCGCGGGAATTGCTGCTGTCAATGCCGCAATCGATTGCTTTTGCACTGATCAGTGACTGGTATGGCGAGCGCACTGGCCGGGCATTGATCGATCTGCTGTCCGTGCAATGACAACTACTCCAAGCTGCCGTCGCAACGATATAATGCCGCCATGGCCATTGTTGCACTGATCATCGCCGAACTGCTGGAATACCGCTGGCACGCGGACCTTGTCCGCTTTCGAACTTATGACTGGCAGCAGGAATTGTATGAGTTGCTGCAGGCGGCGTTGACCAGCTCCAGCGCGAGCAGTCCCGCTGATTTTCGTGCAGAATTGCCGCTGCTGCTGTGCCTGGCACTGCCGCTGCTGACACTGTTGCTGCTGCTTGCTCTCATTAGCTGGCTGCTGGGAGACTGGATTATGTTGCCGGCAGGTGTGCTGCTGTTGCTGTATTGTTTTGGCCCGGCAGATCTGCAAAGCCTGTATCGGCTACTGCGTAGCAGCGATCAACAACAGCGACAGCAGGCATTGCGGCGTTTGCTTGAACAGGCAACGACACCGGTTGCGCCTGGCAGTGAGAATACAACGCAGACCCAGGTCACGGCGATGTTCCTGCCGGCTCTGCAAGGCTGGTTTACCATCATTTTCTGGTTTGTTGCCAGCGCCCTTGTGGCCGGTATTCCTGCCGCCTTGCTACTGGTGTTGCTGTATCGCAGCGCCGAGCGCATGCTGGTGCTGAACCCGCCGACATCCTC
>CAZHRH010000084.1:0-9622 GCA_964534475.1 uncultured Wenzhouxiangellaceae bacterium
TAGCGAATGCCGATGGTTTCATAAATGCGTCGATGCGGCATGCGCTGTGGATTGATCACCACGATGTTGGTGAACACCGAGTTCGGCACATAAATGGGACGTTTGTCGAAGCGACGAATCACCGTCTGGCGCCAGCCGATCTCCTCCACGTCACCTTCGATTTCGCGATCCGGCGAAGCGATCCAGTCACCCACCTTGAACGGTCGATCCAGAAATATGGTCAGGCCACCGAAGAAGTTAGCCAGCATGTCGCGCGCCGCCAGGCCGATAGCAATACCACCAATACCTCCGGCGGCCAGCAGACCGGATATGCTGACCCCGATTGACTCCAGCAGCACCAGCAAACCGGTGACCAGCGCCGTGATGCGCGCCAGCCGCCCCAGCCCCATCACCGTGATTTCGTCGATCTTTGTCGCGCCGGCTCTGGCCCGGGTCAGCACATTGGCTTCGACGCGCGCCACCAGTCGCAGCACGAACCAGAATACGACGATGATGATGATCACTTCGCGGCTCGAGGCCAGCAGCGCTGCCGGCAGCTCAAAACCCGCCAGTGCTGTGGGCAAGCGATCAATGGCGAAGCTCAACCCCAGCCCCCACAAAAACAGCAGCAAGGGCGCTCGCAGCGCTGTAACAATGGCGTCATCCCAGGGATTGGGCGTATCTTGAACTCTGGCATGCACCCGGCGCAGCACGATGCGCACCATGAAATCGAGCACCGCCACCAGCAGCACAATCATGCCCACCTGCACCATCCAGTGACCCAGCCAGTCCTGCTGCAGCCATTGTTGCCAGTCAATGTTCATGTTGCAAGCTTATAGTTGGCAACTTCGGCATAGATACTGTCGCGAAAGAAATCGAGGCGCCGCTCCAGCAGACGGCCGCAGTGGGGAGACAGTCCACGCTGTCGTTTGCGGTGCTCGTCATTAAAATTGATGTACTGCATATGCTCAACATAGAGATTAATCGGCAGAATATCAAAATAGCTGACGATCTCGCGCGCGCTGTACTCTTTCCAGTGATGGCCGTGGGTAATCTGCTTGATGCAGCCAGTGCGCCCCAATGTCCAGGATCATGCAGTCTTGATCATCGGGATGACGCCGGTCAAACAAGGCTTTGGTACACAAAAGACGTTACACATGCCACTGCAGATAGGCCTCATCGGTGCGTCCGTAGGACTTGATTCTGGCGCTGTATTCATTGGCTGTAAGCATGCTCTCAAACATCCCTGATCAGATGCGGACCAGCATACAGTGATCGGTAAAAAATGCATATGTACAACATATGCGCATTATTCTACCGCCATAACGCTTTAGATTTGGCCACTATGATGGCTGCCGGAGATTGACCGGCGACCGCTATTGTCGCAATAATGTGAGATCCGGGGAACCTGTTGCGATGCATTGAACTTGAATCTTTTCTTGAAAACATTGGTGACGCTGCTGTTCGCGCTGTGTTGTGCAGGGCATGTCAGCGAGAGCATGGCACAGCAGGATACGCCGACGCTGGAAGCCATCATCAGCGACCCGTCTCGCGCAGAAGCCGCCAAAGCCCGTGATCGCTTTCGCCACCCTGTCGAAACGCTGCAGTTTTTCGGCCTCAAGCCGGACATGACGGTGCTGGAACTGTGGCCGGGTGACGGTTGGTACACGGAAATTCTCGCGCCATACCTGCGCGCTGAAGGTCAGCTCATCGCGGCGCATTTCAACCCCGATAGCGAGCATGAATACGCCATGTTCTTCAAAAGTGCACTGGCCGCCTACAAAACCAAGCTGGAGTTGAACCCGGACTGGTTTGATCAGGTGCAGATCGTACCCTTCGAGCCGCCGGCGACAGCACTGCCGACCCCCCCGAGCAGTGTGGATCTGATCGTCAGCTTTCGCAACGTGCATAACTGGCTGGCCGATGGCACCTTCACCGAAGTACTGCGCCAGGTCAGACTGATGCTCAAACCCGATGGTCACTTCGGCATCGTTGATCATCGGGCGCCACTGGTGCAGGCGATTGACGCCAAAGCCAGCAATGGCTACGTCAATCAAAACTGGCTGACCCAGCGTATCGTCAGCGCCGGTTTCACCCTGGTGGCCACCTCGCCGATCAATTCCAATCTGCAGGACAGCGCCGACCATCCCAACGGCGTCTGGACGCTGCCGCCGACGCTGCGTGTGCCGCAAGACGAAGATCCGCAGAAGTATCTCGACATTGGTGAGAGTGACCGTTTCACCTTGCTGTTCACCAAACAATAGTCGCCTGCGTTACCATAGCTGTCGAACAATGGTCGCACTGTTGCGGCTTTCGCTCTGCGGTAATTCTGTGCCATGCCTAAACTCAAACTCGATCAGCCATTTCAGACCTGGCGCGGCGAAAGCCTGCAGCCGGTGACGCTGGCCTATGAGACCTGGGGCGAGCTGAATCGCGAGCGCAGCAATGCGATTCTGCTGTTCACCGGCTTGTCTCCCGGCGCACACGCGGCAGCCAATGATGATGACCCCGAAGCCGGCTGGTGGGAAGCCATGCTCGGTCCCGGCAAACCGATCGACAGCGACCGGTTTTTTGTTATCTGCGTCAACTCGCTGGGCAGTTGTCTCGGCTCCACCGGGCCGGACACGCTGAACCCGGCCAGCGGCAAGCCCTGGCGGCTGGACTTTCCCGAACTCAGCATCGAAGACATCGCCGCCAGTAGTTGGCAGGTAATTCAACACCTTGGCATAGAACAATTGCATTGTGTCATCGGTCCCAGTATGGGCGGCATGACCGCGCTGGCGCTGCTGAAACAGTATCCGCAGGCCGCCCGGCACATGATCAGCATTTCCTCGGCCGCCGCAGCCAACCCGTTTGCCATCGCCATCCGCTCGCTGCAACGTGAAGCCATCGTCAGCGACCCCAACTGGGAGCACGGACACTACAGCGATTCCTGCTGGCCGATCTCCGGCATGCGCATGGCGCGCAAGCTGGGCATGATCAGTTATCGCTCGGCCAAAGAATGGCAACAGCGCTTTGATCGCCAGCCGCAGTCGCAGTTTGCCACTACCACCTACGGCATGAATTTTCAGGTGGAGTCTTATCTGGAAGCCCACGCATTGAAGTTTATCGGCCAGTTTGATCCCTGCTGCTACGTCTATCTGTCGCGAGCCATGGACTGGTTTGACGCCAGTGACCGCCACGACGATGACCTGAGCCGCATGCTGGCGCAGACCAGCTTGCAGTCAGCGCTGATCATGGGGGTGCACACCGATCTGCTGTTTCCGCTCAGTGATCAGCAAACGCTGGCGAAGGCACTGGACAACACCGGCATCGCCCATGAACTACTGGCCATCGACTCACTGCAGGGACATGATTCCTTTCTTATCGATATTGACCGCTTCGGTCCCCCTGTACGGAGGTATCTGACATGAACAACACGAAGCCAGACATTGACTTCACCGGTAAACAGCCCCTGCTGCAGCATCTGCGTGCGGCGGTCACACTGCAGGATCCGCAACAGATCACCGACGCCGTGCGCGGGATACTCTCGACAATGCTCTCAAATGGCGAGATTGAGCTGCCGCCAGAGTGTTGGCAGGCCAGCGATGAGGGCTATGCCCGCCGCATGCTGCACCATCAACCGGATGAATTCTGCGTCATGGCGATGACCTGGGGTCCGGGTCAGGGCACCCACATTCACGATCACTGCGGCATGTGGTGTGTCGAAGGCGTGCTCACCGGCAACATCGAGGTGGTGCAGTTTGAACTGGCCGACCAGAGCAGCGGACGCTACAAGTTTGATCGCTGCGGCACCATGTTCACCGGTCCCGGCAGCGCCGGCAGTCTGATCCCGCCCCATGAATACCACACCATCCGCAATCCAGACGCAGACAATGTGGCCATATCCATTCATGTCTACAGCGGCGAGATGACCACCTGCAATGTGTTTGCTCCAGCCGATGATGGCTGGTATCAACGTGAGGAGCGGCAGCTAAGTTGCGATGGTTGAATAATCATTACTTGTCGCTGTGCAGTTCCTCGTCATACTGCCAGCGGCGATCAGTGACAATGGCCTCGAGCACCTTGACGCGCTCTTGCAGATCGTGAATTTCTCGTTCCAGCGCAGCTTTTTCCTTGGCTGAAAATGATTCGTCATCGTCATCGCCCCAATCCCACATGCTGTCCCAGAAACCACGCGCCTTGTTGCGCCGGTAAGACTTGTAGCCTGCCTGCTGGCGAGTGGTGGAGTCATTCCACTCCGGCGCGTAGCGTTTTTGCACCACGTGCATGATCAGCATCAATGCCCAGATCGCAAAACCGAACAGAACCCAGCCAAATACACTCCACATGGTGGCGTCTCCTAAAGATGAAACTATTTACAAGTGTACCTGACTGCAAGACAAACGCATGTGGCATAAGTCATGAAGCGCAGTCGTGCGTGTATTAGAGGTGACACTACATCTGTGTGTCGTAGGCTGCAGTCAGCCGCTGCAAATCGGCAATCACATCCTGAGTGTGGGTGTCTGGTGACACGCTGGCATAATGCTTGGCGATGCTGCCATCCGGGGCGATCAGGAACGACTGCCGGCTGGCAACCTCCATCGCGCCGTAATTGCGCAGCACGCCGTAGGCATCACAAACCTTGCCGTCGCTGTCCGACAATAACGTGAACGGCAGTTTGTACTTGTCGGAAAACTGCTTCTGATCGGCGACGGAATCCACACTGATGCCGACAACTTCGGCGCCGGCGGCACGGATCGCGTAGATATTGTCGCGAAAGTTGCAGGCCTCGGTAGTGCAACCCGGGGTATCCGCCTTCGGATAGAAAAACACCACCAGCCACTGCTGCTGAAAGTCGGCCAACGCATGCTGTTCGCCGTATTGATCAGACAGCACAAAATCCGGTGCCGAATCGCCTGCACCTGGCTGGTCTGCAGCAGCAAGCGCGCAAGTGAGCATGAACAACATGCTGATCAGGATTGCTGTCAAGGTACTTGAATTGTGTGTGTATGCTTGCTTGTACGACATGGTTGTGGACTCCGGTGCTGATGTTGATATGTCGGCTGTATTCATCAAGATATCGGATTTGGTTGCAATACTGCCAGCAGATCAATCATTGTGGCATTGCAGTTGCCTCCCGGCGGCACAGATTGAAGCAATGGCCATCTGGATTGCCGCGCTGTGCGCGCAGCTAAAGACTGCGCAATGATGGTTTTTTGTCTGGTCTGGGATGTCTCATCAACATTACTGCACATGAACTTAAGGATGAATGACAAATCTTCGCGAACAGTGTAATCTAAACTGCAGAAATCAATGTACACAGGGAGTGTAAGTATACTATGGCCAAAATACTGATCGTCGATGATTCCAATGCCCAGCTTTACAGCTTGTCCAAGCTGATCAAAAGTCGGGGCCACGATGTGCTGGTTGCAGAAACCGGCGAGGCAGCCATCGAAAAGGCAAAAACCGAGATGCCGGATCTGATTCTGATGGATGTAGTGATGCCCGGCATGAGCGGTTTTCAGGCCACCCGGCAGTTGAGCCGGGACAGCCAGACCAAGGACATTCCGATCATTTACGTCACCTCCAAGGATCAGGAAACCGATCGTATCTGGGGCTTGCGCCAGGGCGCCACCGATTACATCACCAAACCCGTCAATGAGAAAGATCTGCTGAAAGCCATCGACCAATCGCTAGCCACCGCCTGAGCAGAAAGCAAGGCAGCAATGCTTTCATCCACCACAAATCAGTCGCAACTGTGGCCAGTGTGATTGCGGCATAGTAAAATAACTCATTATCGCTTGCGACTTCATTAGGCAATCATCTTGGGCGAATCGCTGCAATCCAAATACGCCAGTTCCCATCTCGGCGCTCCCAACGCGGCTTACGTAGAGTCGCTGTACGAAACCTGGCTGCAGGATCCCGACGCAGTCAGCGAAGTCTGGCAGCATTTGTTCCGGGATCATGCCGGCAACAATGGCGTCAGCCATGCCCGCGTGCTGGATCGATTCCGTGCGCTGGCGAACAATGGCCACTACCATCACGGCAGCGGCTACGGCGATGTCGCGGCCAGTGATCACAAGCAGGCCGGCGTATTAAAGATGATCAATGCCTATCGCGTGCGCGGTCATCAGGAAGCAACGCTGGATCCGCTCGGCCTCAGGGAACGACCCGGCGCCCCCGACCTGAACCTGGCCGCGCATGATCTAGACGACAGCGATCTCAACACTGAATTTGACACCGGCTCACTGGTCGCACCCAAGCGCATGCCGCTGCGCGAGATCGTGGCGCTGGTGGAAAAGGTCTATTGCGGCAACATCGGCAGCGAGACCATGCACATCACCGACACCACCCAGCGTCGCTGGCTGCAGCAGCGGCTGGAAGGCAGTCGCGGTGATTTTCGTCAGGACACGACCACGCGCAAGCGCATTCTGGAGAAACTCACCGCCGCCGAAGGCTGGGAGCAGTTCCTGCATCGCAAGTATGTCGGCCAGAAACGTTTCTCGCTGGAAGGCGGCGACAGCCTCATCCCGTTGCTCAATGAACTGATCATCCACAGCGGCAACAACGGCAGCCGCGAGGTGGTCATCGGTATGGCCCATCGCGGTCGTCTCAATGTGCTGGTGAACATACTCGGCAAGACCAGCGGACGTCTGTTCGAGGAATTCGAAGGCAAACTGGACAATGGCGATCGCAACCACGCCGGTGATGTCAAATACCATCTCGGCTATAGCTCCGACATCCAGCTTGAGCACGGCAAAATGCATCTGGCACTGGCATTCAATCCGTCTCATCTGGAAATTGTCGATCCGGTGGTGGCCGGTTCAGCTCGGGCAAGACAGATTCTGCGCCATGACGATGAGCAGCAGAAAGTGCTGCCGGTGCTGATCCATGGCGATGCCGCGATCGCTGGTCAGGGCGTGATAATGGAATTGTTCAACATGTCCCAGGCGCGCGGTTTTGCTGTTGGCGGCACCGTGCATGTGGTGGTCAATAACCAGGTCGGCTTCACCACCTCCAACCCGATCGATGCGCGCTCCACGCTGTATTGCACCGAAGTGGCAAAAATGGTGCAGGCGCCGATTTTCCACGTCAACGGCGACGACCCCGAAGCGGTGGTGTTCGTCAGCAAGCTGGCGGATGATTTCCGCAATGAATTCAAAAAGGACGTGGTGATTGACCTGGTCTGTTATCGCCGTCACGGCCACAACGAGGCCGATGAGCCGGCCGCCACTCAGCCGCTGATGTATCAAAAAATACGTCACCACGAAAGCGTGCGCGCATTGCTGGCCAAAAAACTGCTGGATGATGCTGTCGTCGATGCACAGACGGTGGAGTCCATGCAATCGCACTACCGCGACCGCCTGGACGCCGGCGAGCGACTGGTGGATGCGGTGGAAACCAGACCCGGCGATACCGCCGAGGTCGACTGGAGCAAGTTCATCCACCAGTCCTGGCGCGCCGAGGCCAACACCACCATGACGCAGGAACAGATTCGTCTGCTGTCCGAGCAACTGCATGAGCTGCCGCCAGGCTTCGAACTTAATGCGCGCGTGGACAAGGTGATCAATGACCGGCGCAAGATGGCCGCCGGTGACATGGCGATGGACTGGGGCTTTGCCGAAACCATGGCCTATGCCGGACTCATCAGCGATGGCCATGGTCTCAGACTGGTGGGACAGGATTCCGGGCGCGGTACTTTTTTTCATCGCCACGCCATCTTGCACGATCAAAAAACAGGCAAATCCATCCTGCCGCTGGACCAGGTTGCGGCCAAGCCCGAGCACGTTACCGTGATCGACTCGCTGTTGTCGGAAGAGGCCGTGCTGGGCTTTGAATACGGCTTTGCCACCACCGATCCGAACACGCTGGTGATCTGGGAAGCCCAGTTCGGCGACTTTGCCAACGGCGCCCAGGTGGTGATCGACCAGTTCATCACCTCCGGTGAAACCAAATGGGGCCGCTTGTGCGGTCTGACGCTGTTTCTGCCGCACGGCTATGAAGGCCAGGGCCCGGAGCACTCCTCGGCGCGGCTGGAGCGGTTTTTGCAGATGTGTGCGCAGGAGAACATCCAGGTCTGCGTACCCAGCCTGCCGTCGCAGTTTTTCCACCTCATCCGCCGCCAGGTGCTGCGCCCGTACCGCAAGCCGCTGGTGGTGATGACACCCAAAAGCCTGCTGCGGCATCGTGCTTCGGTCTCTGCTCTCAGCGAGCTGACCGATGGCGGCTATCAACTGGTGATTGATGATGTCAGCGAAAACGTGCAGCAGGACCAGGTCAAACGCGTCCTGCTGTGTGCCGGCAAGGTCTATTTCGATCTCGCCGCAAAACGCGAGGAAGCAGGCATAGACGACATCGCCATCTGCCGCATCGAGCAGTTTTATCCGTTCCCGGCCGCTGAGCTGCAGCAACTGCTGCAGGAGTATGGCCACTGCCAGGACATCATCTGGTGCCAGGAAGAACCTTCCAACCAGGGCGCCTGGCGCATGATCCGCCACCGCTTGTACGAATGCCTGGCCGACGGCCAGCAGCTCGACTATGTCGGCCGCGACGAACTCGCCTCACCGGCGGTCGGCTACGCCAGCGTGCACGCGCGCGAACAAAAGCAACTGCTTGCCAACGCCCTGTTGCTGGATGAATAACGCTTAATGGCTGGCAGCACCAGGCGCTGTCGGCTTATCTGAACGAGAGTCTATTGACCGGAGTCAATCCAACATGAGCACTGAAATCAAAGTCCCGGCGCTGCCCGAATCGGTCAGCGACGCCACCATCGCCACCTGGCACAAAAAAGAAGGCGACAGCATCCGCCGCGACGAGAACCTGGTGGATCTGGAAACCGACAAGGTGGTCCTGGAAGTGCCGGCACCGGTGTCGGGCATTCTCAAGAGCATCAAGACCCAGCAGGGCGACACGGTCCAGGCCGATGACCTGCTCGGCATCATGGAACAACAAGACGTCGAAGACGAGCCGCAGCAAGCCGAAGCGGACGCAGCAGCAGATCAGTCTGCCGATGACCCGCAGGATGAAGCTGCAGACGCCGAACAGCGCTCAGACGATGACGACAAGCAGCAGGATCAACAGGACAAGCCAGACAACGCCAGCGAAACCAACGACAGCCGCAGCAAAGGCGGCGCGCCCTCGCCTTCTGCGCGCAAGCTGGCCGCCGACAATGATATCGATACCGGCGAGGTCAGCGGCAGCGGCCGCGGCGGTCGCATCACCAAACCCGATGTGCAGGAGTTTCTGCAAACCGCCGGCGAGCGCCCGGAAGAACGCGTGAAGATGAGCCGCCTGCGCAGCCGCATCGCTGAACGCATGAAAGAGGCGCAGAACACCGCCGCCATTCTCACCTCGTTCAACGAAGTCGATCTGCAGGCCGTCAGCGATATGCGCCAGCAATACAAGGACGTGTTCGCCAAAACCCATGATGTCAAGCTCGGCTTCATGTCATTCTTTGTGCGCGCCTGCTGCGTGGCGCTGCAGCGACATCCGATCGTCAACGCCTCGGTGGAAGACGACGAGATCGTCTACCACGGTTACCAGGACATCGGCGTGGCGGTGTCCATCGAACGCGGCCTGGTGGTGCCGGTGTTGCGCAACGCGCATCTGCTGTCGCTGGCCGACATCGAAAAACAGATCCGCGACTACGCCGAAAAAGCCC
>CAZHRH010000085.1:0-2714 GCA_964534475.1 uncultured Wenzhouxiangellaceae bacterium
AAGCCAAGCTCGACAGCGGTGCAAAAACCTCATCGCTGGATGCCAGCGACATCGAAGTCTATCGCGAAGACGGCGAACGCCGGGTGCGCTTTGCCATTACCGATGACGATGCCCAGGAATCCATCACGCTGGAGCGACCGCTGGAACGCTATGTGCGTATCGTGCGCCACAGCGGCGAATATCAGCGCCGTCCGGTGGTCAGGCTAAAAGTCTGCCTGGGCAAAAAACGGCATGACATCGAATTCAGCCTGATTGATCGCAGCAACTTTATTTATCCGGTTTTACTGGGACGTTCTGCGCTGCAGGGACGCGCCCTGATCGATCCGGATGAAACCTATCTCAGTCGGCCGCGCTGCGACAGCGCTGACGATGACCAGCAGCAATGAAACTACAACACTGGATGTGGCTGAGCTTGCTGCTGCTGGCGGCTGGTTTCACGCTGATCATCTGGCGGGTACAAGTGTATGGTTATCCGTTGTTGCCGGATGCACAAGATATGTCGTGGACTGTGCAGACGCGTATCAGCATCGAGCCGGGTGAAGGCCCGGTCAAGCTGACACTTAAATTGCCGCACAGGACGCCGGGTCTGGCGCGCTTGCGCGAGGATTTTATCTCGCGTGGTTTTGGCCTGGATGTGCAGGACAAGCCAGATCAGCGCAGCGCCACCTGGAGCATTCGTCGCAGCAACAGCAGCAGTACCCTGTATTATCGGGCGCAGTTTTATCGTGATCCTGAAAACAACGACTTTGCGCCGATGCCAGCGTATCCGCAGGTACCACAACTGGAAGAGCCGTTTGCCACCGCGATGCGTTCGCTGGCGGATCGTGCACGACAGAAATCTGCCGACATCGCCTCTTTTGCCAGCGCCATCATCGCCGAGATCAATGCCGCTGCACCCAGTGAAGAGATCAGCCTGTTCTTAAACTCGCCGGAGTACGCCGGGCGCAGCACCGAAGTTGCCCAGACCCTGCTGGCGGCAGCGCGCATTCCGTCGCAGCAGATCAACGGGTTGATGCTGGTGGAGTCCGAGCGCCAGGCGGAACTGACGCCCTGGCTGGCCGTACACAATGAGCAGCGATGGTTGTTCTTTGATCCGGTGTCAGGGGATGAAATGCTGCCGGAAAACCTGCTGATATGGTGGTTGGGAGATAACCCGGCAGTAACCGTCAGCGGTGCCGAAGTGACCAGCCTGCAATGGTCGGTGCGACGCAATTTGGTGACCAGTCTGGAACTGGCGGAACGGCGTGCCGATGAACATGATTTTGGTCTTGCGGCATTGTCACTGAAGCGCCTGCCGCTGCAGGCGCAATCGGTGTACGCCACGCTGTTGCTGGTGCCGCTGGGTGCGCTGGTGCTGGTTTTCATGCGCAACTTCATAGGCCTGCGCGCGTTCGGTACCTTCATGCCGGTGCTGATCGCGCTGGCGTTTCGCGAGACCGGGCTGCTGTCCGGTCTGGTGCTGTTTGGGCTGGTGATTGCGGTGGGCCTGATTCTGCGCATGTATCTGGAGCGCCTGCGCTTGTTGCTGGTGCCGCGACTGGCGGCGATGGTCACCATCGTGGTCATGCTGATGCTGCTGATTAGCCTGCTCAGTGCCGCGCTGGAGTGGGAGGTCGGTCTGTCCATCGGTCTGTTTCCGATGGTGATACTGGCCATGGTGATCGAGCGCATGACCATCGTCTGGGAGGAACGCGGGCCCGGCGATGCCATGATCGAAAGCGCCGGTTCGGCGGTGATTGCCGTGCTGGCGTTTCTGGTTATGGGGCTGGAAGTGGTCCGGCACATGGTTTTTGTGTTTCCGGAATCCCTGCTTATCGTGCTCGGTCTGACCATCGCCTGTGGCCGTTATTCCGGTTATCGCCTGACCGAACTGATTCGCTTTCGCGAGCTCGCTGCCAGATCATGAATCCGGTGGCGCGCTACCGGGCTTTGCGGCGCGCCGGCGTACTGGGTCTCAATGCCCGCAATGGCAGCTACATCATGGCGCGCAATCAGCGCCGGCTGTATCCGTTTGTGGACGACAAGATCCAGTGCAAGCAGTTGCTGCAGCAACACGGTATTGCCGTACCTGCTCTGCTCGACAGCATCCGTGGACAATACGAGGCCGGGCACCTGGCCAGGCGCTTGCAGAAACTGGAAAAATTTGCCGTCAAGCCGGCTTCCGGCAGTGGTGGCGACGGCATTATTGTCATTGTGGCCAGGCGTAATCAGTGCTGGATCTCGGCGGGCGGCCATGCCTACACACTGGAGGATATCCAGTTTCATGTCTCCGGTATTCTCAACGGCATGTATTCTCTGGGCGGGCAGCCTGATGCAGCCATGTTTGAAACGCTGATTGAACCTGCCGAAGTGCTCAAGCCGATGGCGCCGTTTGGTGTGCCGGATATCCGTGTGATCGTTTATCGCGGCATACCGGTCATGGCGATGATGCGAGTGCCGACGAGAATGTCAGGAGGCTGTGCCAATCTGCATCAGGGCGCGATCGGGGTTGGCGTGGAGATGGCAACAGGTGTCACCCATGCCGGTGTCATGCACAGTCATGTGGTGCAACAGCACCCCGACAGCGGTGCCAATATCAATGATTTTCGCATTCCGGAATGGCAGCAATTGCTGGCCATGGCGGCACGCTGCCAGCAGGCTATTCCGCTGGGCTATCTGGGCGTGGACATCGTGCTGGATGAACAGCATGGGCCGCAGGTGCTGGAGCTGAATGC
>CAZHRH010000085.1:2814-9591 GCA_964534475.1 uncultured Wenzhouxiangellaceae bacterium
GCGTGGACATCGTGCTGGATGAACAGCATGGGCCGCAGGTGCTGGAGCTGAATGCGCGGCCGGGGCTGGCCATCCAGATTGCCAATCAATGCGGTCTCAGAAAGCGCCTGCAGCGTGTGGATGCGCTGAATACGCCGGAAAAAATGACTCTGGATGAAAAGTTGGCCGCCATGGCTGGTATTGTTTAGGCATCATCGGCCCGGCCCAGCTCACCTTCCAGCGCGGGTGCATCGGATTTGGGTTCGATATACTCGAACACTTTCACCACCTGCTTGACGCCACCCACGGTGCTGGCTTTCTGTGCCGCCGCCTCGCCTTCTGCGGCCGTGACCATGCCCTGCAGATAAACCCGGCCGCTGGCGGTGGTGACGTTGACCCGGGTCGGGTCAAAGCCATCGATATCCACGCCCAGCAGCGCGCTCTTGACGCGCGTGGTCAGCCAGCTATCGCTGCTGCGGGTGCCGACGCCGGCGATGGTGTCGGTCACCATCAGTTCATTGGCCACTTCGCGCACATCTTCCACGCGACCGGCCACTTCGCCGGCAAACTGCTTTTTCTCTTCAGAGTCGACTTCGCCTGCCAGCAGCACGATGCCGTTGACGCTGACCACCTTGATGCGATCACTGCGTTTGATCTCGGGTTTGCTGTAGAGCGCATTGGTAACAGAAATTTCGATGTTTTCATCATTGATCACGGTGCCGATACTGCGTCGATCGTGCACGGCTGATCCTGCCACTGCGGCGCCGCCGACGGCGGCCACCACACAACCAGCCAGTTGCGAGCCGGCAATGCTTGCCAGCAATAACAGCGCGGCACGCACATAGATGGCTTGCGGCACAAAACGATGTTTCATTCAATTCTCCATAATGGCGTTGCTGATCCATTCCACTGCAGATAACTCCATGGCGCCATCAATGCTGATGACATCAAATCGGCATGGCCGGTTCAGCCAGCGCGGATGCCTCGCCAGATAGTGCCGGGCCGCCTGCAGCAGACGCTGTTGTTTATGGTAATCGATACTGTCGAAGCCATGGCCATGGCCGGTCTGGCTGCGGTAACGCACTTCCACAAACACCAGTGCAGTATCGTCGCGCATGATCAGGTCAATTTCGCCATGCCGACAATGATAGTTGCTGGTGATCTTGCGCAAGCCCTGCTGCTGCAAAAAACGTTGCGCCAGCCTCTCGGCGGCACGGCCCTGACGTTGTCTGGCGGTTGGCTTGCGCAGCGTGATCATGGCAGCAGCGCTATGTCACCATTGCGATAGCGCGCGCGCTGCAAATCGCGCCGCACAACACCGTCGCGATCGATGTACAAGGCACCGCTGGCGGCCTGCAAACGCAGCGAGGTATCGCCTTGCAGGCGGTTGATGAGGGCGCCTAACAACAGGCTGTCGCGTCCCAGCCCGAACAGCCTGGCAATGATTTCATTGCCTGCTGCCGGATACCATTGCCGCACCTGCTGCAACGACGGTTCTGGCGGTGCGCCCAGTAGCCAGCCCGGCATGGCAATGTGCGCACCTTCCAGATCGCGGTCGTAGGCATTGTCGCCATCAGCCGCATAGCTGCGCTCGGAGAGGAACACCGGCAGATAATCGGCATCGACATACTTCAATTGCGGTAGCAGCAGTCTGGACTGGCGCGGATTGGCGGCGACAAACAGGGCATCAATATTGTCATCGGCACGTGCCTGAAAGCCCAGCTCCAGCCCGAGCAGGTCCTGCAGTTGGCGGTGGCGTTGCTGGCTGTTCTGCAGGCCCAGCACGGTATCGAGCAGAGCGGTAAATTCTACCGCCGTCGGGTCAAACTGTGCCTGCCGCAATACTGTGCCGTTAAGTTGTTCGAACGTGCTGGTGAAAGCCTGCAGCAGACGCTGGCCACTGCTGTCGTCCGCGCCCAGTGCCACCACATTACGTTGATTCAGCGCGTGCATCCAGCGTGCTGCGGCAATGGCTGAATCCTGCGGTGGCAGGGCGAAATAATGACTGCTGGCCAGGGCTGGCGGCGGTTGCAGTTGTGACGAGAGAGCAGGCCCGGGCTGCGCTGAAGAGGGCTGCAGCGCTTGTGCCAGCGCGTCATCGGTAGCCTTGTTGTCGGCAATATCATCTGCATTGCTGCCGTCGCCAGCGCCAGGCAGGTTCAGCGCCAGCATGGGTATGGTGCGATCGGGCAGGTCGCGCAAGGTGTTGACCTGGTCTGCTGCCAGTGGTCCCAGCAGCAAATCACTGCCGGCATCCTGTGCTTCGTAGTAGGCAGCGGTCATACCCTGGCTGGCATCGATGAAATACAGCGCCGGGCGTGCTGTCGGTGGCAGTGCGGACCAGGCGCTGGTGATGCCCATGCGGACGGCTTCTGCGGCTGAGTCCAGCCGGCCGGATTGCGGCAGGATCACGGCAATGCGCTGTGGCGAGGCCAGCGATGCCACATACAAATCGGCAAATGCCTGCTGTTCTGCGCTGCGTGCAGCGGCCAGCAGAGCCTGTATCTGCTGTTGTTGCGGGCCTGCCCAACGCAGTTGGAAATGCTGCTCCACGGCGGTACGCCGGGCGCTGGCTGCAGCCGCCAGCCAGCCGGCCTCTTCATCGCTTGCGCTTGCACTAGAGTAGTCTGCCAGTTGCGCGAAACCGGTTTCTGCCAGGCGCGCAAACGCCGCCTCGCGCAGCAGTTCATCCGAGCTGGCTTTTTGCAACAGGCTCAGCGCCAGTTGCAGGCGTGAATCGATGGTTTTCTGCAACAAATCAAGCACCGCCTGCGCACGCGGCTGATAGCGCGCTGCCAGTTGTGGACGGCTTTGCCGGAACTGTACGTCGAGTTCTTGCAAGCGTTCATTATCGATCAGGGCGATGGCGTTTTCTGCCTGCAACAGCTTCTGCAGTGCCAGCTCTTCTGTGTGCAGGCCGCTGCTGTCCAGCAGGCGCAACAGGTTGCTGCTGCGGCGATACTGGCCGGCCTGATACAGGGCATCGGCCTGCAGCAACCGCCAGCGCGAGCGTCTGGCCGCATCATTCTGTGCCAAACTGGCGTATGCTTCGGCAGCCCGTCCCGGCTCCCCGTTGGCCAGCATGGCTCTGGCCTGATCCGCGCTTGATTGCAATGCTGGCGCCAGCGCCGGCGGTGCTTCTCGCACGCTGGCGGTGGGCTGGCAGGCCTGCAGCAGCAGCAGGCTGATCAACAGACAAGCGAGTCTGCACGCAGCAACATGCGTTTTATCCGGCCTGCAGCAAAGGTCTGACAACTGCGCAATCATGGCGCTATGATAGCGCAATGAGCTTGATCGTTCCCCCATTAATGCCGCTCTTCAACAAACTTTCAGCGCCTCATACCGGCAGCCTGTCAAGCCGATGTCCAGCGTCGATATAGCTGCATCCACGCTCACTGTCGTGGCCACGCCGATCGGCCATCTGGATGATATTTCCAAGCGCGCCGTCGCCACCTTGCGGGCGGTGGACTTGATCCTGTGCGAAGACACCCGCCACAGCCGCAAGCTGCTGCAGGCTTGCCAGATCACCACGCCGCTGCAGGCCCTGCACGAGCACAACGAGCAGGCCAGCGTGCCGCGGCTGCTGCAGCGGCTGCAGGCCGGCCACAGCATGGCGCTGATCAGCGATGCCGGCACACCGTTGATTTCTGATCCCGGCTATCGGCTGGTGCGTGCCTGTCACCAGCAGGGTGTGCCGGTGCTGGCGGTGCCCGGTCCCTGCGCCGCCATGGCCGCATTGTCGGTGGCCGGTTTACCCAGCGATACGTTCTGCTTCATCGGTTTTCTGCCGGGCAAGGCAGCGGCCAGAAAGCAGCGCTTGCAGTCGCTGGCAGCGGCAACTGCCACGCTGATTTTCTATGAATCACCCAGGCGTCTGTTGGCGACGGTGGCGGCCATGCGCGAAGCATTTGGCGACCAGCGTGAGGTAGCCCACAGCCGCGAACTGACCAAGGCATTCGAAACCACCAGGCTGACAACACTGGTCGCTTTGGAGCAAACATTGCGCAATGATGCAGATCAACAGCGCGGCGAGCATGTGCTGCTGCTGGCGGGCAGCGAAGCCAGCGGCAATAACGCGCCAATCCCGGCGCAAGTCATCGCCTTGCATAAGGCGCTGTGCGAGCACCTGCCGCCACGCCAGGCCGCCGGTCTGCTGGCCACCCATCTGGGCGTCAACAAGAACGATTTGTATGCTCTTCATTGCCATGATGATGCATGACGACCAATGCAGGGCGTAAAAGCGGCCGGCGCGTTGCCAGGATGCTTCTATGCATGGCAATGCAGACAATGAATGGTTATACTATTTTTCCAGCCGCAGGCCGTTAACCTTTGTGCCTGTAGACAAAAATCGTTCCCGATTCGGTAAACAATTGACCACTCGCCAGTCTGTGGTACAGTCTGGTGAAACAACGAGCGCGCCATGATCAAACACGACAATGCAGTACTGGCTCTGGCTGATGGCACCCTGCTGCCGGGGCGTTCCATTGGCGCCACCGGTATGGCCGTGGGCGAGGTGGTGTTCAACACCGCCATGAGCGGTTACCAGGAAATTCTTACCGATCCGTCCTATGCCGGGCAACTGGTGACGCTGACCGCTGCGCATGTCGGCAATGTCGGCGTCAATGCCGATGATATGGAATCTTCCAAGGCGCAGGCCGGTGGTTTGATCGTGCGCGACTGTCCGCGGCAGTGGCATAACTGGCGTGGTCGCTACAGCCTACCGCAGTTTCTGCGTGACGAAAACATCGTTGCCATCAGCAATGTGGATACCCGTGCGCTGACCCGCAGACTGCGCGATCAAGGTGCCATGGCTGGCTGTATTCTGGCGCTGGCCGATGATCATGTCGCCAGCATTACATCCGAACACGAACAGCAGGCATTGCAGGCAGCCCGCGATTGCCCGGCCATGCTGGGTCAGGATCTGGTGCCGCAGGTGAGCTGTCACGAGTCTTATGCCTGGCGTGAAGGCAGCATCCACTGGCAGCAGCACGTTGCCAAAGCCGCGACTGTGACCAAGCAGTTCCGTGTCGTGGCGCTGGATTTCGGCGTCAAGTACAACATTTTGCGGCTGCTGCACGATCATGGCTGTGAGTTGACCGTGCTGCCGGGCAGCAGCAGCGCCGGGGATATCCTCGCGCTGCAGCCCGATGGTGTGTTCCTCGCCAATGGCCCGGGTGATCCCGATGCCTGTGATTATGCCATCGCCACCATCCGTGAACTCCTGCAGCAGCGCATACCCATGTTCGGTATCTGTCTGGGGCATCAGTTGCTGGCGCTGGCGCTGGACGCGACCACGCTGAAAATGAAATTCGGCCATCACGGCGCCAATCATCCGGTGCAGGATCTGGCCAGCGGCCAGGTGTTGATCAGCAGCCAGAACCACGGTTTTGCCGTCGACGAGGACAGTCTGCCGGATAACCTGCAGGCCACTCATCGCTCTTTGTTTGACGGCAGCCTGCAGGGCATCGCCCATCGCGAACTGCCGGTGTTCGGCTTTCAGGGCCATCCCGAGGCCAGTCCCGGGCCGCATGATCTGGAGCCATTGTTTCAGCGTTTTGTTGACCTGATGGAGCAGCAGCATGCCCAGGCGTAATGATCTCAAAAGCATTCTGATCATCGGTGCCGGGCCGATTGTCATCGGCCAGGCCTGCGAGTTTGATTATTCCGGCGCGCAGGCCTGCAAGGCACTGCGCGAAGAAGGCTACCGCGTCATTCTGGTCAATTCCAATCCGGCCACCATCATGACCGATCCGGGCATGGCCGACGCCGTCTACATTGAGCCGGTGCGCTGGCAGACGGTGGCGAAAATCATCGAGACAGAAAGGCCCGATGCGGTATTACCGACCATGGGCGGGCAGACGGCGCTGAACTGTGCGCTGGATCTGGTCAAGCACGGCGTGCTGGAAAAACACCAGGTCGAGCTGATCGGTGCCCAGCCGGAAGCGATCCAGACCGCTGAAGACCGCCTGTTGTTTCGCGATGCCATGGTCGATATCGGCCTGGATGTACCGCGAGCGCACATCGTCAGCAGCATGGAGGATGCTTTCGACAAACAGGCCGACATCGGCTTTCCGGTGATCATCCGCCCGGCCTATACGCTGGGCGGCAGCGGCGGCGGCGTGGCCTACAACATGGACGAATTCGAGCGCATCACCCGCCACGGGCTGGAAATGTCGCCGATCTCGCAGGTGTTGCTGGATGAGTCACTGCTCGGCTGGAAAGAGTTTGAAATGGAAGTGGTGCGAGATCACGCCGACAACTGCATCATCATCTGCTCGATCGAGAACGTCGATGCCATGGGTATCCACACCGGCGATTCCATCACCGTGGCGCCGGCGCAGACGCTGACCGACAAGGAGTATCAGCTCATGCGCGACGCCAGTCTGGCGGTGCTGCGGCGCATCGGTGTCGAGACCGGCGGCTCCAACGTGCAGTTTGCACTCAACCCCGAAGATGGCCGCTTGGTGGTGATCGAGATGAACCCGCGCGTGTCGCGCTCGTCGGCACTGGCCTCCAAAGCGACCGGCTTTCCCATTGCCAAGGTCGCCGCCAAGCTGGCGGTGGGCTATACGCTGGATGAGTTGCGTAACGAAATCACCGGCGGACTGACGCCGAGTTCGTTCGAGCCGGCAATTGATTATGTGGTGACCAAGATACCGCGTTTTGCGTTCGAGAAATTCCCCGCTGCCAATGCCGTTTTGACCACGCAGATGAAATCGGTCGGCGAGGCCATGGCGATCGGACGCACGTTCAAGGAATCGCTGCAGAAAGCCCTGTGCAGCATGGAGACCGATCTGA
>CAZHRH010000086.1:0-9444 GCA_964534475.1 uncultured Wenzhouxiangellaceae bacterium
GTCCGGTGCTGGCAGTGGTGGGCGTGCTCGGTACCACCGAATTCGGCGCCATTGACCCCATCGACGAATTGGTCGCCGCGCGCCGGCGCTGGCGTGATGAAGGACTGGATTTTGCCATTCACATTGATGCCGCCTGGGGTGGTTACCTGGCCAGCATGTTTCGCCAAGCCGATGGCAACATGCTCAGCCGCGAGCAGATGCGGCGAGATTTTCGCCACTTTCCATCGGCCGATGTGTATCAGGCATTTGCGGCGACCCAGCATGCCGACTCCATCACCGTGGATCCGCACAAACTCGGCTTCGTGCCGTTTGGCTGTGGTGCCTATCTGGCCCGCAACCGCGGCATGACCGACTTCATCAGTCAGCGAGCCGCCTATGTGTTTGATGTCGAAGATGATCACGCCGAGGTTGAATACCAGCGTCGTTTTCGCAATCTGGGCCAGTACATTCTGGAAGGTTCCAAGCCCGGTGCCGCCGCCGCTGCCGCCTGGGTAACCCACAAGGTATTGCCGCTGGATCATGCAAATTTCGGCCGGCTGTGTACCCAGACGGTACGCAACGGCGAGTACTTTTTTGATCACCTGGAAGACCTGCGTTCGGCGCTGGAAGCTATGGCGCGGGTGATCATTCCCTTCGAGCCGGACAGCAACCTGATCTGCCTGGCGATCAATCCAGAGCGCAACCGCAGTCTGGCCGCGATGAACCGGTTTGGCCGCGCCATCTATGAGCAAATGCGCGTGGGGATGAGCGTGGACATGCACACGCGCGCCTGGTTCGGCTCGCGCACGCTGGTGCAGCGCAGTGCCCTGGCCGACCCCGTGGCCGACAAGCTTATGCGTGAACTCGGACTTGATCCGGCCACTTTCAGCCCGGCACCGCAACCCGGCAGCGACCAGGCCGACAGCATCTTCCTGTTGCGGCACACCTTGATGAACCCCTGGCTGGCGGTGGAGACCGGCGGGATCAACTATCTGGATCGTTACTGCGCCTATCTGGCAGAACTGGTGCGACGGCAGTTGCATGCTGCTAATGGTCCTTCAATCTAATAATTGCGCATTCAGTTGGTCTGTCTCCGCTCAGGGCAAGGCGCGGCCCGCAGTGAATGGCCATAGCCCTTTAACAGGGCCGGAACACTGCCACGGGAACGCTGAACTCACAATTCTCAGGTTGAAGGACTACTATTTGAGACAGTCACTCCCAGTTGCGACCCATTTCCAGGTAAGTGAATGAAGCCGACCAGGTGATCAGCATCAGGCCGCAGAGAGATTCCACACCGACCATAAACGCCAATGGTCCACTCGGTGTGAGATCACCAAACCCAAGTGTAGTGAATACGGTGGCAGAAAAATACAAGCTGTCCAGCAATCCGGCATGGGGTAGCTCGACCAGATGACCCATGGCCGGAAACTTCAACATCATGGCATACACGCTACCGAACAGCGAGATTTCAAGAACATGCGCCAGCAGCGTTATCAGCACGATGAACAGAACGCGCGGACGGCGCTTTCTGACCACTCTGTTGGCGCGCTGATTGAGCCAGTCCAGCATCAGGTAATGGATGCTGAAAACGGCGATGACCGTGACGATGGTAATGATCGCAGCCAGCCAATGCGTAGCCGATGTTATGGCCTCGTAGAAATTGAGATGCACGGATCGATTCTTCTCAGCACTAAACTATAAAACGTCATGATAGCCTGTTGGCTGGCAGTATTCAGCAACTGAAATACCGAAAATGGAAGACAAGCATGCGCAAGCTACTGATAACAAGTCTGATCTACTTCGGCCTGGTTTTCGCCGTCGGCTTTGTGCTGGCGCCGGTGCGTATCCTGGTGCTACAGCCGCGTTTAGGAGAGCGCCTCGCCGAATTGATCGAATTGCCATTGATGATTATGGTGAGCTGGCTGCTTGCAAGCTGGCTGATGCGCCGGAAGCTGATGCCTTATCGCCGCTGGCAGAGAATACTGGTCGGCGCACTGGCGCTGTTGCTAATACTGCTGGCAGAATTCTGGGTGGTACTGTTTGTGCGCGAGATCAGCCTGGCCGAGTATTTTGCCACGCGCGATCCGGTCGCCGGACTGGCTTACTACATCTCATTGTTTTTATTTGCGGCCATGCCGGTTTTGGTGGCCAGGCGTTAGGCCGTTCTCACCGCATTCGATTTCAGGAAGCCATGCCATGAACAACAGAACTACGCCGCGGCAATTGCCGGACCGGGTCAACCACGATTTTGATCAGGCCGCGGCTATCCTCGATCAAACCATGCTGGCGCATGTCGGTTTCAGTGACGACAGTCAGTCATCTGTCCAGCCCTTTGTCATACCGATGACTTATGTCAGGGTCGGCGAATATCTGTATTTGCATGGTGCAGCTATCAGTCGTCTGCTGAATCGTCTGGCCGGTGGTATTGAAGTGAGCGTGACCGTGACCTTGCTGGATGGTCTGGTGCTGTCAAGATCGTCGTTTGGTCATTCCATGAACTACCGCTCGGTAATGCTGTTCGGGCGCGCCGAGCCGGTGACCGACGCCTTCAAAAAGGCCGATATTCTGCAGCGACTGGTGGAAAGCCTGATTCCCGGGCGCACTAGCGATGCCCGCCCTGCAGACGCCAAGGAACTGAATGCAACTTTGCTGCTGCGACTGCCGATCAATGATTTCAGTGTCAAGCAACGCAGCGGGCCACCGCAGGACGCGGCCAAGGACGTGGCCCGCGATCAAACCAATCCGATCTGGTGTGGCGAAATACCGCTGCGCCAGCAGGCACTAGCGCCTGTCATTGACCCTTTGTTGCTGCAGTTGGATGCCGATCCGCCCGCAGTTCCAGATTACATCAGACAAGCTGATTAATTGACGCCAGCACAAGAGCGCACTCAACAAGTAGCATTGCGACTAAAACAACGCCCTCATTGCCAAACCTTCAGCTGCGCAATAACAATCTTTTTTCAACGTACGGTTGCCCATGGCTAACCCTGATTGCGGTATTCTTTATGCCATTTGGATTTGCGAGGAAACCATCATGAACCGATTGCAAAGACTCGTCGTCGCCCTGGCCGTCGTCGTAACCGTTGTCCAGGCATCGTGGGTTGGTGCCTGCACGCGTGCAGTTTATCTGGGCCCGGATGATCGCGTGCTGACCGGGCGCAGCATGGACTGGAAGCTGCCGATGGTAAGTAACCTGTGGGTGTTTCCGCGCGGCATGCAGCGCGACGGTGCTGCCGGTTCCAGGTCGGTGCAATGGACTTCGCGCTACGGCAGCCTGGCCGTGTCGGGATACGACATCTCCACCGCGGACGGCATGAACGAGGCGGGCCTGGTGGTGAACCTGCTGTGGGAAGTCGAGGCAACTTATCCTGAAGACGACGGTAAAACGCCGCGCATCTCGCTGGCGGTTTTTCCGCAGTATGTGCTGGATCGCTACGCCACCGTCGCGGAAGCGGTCGATGATCTGGGTGAAAACCCGGTTCAGGTGGCCGGTGGTGAAGTGCCGGTCGGGCCGCCAGGGCGCGCCGCGACCGTGCATCTGTCGATGTCGGATGCCAGCGGCGACAGTGCCATTATAGAGTTTGTTGACGGCGAAATGATCATCTGGCACGACCGCACATACCAGGTCATGACCAACGAGCCGACTTATGACCGGCAGCTCGCCATTCGTGAATATTGGCAGGGTGTTAATCCACGTGAATTTCTGCCCGGTACCGTGCGCGCCAGCGATCGTTTTGTGCGCGCAAGTTTCTACATCAACGCGGTGGAGCAAACCGCCGATGCGCGCCGTGCCGCTGCATCTGTGTTCAGTGTGATACGCCAAGCCTCCGTGCCGTGGGGCATCAGCGTTGCCGATCAGCCGAACCTGTCGACCACCCGCTGGCGCGTTGTCGCCGACCATCTCGACCGGCGCTATTATGTCGAGTCCGTGGTCTCGCCGTCGGTGTTCTGGGTAGACCTGGACAAACTCGACTTCTCGACGGATGCTGCTGTACTGAAGCTTGATCTGGGCGTGGACATGCAGCGCATTCAGACGGGCGAAACCTCGGCTCTGTTCGAGCCGGCCGAGCCGTTCATATTCCAGCCTGCAGAGTAATGGCTCTTGCTGTTGATCAGTGATCCCTACCAGTAATCAAGGTCGGCCGACGGCTCGGGAGGCGCTATGGCGAGCAGCCACCAGGTGAAGGCCGCAACAAGCACGATCAGCACCAGCGCCAGTGTGCTGCGGGAATGGTCAATAGCAGCCGACTCCGACACCCGGTCTGCTGGCTTGCGACCAGTGATCATGGCGCGGGTCAGGCGTTGCCCCTTGTACAGGCGGTAGGCGATAATCGCAACGATGTGAAGCCCTAGCAGCACGCCAATCGGCCAGCCAAGCTGGTGATGAATACGGCTGGCGAGTTCGGTTGTTTGCGAGCTCGCTGCCGCATACCAGGGACCCTCATAGAGAATATCGTCACTCATGAACAGGCCACTGGCGGCCTGTGCTGTGAGCACTGCCAGCATGGCGAAGACAGCCAGCGCACCGACCGGGTTGTGGCCGGTGCTTTCCGGCGCATCACGACTGGTGATGGTGTTCAGATAGGCAAGCAACTGCTTCGGCCGGGGCAGGAAACTGCTGAACCGGGCATGACGTGTACCGACAAAGCCCCAGATGATGCGGAAGATCAGCAGTCCGAGTGCAGTCTGACCGAACCACAGGTGCCACTGGCGCCAATCAAAACCGCCCCATTGCCCAGTGATCCAGGCACCGAGCACGGCGATCGCAAACGTCCAATGCCACAGCCGCAATGGCCAGTCCCAGACCAGTCGCCCAGCTTTAGATTTCGCCACAGGGACGCTAAAACCTACTGATCAGTTTGCTAGTCGTCGACCCGAAAATCGTCGTGACAGCTGCCGCAACTGCTGCCAAGATTGCCGATGGCTTTGCTCATGGCGCCCTGGTCGCCAGTCGCCGCTGCATCCACCAGACGATTACTGGCTTCGATCACAGCCTCGATCTTGGCTGCGAATTCATCAGGTTGTTCCCAGATCAGGTCGAGCGCCTCGGTGTTTACATCATTTCCGCGTGTATCTGCGGCAAATGCGTCGGTCATCATTTCTGTCAGCGCCTGCAGCCGCGCGGCGTTGGTCTTGACCCTGGCTGCGTCGAAGTCGATACGACCTCGTGCCATCGCCCCTAACGGCGCCATGTTCCAGCCCATGAGGTGGAGCACTGACTGACGCGTTTCTACAGCGCGCTCAGCCTGTTTCTGGTCCAGCTCGGCGATGGCGGCGCCGGCACACGCCAGTAGTGCACAGGCCATCAGTATTCTTTTTTTACGCATCATCTTGTCCTCATTGATTCAAACAAGCTATGAAATTATCACAAACGAACAGCTCGTGTTTGAAAAAAATTCTATCACTATTCAGCCTGGACTATGAACTAGCGACGCAGTGAGAGACTATAGAAACATCTCCTCTCGTCAGACCTGAGATTATGATAAATCAATATTCTTTTTCGCGGGAGTGGTTGGTTCCGATGCGTTGCCATCGTCCTGCTGTTCGGGTTTGATCTGCACCGGTTGCGCGGTTGCCGGAAACGAACGGATATAAACATCCTGCTGCGGGTATGGAATCTCCATATCCTCATCATCCAGACGCTGCTTGATCCGCTTGGTCAGAGATCGCAGCAAGGTCCAGTAATCCTGGGTACGGACCCAGGCATGGGTCATCATGACGATTTCGGAACTGCCCAGCGAATTGACAAATACATTGGCTTCGGGCTTGTTGAGAATGCCTTCATGCTGTTCGATTTCCTCGCGTAGAACTTGCTCGACGCGGTCCAGATCTTCGCCGAAAGCGACACTGACCGGTATCGACAGACGGCGAATGCGGTTGGCAGTAAGATTGGTAATAACATCGCCCCAGATTTTGCTGTTGGGTATGACCAGCCGCTGATTGTCGAAGGTGGCAATGGTGGTCGACACCAGATTCATGCGCTTGACGACGCCTTCGACACCGCCTGCAATGACATGGTCATCGACATCGTAGGGGCGATAAATCAGGATCATCCAGCCGGAAGCGAAATTCCCCAGCGTATCCTGCAGCGCAAAGCCGACGATAATACCTGCCACGCCGAGGCCTGCCAGCATGGGCACCAGCGAAATGCCGATGGTCGATAGCGCGATGATAAACCCGATGGTGAGAACCACGCCAAAGGATAACGAGACCAGCATGCCTTCCATCAGTTGGTGCAGTTTCACAGAGTCACGTTGCAAGATCAGCTCAACGAGCTTCTGCAACAGCTTGGCGGCGAAATAGGCCAACAGCACAATGGTGAAAAACACCAGCATCTTGAACAGCGCGTTTGGTCCCTTGGTCATGATCTGTTGACGCGCCACATTGAGGCGATTGCCGAGTAGGGTCATAAACACTTCACGTTCCAGCAGCTCGACGGCGATGGTGCCGCGTTCATCCAGCAACAATGCACGATAACTGCCGACATTGATGTCCATGCGCTGTAACAGACCAATAAGGTTTTCCAGAGATTCCAGGCTGCGGTTCTGTTTGCGCTTAACGGCGCGCTCGGCCTGGATCAACTCGGCATTGCCTGCGTCAAGGCGCAGCATGTTACGCAGTTCTGACAGCGTCATCGCGTCAAGCTGGATTTGCCCACTCAATCGTTCTGCTGCGAGCAGAGCAGTCTCACGCACTTGCTCGCGAAGTTGATCATCAACACGTCCCAGCCGCTCGCGTAATGCCAGCAGGTCGGAAAGTCTGTCAACATAAGCCGACGACACCTTTCTCAAGTCATGCTGAAACGCGCGGGCTATGGTCGCCTGCATGCTGGTATCAAACTCATCAAAGCGCTTCCGCTCATCTCGAATGCGGACCTGCAGATACTGAAATCGCTGTACCACGAACGATTGCAGCCAGACGACGTGGTCAAAAAACAGCTCTTCGGTCTCGGTCGATGCAGCCTGTTCAATCGGATACGCGAGGATTAATGCACTGAGTTCCAGAGCCAGTGTATCGACGCGGAACTGCATGCCATCGCGCAACTCTTCCGGTGTGCTGGCCAAGGCTTCGACAATGCGCTCGATCTGAACGCGTTTGGCCGAGATAATATCCAGACGACTTTCCTGGGCCAGCGCGCACGGACTGGCGAGCGCCAGAACGAGCATCAGCAGCGGCATCAGAATGGCCAAGACAAGGGAGCGAGTGTGCAAAAAATGCGACGGAGCGAGCGATTCACTGCAGTTGCCGGACAACGAGCAACTGTCATGCCGCATGGGCTTTGTTCTGCATCGATGCGGCTTGCTCATCCTATCTCCTCTGGTGGTTTGCTTGATTTATGATGCGCTGATCGCGCCTGCAGCCGTCTACTTGCGTTGTGATGCAGCACCGGCAACAGGCTGCAAGAAACGAGCACATACCCGTCTGGGATATTATCATGTTCGCAGCAATTGTTAAGGAACCTCTGATCAATTATGCACGGGCGCGACGAGGTCTTTGCGGGATACACCGGTGCGGCTACAGCGAGTGTGGTTTGGTTGGCCAAATGAGCGAGCGGAGACGCGGCGGGGTGCCCGCAAAGGCCCGTCCCGAAGGGTTTTGTCGGAAAAGCCACATCTCGCACGTGGCAAGCCGAGGCCGTAGCTATGGCTACTGTCACTCGACTCGCCCCGCACGATCTGAGGCCTTTCCGGCGAAAACGCGCTCCGCGTATAATTGATTAGAGGTTCCTTAGGAGAGACCCATGCGGCTTTCGTTTTTACTGCCATGCATGATTGCATGCTTGCTGATGGTCGGCTGTGCCAGTCCACGCGTCGAGCCGCTGATGCCCACGCCGGTGCTGTTCAGTGAGCTTGGCGTTGGCCCGCTGGATCATATTCCATCACCGAAGCGATGGAAGCCGCGACGGGTTTACTACGCCACCACGCGGGCACGGGATGATGATCTGCAGCGCATCGATTATGGCAATGCCGAGAGCGGGCAGGTCTCGGTAGGCCTGACTCTGGTTGGCTTTGGCGGGCCGGAGATTTCCTGGTCCGACCTCAATCAGTTCTCTCGCCAGGCCAAGCGACCGATGGTGGTTAACCTTGCCATTGACGGGCTGGTTGAGGCCGGCCATTTTACTCCCGGGAGCGATGGCGGGATAGTCGATGTCGAGGGTGCAGCGGCCTGGCTTATGGCCGATCTGAACGCTTCCATCAATGCGGCCAATGATCGCGACCTGCTGATCTATGTGCATGGTGCCAACGTCAATTTCTACAATGCCAACGCGTTTGCTGCGCAGCTCGATCATTTTATGGGTCGCGATATGACCTCGCTGGCGTTTTCCTGGCCCACACGCCAGAATATCCTGGCTTATGGCACCGGTGGCGATGTGCGGCGCGCCTACAAGGCGGCGCCAGCGCTGGCCTCGCTGCTGGAAGTGCTGGCCCGCGATTCGGTGGCTCGGCGTATTCATATCATCTGCTGGAGCGCCGGCGGCCGGGTCGTCAATGCCGCGCTGCGCCAATTGCATGATCGACACCGCGGCTTGGGCGACGAGCTGCGTCATCGATTTCACATTGGTACCGTGTATTTTGCTGCCGCCGATGTTCCCGGGCAGGAATTTCTGGACAGTCTGCCCGCGCTCAACGAGCTGGCCAGTCGCATTGTGGTCACGGTTTCATCCAGGGACGGTGCGCTGAAGATGGCACGGACGTTCATGGGCGGCGGCGGGCGCATCGGACTGCGCAACAAGGCACTGAGCTCGGATCAATTAAACATCATTCGCGCCGCCGACCGCCTGGAAGTCATTGACGTGTCACGCGGCTGGGAGGGTCGCGGTTTCGATATTACCGGCCACCGCTACTGGATCCAGCACCCCTGGGCGAGCAGCGATACCATCCTCGCACTGCGCACCGATCTGGATCCGGAAGATCGCGCGCTGCAGGCAACTGAAACGGAGTTCCTGTGGGCAATCCCGGCCGACTACCCAACCCGCTTGCGCGACAGTCTGACGCGCGAGGACTTGCAGATCCGGCGCCCGGAATAAGCCGACTGGGGTCCTGCACTCAATCATTGCAGAGTATAACGGCTACTGACAGCCCTGAAAAATCCGCTTCTGCTGCGACAATGCCTGTACGGTTTGTTCGAGCAAAATACGTTAGGGCCTGTTTGCACTAAATCTGCAGCCTCTGCTGAAGCTGATTATTCGTCCAGCAAGGCAGAATGAGCGAAGTGTAGTCACTCTACATGAGCGAGTGATAACGCCGCTGGGCGGATCATCAGCCCCAGCCCTGTGGGTTGCGCCTGAAACCGCACCACTCGTTGTTGCTCGTCGCTTGTTTGGAGTAACCAAACTGCGCTCCTTGCGCCTAGATTGGCGCGGTTTCAGACGCAACAGAGGCAGCAGATTTAGTGCAAACAGGCCCTAGTTGCAGCATTGAGCATAGCTTCGCTAAGCATCAGTATCCTGCTGCTACAGCCTCA
>CAZHRH010000087.1:0-9117 GCA_964534475.1 uncultured Wenzhouxiangellaceae bacterium
CGCCATCCAGTTGCCATTCGGCATGGGCAAGGCCGGAAGCCAGCAACAACAACGGCATAAATAATCTGATTGTCAGCATGAGCATGTGGATATCTCCTTAGAATGTTTGAATATACTAACGCAGTTCGCCAGCAAAAAACCCCCGGATGCCGGGGGTTTTGTGTGGTCAATCATAGTGTCGATCAAGGCACGTCGGCCGGGGCTACGCATGCATCTTTTCGCTAAACTGGCTGTTGCTAATGAAAACGCTGATCATCAGCGCAATGGTGCTGGTTGGAGCAATCCTTGACATTTATGAATCCATACGATGTCTTAATCATGGTTATATTACATCATGTCTAGATGCGCATGGAAGCATACCGGGCTGAGTGAGCACCAGCAGATACCCCACCAATGGCACATGGCCAAACACTCGGAATTGGGTAAGCTTGCGCCATGTTGCTGGAATTCATCAAAGCCATGCTCAGTGCAGGACTGCTCACAGGTCTGGCTTCATTTGTGCTGTTCTGCTGGTCGCTGCGAGGCGAACAACAGCATGCAACGGACAATACTGCGGACGACAGCAGCGGCAACTTCAGCGGCAACAGGCACTGGGCAAAAGTGGAACAAGTACAGCAGTCCAGGCTCTATCGCGCCCAGAGCGTCTTGTTGCACAAGCACTGGGTGGAATATGGCGGCGGCTTCTACGGGCTGATCGCCGTGCTCACGCTGTTGTGGGTGGAGGGCCATGAAATCATCGACTTTCTCGGTGATTTTGACTCTCTGGCAGAGTTTTTCAGCAGCGACATCGTCAGCAGTTTAATCAGCCTCATGGTCAATGCCATCATGAATGCGGTCATGGCTTTTGCCTGGCCGGCCTACTGGCTGGCCGAGATCAACTCCAGTCATGTCTGGTTGTGGTTCGTCGCCGCCTGGCTGGTTTACCTGGGCGGCAAGCGCCTGGCCGAAAGTCAAGATGGCCACACAGAAACATCAGACTGACACTGTTCCAGCAATAACAGCGAACCATACAACTCTGATAACTTCACGAAACCGATCATGCAACGAATCCTGCTCATCACCTTCCTGCTCGCCTGTTTGACGCTGCAAGGCTGCGCCATCGTCTTCCCCGGCAACCGCGGCCACGGCCCGCTGCAGACGGTCGAGTACGTTGACCTGCAGCGCTACAGCGGCGAATGGTACGTCATCGCCAACATCCCCTACTTTGGCGAAAGCGGCAACGTCGAATCACGCGCCATTTACCGGCCACGCGAAGACGGGCGCATGGATGACATCTACATCTACCGGGATGACTTCGGCGACGAAGTTGAGCGCATGGAGGGCGTGGCCTGGGTCAAGGATGAACAAACCAACGCACACTGGAAGGTACGCTTCTACTGGCCGCTGACTTTTGATTACTACATCATCGATCTGGACGAGGACTACCAGAACGTCGCCGTGGCGCATCCAACCCGCGAATACGGCTGGATCATGTCACGCCAGCCACGCATGAGCGACGATGACTACCAAGACCTGCTGCAGGTGTTTGCCGACCAGGGTTATGACACCAGTGAATTCCTGCGCGTGCCGCAGTTTCCCGAGCAGGTTGGACAGGTCGGGTTTCAGGCGCCTTGAGCGAGCAGATAGCATCGAGAACAGGCTGTTTGGCAATCAGTGTTAATTAACCATCCGGCTTGGCATAGGCCAAACGTCCATGACTGCTGCCCAGATGATAATGGTCCAGGCCACTCACCGCCATCGTTTGTAGCTGTTCGATGTGAATGTGGCCATCTTCGGCGATCACATCCGGCGGCAGCAGGAGCTCCACCACCTGGCCGATCACCAGCACCGTGCCGTTGACCTGCAGGGTTTGTGTCTCCACCAGTTGCAGGCCGGTTTTCAACCTTGATTCCTGCACATAAGGCGCTGCCAGTGCGTCGCTGTGCTGCGCCGTCAAGCCCACTGCATCGAATTCGCTGACCTCTGGTGCGTAGCGTGCCGAGCTCTGATGCGCAGCCTGCAACATGTCGGGATGCACGTGATTGAGCGTGTAGTCGCCGCTGGCGAGCAGATTTTCCAGGCTGTCGCGGGTGACCGTGTGCGGGCGCATGATCATGCCCATCAGGGCGGGATCGGCACCGAGATGAAACACCGAGCTGATCATGGCCAGATTGCTGCAGCCGTCGGCGCTGATGGTGCCCAGCAGGTTGGCGCTTTTGTAGCCGGACAGTGAGTTGACCAGCATGGCGCGGTAGCGCGGCTGCATCTGCTGCAGATCCTGCGTCGCCAGCTTTCTAAAAGAATCATTCATTAACCAGTATTCGTCATCAGGTAAGTGCCCATTGGCCACACTGAAGATTCGCTCAGGCCAGCGTCGATAGATGTTCCAGCGTATTGCGCCACTGGCGGAATTCGCCCACGCTGAGCATTTCCTCCATGCTCAGTGCGGAGCGGCTTGGCAACAGCTCGGTGACCCGACTGCTGACCGCTCTGCTGATCGGCGTCTGCTGCAAAAAATCTGCTGCCGATGCGGCCTTGCAGATCAAAGCCAGATCGCAGCCGGCCGCAGCGCAGGCGGCCAGCCGCTCGTGCATGTCACCAGCGACAGCGCCAGCGGCCATGTCCAGATCATCGGAAATCACCAGGCCGGAAAAACCCAGCTTCTGGCGCAGAATATCGCTGACCCAGGTCTGGCTGTAGCCGGCCGGACGCGCATCAATACAGGGATAGCACACGTGCGCCATCATCATCGCGTCGAGATCATCTGCCAACATCTGGAACGGCTGCAAATCATGCGCAGACAATTGCTCCAGCTCACGTTCATCACTGACCACATCGGTGTGGGTATCTGCCAGCACCGTGCCGTGGCCGGGAAAATGCTTGCCCATCGCCGCCATGCCGGCATCGTGCATGCCGGCGATCATGGCCCGACCCAGTGCGGTAATCACGGCAGCATCGGCGCTGAAAGCGCGGTCGCCGATGATTGTACTTGCGCTTTGTACATCCAGTACCGGGGCAAAGCTCAGATCGACGCCGTGGGCGCGCAGTTCCGCTGCCATGACGCGACCATGGCGATAAGCATAATCCAGCGCCTGTTCGGCACTGGTCTGATACAACTTGCCATACACCGCCAGCGGCGGCAGCGGGGTAAAGCCATACCGGAAGCGCTGCACGCGACCGCCTTCCTGATCCACCGCAATAAGCAATTGCGCGTCCACCGCCTTGATCGCAGCACACAGATCAGCAAGCTGCCGGGGATCCTGAAAATTGCGCGCAAACAACACCACGCCGGCACACAGCGGGTGGCGCAGCAAGTCGGCTTCACCGTGCTGCAGGCTGCTGCCGGCGATGCCGATCAGCAGCGGACAAAGCTCAGAGTTCATGGCTCAATCACGGCACAACAGCGCCATGGTTTCGACATGCGCGGTGTGCGGAAACATGTCCATGATGCCGATGCGCTCCAGGCTGAAGCCATGCTCATTAACCAGCACACCGAGATCGCGCGCCAGCGAGGCCGGCTGGCAGGATACATACAGCACCCGGCTGGCGGCACTGGCAGCAATCATGTCCAGACAGGCAGCGGCGCCGCTGCGCGGCGGATCCAGCAGCACGGCGTCAAAATGCTGTCGCTGCCAGGGCAGATCGCGCGGTGGCTGGCTCAGATCGGCGAGATGAAACGAGGTGTTGTGCAGATCGTTGTCATTGGCGTTCTGCCGGGCGCGCTCGACCATGTCCTGGCTGCCCTCGACGCCGCTGACCTGCTGCACGCGCCGGGCCAGCGGCAGCGAAAAATTGCCCAGGCCACAGAACAGATCCAGCAGCTTGTCATCGGGCTGCGGTGCCAGCCAGTGTATGGCCTGAGCGATCATGCGCTGATTGATGTCGGCATTGACCTGAACAAAATCCGCTGGCTGAAAGCGCATGCGGATGTGGTCGTCATCGATCTGGTAGTCCAGTTCATGCTGCTGCGGCGCCAGCAGCGTGATGCTGTCCGGCCCTTTCGGCTGCAGATAGATGGCGATGCCGGTGCGTCGATGAAATTCACCCCAGAGCGCAATATCGGCACTCGACAAAGGCTTGAGATGGCGCACGATCAGCGCGCAGGTGTCGTCACCGCAAGCGACTTCAAGCTGCGGTACGTGCTCGCGGATGGACATGGCCTGGATCAGTTCCGCCAAATCCTCCAGGCGCTCACCGATGGCCGGATGCAGCACATGACAATGTCGGCAATCGGCAACAAACTTGCCCTTGCGCTCACGAAAGCCGACCAGCACGCGCTGCTTCTTGTGCACATAACGCACGCTGAGCCTGGCTTTGCGCCGATAGCCCCAGTCGGCGGCAACCAGCGGCGGTGCCAGTTGCGTGTCCTCGATTTGCAGGTGTCCGATCCGACGCAGATTCTCCAGCAATTGCTGCTGCTTGAAATGACGCTGCTGAGCAATGCCCAGATGCTGCAGCGCGCAGCCGCCGCAAAAGTCGACATGCTCACAGCGCGGAGTGACGCGCTCACTGCTAGCGCTGGCAATACTGACGGCCTCGGCTTCATCAAATTTGCGCTGGCGCTTGAGAAAGCGCAACTGCACCTGCTCATCCGGCAGCGCGCCGTGCACAAACACGGTCTTGCCGTTGACCCGGCAAACGCCGCGACCGTCATGACTGAGATCGGTGATCTGCACCAGATCACCGGCTTGCGGCTGAGTTTTCACCCGCAGCCGGTTACTTCTGCTGCCAGTTACCGTTGTTGTCGCGGTAGTACCAGCCAGACGGTGCCATCGCGATCCAGCGCTCGGCAAAAATGCTGCGGATATTGTCTTCCCACTCTGGATGGCCGTTGGCTACGGCGATTTCACGATACACAGCATTGCGATCTTGGTTGTCGGCGTTCACTGCCTGCTGCATCGGCGTGCGCTCGGACAAACCCACCGCCGAGCGATCACGGATCTGCACCAGGCCGTTGTTGTCCAGACCGATCGCGCCAGCGTCGTAATAGTCTTTCAGCACAGTCTGCTGGCGCTCACGCATGCGCTGCTGAATGGCACGGATGGAAGGCGTGTTGATATCGATATTGATGTTCTGCTGCGCCTGCGCTGCCGGGATCAGCAGATCAAGCAAGACCAGCATGGGGGCACGACGCTGAGCGGCCAATGCTGGAGACGGTATCTGCGCAGGTGACTGCAGCCAGACCGATCCATCCGGCTCAGTGTTGTCGCTGGCGCTGGAATCGATCACTTCGGCATCAGGATCATTGAGCACACCACTGATGAATTCAGTAGCCGCTTCACGCGCTGCCGCCTCAGGAAAGTAGACGTTGATGGTGACACAAGCCGCCAGCACCAGCGCCAGCAGCCCTGTGGTCAGCAAAATTTTGTTGTTCATCAGCACACCTCGAAAAAGCCAATCGTCATAATTCCCCCGCGGACGGTGCGGGTAGCTGCTGCCGGGGGCGTCTGCGGCCAGGGATGGCCGCTGTCGAGCCTGCACGGGCTTACATGCGGCGTCTCCTGCCAGCAGTTACCCGCGCCAATGCAGCCATGACTGCCCGGGCGATGAGGGCTTACAGCCAATCATCTGCAGTGCCATTATGGCATTGAGTCGAGATTGGCGCCTTCTTTTTCCACCTTGGTTTCGAGCAGATCTTCGCGACTCACGCCCAGTCGCAGCGTGATCGCACTGGCCACGTAAATGGATGAATAGGTACCGATGATGATACCGATGATCAGGGTCAGGGCAAAACCGGAGATCGCTTCACCGCCAAAGATGTACAGCGCTGCCAGCACCAGCAAGGTGGTGCCGGAAGTGACGATGGTGCGCGATATCATCTGGTTGATCGAGGTATTGATCACTTCAACCGGGCCGGTTTTGCGCATGCCCTGGAAGTTTTCGCGAATGCGGTCAAACACCACGATGGTGTCGTTCAGCGAGTAGCCGATCACCGCCAGCAGCGCTGCCACCACGGTCAGATCGAACTGTATGTGAGTGAACGACAGAATGCCTGTGGTAATGATGATGTCGTGCACCAGCGCCGACACCGCGCCCACCGAAAAACGCCACTGGAAACGGATCGACACGTAAGCAAGAATGCCCAGCAGCACCCAGAACATGGCCAGAGCGCCCTTTTCTGCCAGCTCCTTGCCGATCTGTGGACCGACATAGTCGACCCGGCGGATGTCGATTGCGCCCTGGCCGGATTGCTCCAGAGCCTCCAGCACGGCGCTGCTGAGTTCGGCGCTGCTTTCTTCTTCAGCGCGTGGCGCCAGCCGCACGGCGATGGATGAGGCATCGCCAAACTGCTGCACGACATAATCCTCAAATCCGCCCGCATCCAGGCTGCTGCGCACGGCGTCCAGCTCCACCGCCTGCTCGAAGCCGGCTTCAATCAGCGTGCCACCGGTAAAATCGAGCCCGAAATTAAGACCACGGGTCAGCAGCGACGTGGCCGCAGCAACGATCAACAAAACCGACAGGATAAACGCCGCCCGGCGCAGCTTGAGAAAGTCGATGTGCGTTTGTTTTTTGAAAAATTCCATAAATTCTCTCTGCTACTCAATCGCTATTGCCGGATCAAATCGCAAGCGCTTTGAGCTGTTTGCGCTGGCCATACAGTTTATTGGCCAGCGCCCGGGTGACCAGAATGGCAGTGAACATCGAGGTCAAAATACCGATGCTCAAAGTCACGGCAAAGCCCTTGATCGGGCCGGTACCGAAGGCGAACAGGGCAATCGAGGCGATCAGCGTGGTGACGTTGGCATCGGCAATGGTGGAAAAAGCCTTGTCGTAACCGGAACGGATACTGTTCTGCGGGCTGTTGCCGTTGCGCAGCTCTTCCCTGATGCGCTCGAAGATTAGCACATTGGCGTCCACCGCCATGCCCACAGTTAAAACAATACCGGCAATGCCCGGCAGCGTCAGCGTGGCACCGAACATCGACAGCACCGACACGATCAGCACCAGGTTGAGCATCAGCGCGACGTTGGCAAACAGACCGAACATCTTGTAGTACAGGGCCATGAACACCAGCACCAGGGCGAAGCCAATCACCACCGACATAAAGCCC
Organism: uncultured Wenzhouxiangellaceae bacterium; assembly: GCA_964534475.1. GTDB lineage: Bacteria > Pseudomonadota > Gammaproteobacteria > Xanthomonadales > Wenzhouxiangellaceae > JAHJQV01. The sequence continues at coordinate 7,034 of CAZHRH010000087.1, forward strand.
TTGTCGATGTTTTCCTGACCCAGGCTGGGACCGATGGTGCGTTCCTCGACAATCTGCACCGGGGCTGCCAGAGCGCCGGCGCGCAGAAACAGCGCCAGATTGGCGGCTTCATCCGAGCTGCCCAGACCGGTGGTCTGAAAACGCTTGCCGAACGGCTCGCGGATGTTGGCCACCGAAATCACTTCCTCGACGCGGCGGTTGCGACCGAGTTCCGGATCGTAGCGGTCTTCAATGTACAGCACCGCCATCGGCTTGCCGACATTCTCGGTGGTGAAATCGAACATGCGCCGAGCCCCGGCACTATCCAACGTCACCGACACCATCGGTGAGCCACTGGTCGGATCAAAACCGGAGTTGGCGCCGATCAACTGATCACCGGACACGATCAGACGCTTTTTCAGCAGCACCGGCTGACCGTTGCGATCGTAATACAGCCTGGATGTCGGCGGGATGCGGCCGCTGTTGGCGGCAGCCTGGGCATCGTTTTCGGTGTCCACGGCACGGTATTCCAGCGTCGCCGTGGCACCGATGATGCGTTTCGCCTGCACCGTGTCCTGCACGCCGGGAAGCTGCACCACAATGCGGTCTTCGCCCTGCTGCTGCACGATCGGCTCGGCCACGCCAAGTTCGTTGACGCGATTGCGCAAGGTGACGATATTCTGCTCGATCGAGCGCTGGCGCAAGTCGCGGATGGTGTCGTCGGTGATCCGCGCCACCAGCGCCATATCACCATTGCGCTCAGTGCTATCCAGTCCCAGTTCCGGGTTTTGTCTGGCCACGGCCGATGCCGCTGCATCAATCTGCTCGGCGTTGCGCAACACCGCCGTGATGCTGCGACCGCTGGCCGTGACCGACTGGTAGCGGATCTCGGCTTCGCGCAGCGCGGTACGCACTTCATCCACGACCCGCTCCTGCTGCTGGCGCTCGGCGGTCTGCATGTCCACTTCCATCAGAAAGTGCACACCGCCCTGAAGATCCAGCCCCAGCACCATCGGCACCGCACCCATGGCACGCAGCCAGCCGGGTGTCGCCGGAGCAAGGTTCAATGCAGTCACGTATTGCCGGCCCAGGCTTTCGCTGAGCACTTCCTGCGTGCGGATCTGCTGATCGGTATTCTCCAGCCGCACCAGCAGTCGCTGACTGTCGGCTTCGATGGCTTTGATATCAATGCCTTCCTGATTCAGCGTGGTCGTTATGCTGGCCTCAAGATCGGCCGGCAATGCCTGCGAGCGGGAAGATGATATCTGCACGCTGGGATCGTCACCGAACAGGTTCGGGGCGGCATAAAGAGCACCGATGGCGATGACGATGACGATCAGCAGATTTTTCCACAATGGATATTGGTTCATGCAAGGACCTGGTGGCTTGTGCTGGCAGAGTGAACTCTGTGCGGAATTATTTTGTCGGGTTTTAGTGTTTGGGTCAGGTGTTATTGTCACCGTCGTCTTTGGCAGCGGCGGAACTGTCTGCTATCGCCTTCGACTTGTCGCCTGACGATTTGCCGCCTGAGGACTGGTTTTTGCCCTTGCCGGACTTGCCGCCGCCCGATTTGGTGGCGGCTTTCCAGGTGCCTTTGGGCAGCACGCTGGCGACCTGATGCTTGTGCACTTTGACCGTCATGTTGCTGCCCAGCTCAACGTCGAGGAACGTCTCACCGACCTGACGCACCACACCGAGCAGACCGCCATTGGTGAGCAATTCATCACCGACTGCCAGCTCCGAGACCATCTTGCGATGCTCCTTGGCACGCTTCATTTGCGGCCGTATCAAGATGAAGTAAAACACCACAAACAGCAGAATCAGTGGCAGAAAGGACATCAAACCGCCACCTGCCGGCGCATTACCAGCTTGCGCTGATGCTGCATCAATCAAGAAATTCATTGTTGCTCCTCAAAGTGTTACAAGACCGAGTGATCTTGAGAATGTATGGTCGGCAGTCAAGCATACCAAGCAGCCGTACGCTTTCCGGTACCCTGCGCGTTTTTCATGATCTGCTGCGTTGACGGACAGAACTGTGCAGAAAAGTGCAATTAGCCGAACATTATGCCACATGCAGACAGTGGTTTGCGTGACAAGTGCTGAAC
>CAZHRH010000088.1:0-9098 GCA_964534475.1 uncultured Wenzhouxiangellaceae bacterium
CCACTGTCGCAGTCAGCCTTGTCGCAGCATCTTGCGGTATTGCGTCACAGTGGCGTAGTGAAAACCCGGCGCGATCAGCAGACCATCTATTACTCGCTGGCCAGCGCCGCTGTCACCAGCCTGATCGGTGAGTTGTACCGGCAATTCTGCCAGCCTGACTGAGGCCATATCGGGTGACTATTGCTTCATCCAGAATGTCGCCGGCTGAATTCCTCACACTGCTGTACCGCAGGCAGCATCTTCGTTAAACCCGCCTTTTGACCCAGTGCCAGCGCCTGCTGCTGGTCCATCTCGCCATGTCTGACCGCAGCCAGCGCCAGCGCTGCTGCAGCTCTGTTGCCGCTGGCACAGAACATCAGCGTTGGCTGCGCGCTCTGGTCCTGCCACAAGTCCCATACTGCCGCAGTGATGTCTGGCGTCAGGTAAGCCACAGCGGTCACCGGAAAATGCCGATAGTCGATACCGGCTGCTGCCACCTGTTGCTCCCAGTCCAGACATGACCACTCGCTGGCAGGACGAAAATCGACCATCGTTTTCAGGCCGGATGCCGCCAGTTTATGCAGTGCCTGCTGCTCGGGCGCTGCGCCGCACAGCTTGTCATCTTGCACCTGGACGGCTTGACATTCTTCTGCTGCGCATTGCTGCAGGCTGGCATGAGACATATCTTGCATTTTGATCTCCTTGTACATTGATGCTTGGCAGGGTCAGCCAGACAGGAAAATAGTTAAGATACATCTAATATAATGCTTTTCATCAGCGTTGACAAGGCATATCAAATGCAGTGGCTTATTCTTTGCCATGCTTGCCGGCATTCCAGTTCTGCCCTTGCAGCATCTCCTCGGCCAGCGCTTTCGGCGCGTCTTCCAGTTCGGTGGCGAGTGAGTCGTTCCAGCGGTTGAGGAAGCCATACAGGCTGATCACACCTAGAATCTCCAGGATCTGGTTTTCCGTCCAGTGCTGCTTCATTCGCTGCATGATGTCATTGTCGACCGCGTTGGGCACACTGCCGGCAGCCAGGGCAAAATCCATCGCGACGCGTTCGGCCTCAGAATACAGCGGGCTGCTCTGGTAATCCCACAGGGCGGCCAGCTTGTCGTCAGCAATGCCGTGGATGCGTGCGGCGACCAGCGAATGCGCCTGGCAGTAGCGGCAACCGGCAGCGCTGCTGGCAAAGTGCGCCAGCAGGCGTTTGAAACCGAGATCGACCTCGCTGTCCGGGCCCATCATGGACTCGGTCAGCGCGGCAAATCCGGCGACCATTTTCGGCTTGCGCTGCATGGTGAGCAGGCTGTTGGGGACAAAGCCAAGTATTTTTTCAAATACCTGAAAATGTTCTTTAAGTTCCGGCGTGTGGGAGGCGGGCAAAGGTTGAATGTGGGCCATGCTCAGGGTACTCGGAAGTTGGCTTGGTTAGAGGATGAGCCGCTGCCGTTGGGTCATTCAGCATTGTCGATGCACAGCGAGCTGGCACTGCTCCAGCAGTGCCTGACGATAGATTGAGTCGGGCAGTGCCTGCAGTTCCTGCGCGGCCTGATTGGCAATCTGCTCGGCGCGCAAATGCGCGCGGCGAATGGCGCCGGTGGCGAGCAGGATGGCGTGCACTTCAGTCAGGCGTTCGCGCTGTCCGTTGCTGATGATTTCATCCAGGCGATCACGGTCGTCAGGCTCGGCGGCCATGCGCGCATATATCAGCGGCAGCGTGGTTTTGCCTTCGGCCAGATCATCGCCGAGTGATTTGCCCAGTTGGTCCTGATCGGCAGTGTAATCCAGCACATCATCCATGACCTGGAAGGCCACCCCGAGCTGGGTGCCGAAACGCGCCATGGCGCCGCAGGTTTCGGTATCCTGTTCGGCAATCACTGCGCCCAGCTCGGCAGCGGCGCGGAACAGTCTGGCGGTCTTGTCCTCGACCACACGCAGATACTGGGTTTCATTCAAGGCGGCATTGCCCAGATGCATCAGTTGCTGGACTTCGCCTTCGGCAATGACGTTGGTGGCGCGCGCCAATATGGCCATCACCGGCATGCTGCCGACATCCACCATCATCTCGAAGCTGCGCGAATACAGAAAGTCACCCACCAGCACGCTGGCGGCATTGCCCCATACCGTGTGTGCTGCTTCCTGACCGCGGCGGCGATCGGATTCATCCACCACATCATCGTGCAGCAGGGTGGCGGTGTGGATGAACTCGATGATCGCAGCCAGGCGAATGTGCTGTTTGCCGCTGTAGCCGCAACTTTTTGCTGCCAGCAGATGCAGCACCGGGCGCAGGCGCTTGCCGCCGCTATTGATGATGTATTCTGCGATCTGGTTGACCAACACCACATCCGAATGCAGAGATTGCCGGATCAGCCGATCGACTTCCAGCATGTCATCGCAGGTCAGATGGGAGATCGCATCGACGGCGACCGCATGTTCGGAGGAGCTTGACATAAACGGCAATTATACGTGAAAGATTACCTTTGGCGCGCTACTTTGATCGGTTGGCGATCGCCAATGGATGCAGAAGCGGCATGGATCGGGCAGCATTCGGTCAGAGGATGGCATACAATATAACTTGTCAGGTAACTAATATTGTAACGGCTTCAGTTGGAGACAAGAGCATGGCACGGGGCATTAACAAGGCAATCATCATTGGCAATCTGGGTGCAGACCCGGAAGTGCGCTCGACGCAGAGCGGCATCACCGTTACCACCATCAATGTGGCGACAACAGAAAGCTGGCGCGACAAAAACACCGGTGAGAATGTTGAGCAGACCGAGTGGCATCGGGTGGTGATGTGGGCCAAGCTGGGCGAAATCGCCGGTGAATATCTGCGCAAAGGCAGTCAGGTCTATATCGAAGGCAGAATCCAGACGCGCAAGTGGCAGGATCAATCCGGCCAGGATCGCTACACCACCGAAATCAAAGCCAGCGAGATGCAGATGCTCGGTGGCCGTGGTGGTGGCGGCAGCGCGCCGCTGAACGATAACGGCGGTAGCAACCAGTATAATGCGCCATCGTCGCAGGGTGGTGAATCTACGCCGGCGCCGTTTGAGGATGACGACATACCGTTCTGAGTGATGAACCAAACTTTCGCCAGTCGCCATGCACCTTGCTGGCTGGTCACCGGTGGCTGCGGCTTTATCGGCAGTCATTTCATACGTGACAGCCTTGCCGCTGACGCTGCCCTCCACATCATCAACCTGGACAAGCGCACCTATGCCGCCTGTCCGCTGACGCTGTCAGATATTGATCCGGCGCGACACCGGCAGGTCGATGCCGACATCAACGATGGCAAACGGGTCGCCGCATTGCTGGCTCAGTATCGACCACAGGCGCTGGTTCATTTCGCCGCCGAGAGCCATGTCGATCGCTCCATCGATGCACCACTAGTGTTCGTCCATACCAACATCAACGGCACCCAGCAGTTGCTGCAGCAGGCCTTGCAGTACTGGTCGGCGCTGGATGTGCCCGCGCAGCAGCGGTTTCGCTTTCTGCATGTCTCTACCGATGAGGTGTATGGCAGCCTGGGCAGCGAGGGCCGCTTCAACGAGGACTCACCGTATCGGCCGAATTCACCCTATGCCGCCAGCAAAGCCGCTGCCGATCATCTGGCCCGTGCCTGGCAGCATACCTACGGGTTGCCGGTGATCATCTCCAACTGTTCCAACAACTACGGCAGTCATCAGTATCCGGAAAAGCTGATTCCGTTGATGACATTGAAAGCACTCGCTGGTGAATCACTGCCGGTGTATGGCCAGGGCACGCAGGTGCGCGACTGGCTGCACGTGGCCGATCACGTGCGTGCTTTGCAGCAAATGCTCGCAGCCGGCCAGCCGGGGCGGGTGTATAACGTCGGCGGTGACAATGAACAACGCAATATCGATATCGTCGGCATGATTTGTGATCTTATCGACGAACTGCGTCCGGCTGCGGGTCACAGTCGCGACCTGATCCGCCATGTTGACGATCGTCCCGGGCACGACCAGCGCTATGCTGTGGATGCCAGCCGTTTACAGCATGAGCTTGGCTGGCGCCCACAGATGGATTTTGCCGCTGGTCTGCGTGCCACAGTGCAGTGGTACCTGCAGCACCCGGAATGGGTCGCGGCAGCGCGCCAGGCTTATCGGGGCGAACGCCTCGGACAGGCTCATACTGCCAGTCAATCCACTGCAGCAGAGCAGCAAGAAGCATAATTATGAACAATCCGGCACAGCTAGAGCGGCGCGGTATCATTCTCGCCGGTGGCACCGGCACGCGCTTGTACCCGGTGACCAAGGTGGTCAGTAAACAACTGCTGCCGGTGTATGACAAACCGATGATTTACTACCCGCTGAGCACGCTGATGCGTGCCGGCATGCGTGACATCATCGTCATTACCACGCCGCATGAGCAGCACCTGTTTCAGCATCTGCTCGCAGATGGCAGCCAATGGGGCATGCGCATCAGCTACACTTTACAGCCGCAGCCGGCCGGTCTTGCGCAGGCGCTGGTTCTGGCCGGCGAGTTTCTCGGCGGTCGTCCCAGTTGCCTGATTCTGGGCGATAATATATTTCACGGCAGCGGCTTGACCCCATTGCTGCGTCAGGCCGATCAGCGCCGCCGCGGCGCCACGGTATTTGCCTACCAGGTGCGTGATCCGCAGCGCTATGGCGTGGTCGAGATGGACCGCGACGGACGCGCGTTGAGTATCGAGGAAAAACCAGCGCAGCCGAAATCGGCCTATGCCGTAACCGGTTTGTATTTTTACGATGCCAAGGCACCGGAATATGCGGCCAGCCTGAAGCCTTCCGTGCGCGGAGAACTCGAGATCACCGATCTCAATCGCATTTATCTCGAACAATCGGCGCTGCAGGTCGAGCGCATGGGGCGTGGATATGCCTGGCTGGATACCGGCACGCACGATTCCCTGCAGCAGGCGTCCAGTTATATCTCAACCATCGAATCTCGACAGGGGCTGCGCGTAAGCTGTCCGGAAGAGCTGGCTTACCGTCAGGGCTGGATCGATCAAGCGCAGTTGCTGGCGCTGGCCGAACCTTTGCTGGCCAGTGGCTACGGCGAATACCTGCAGGCGGTGGCACAGACCGATCCGGATGGTTTGGATGCTTGACTTGGAGGTACATGCCACGGCGCTGCCGGAAGTATTGTTGATCCAGCCGCAGCGTTTTGGCGATGCGCGCGGCTGGTTCATGGAATGCTGGAACGCAGAGCGCTATGCAAAACTCGGTCTGCCGGCGCAGATGCCGCAGTGCAATGTTTCCATGTCGGGGTATGGCGTGGTGCGCGGACTGCATTACCAGCAGCCGCAGCCTCAGGGCAAGCTGGTGCAGGTGCTGGCCGGCAGGGTGTTTGATGTCGCCGTGGACATTCGTCACGGTTCGCCGGATTTCGGTCGCTGGATCAGCGTCGAGCTCAGCGCCGACAATGCCCATCAGCTATGGATTCCAGCAGGTTTCGCGCACGGTTTTCAGGTGCTCAGCGAGCAGGCTTTGTTTGTTTATCACTGCAGCGCTTTGTATGCGCCGGATTGTGATGCAGCCATTCATTGTCAGGACAGCGATATCGGCATTGACTGGCCGTTGCCGGTGACGGGCTTATCCGATAAGGATGCGGCAGCGCCGCAGTTGCACGCGCTTGCCGCTGAACGTTTGCCGCCGTGGCCGGGTGTTGCACGGTGAAAGTGCTGCTCACCGGTGCCGGTGGCCAGATCGGCACGGCTTTGCGCCGTCTGCAACCTGCTGCTGTGGAGCTGGTCAATCTGTGGCGTCGACCACCTGCAGATGCAGCCAGTGATGCTGGCAGCGACAAAACGCGCAATGTGATCACAGATCTGACAGATTTCGCTGAGCTCACCGCGCTGCTGCAGCAACAGCGCTTTGATGTCATCATCAATGCCGCGGCGTGGACTGCGGTAGACGCAGCCGAGCAGCAGTCGCAGGCAGCCTGGCAAATGAATGCCGAGTTGCCGGCGCTGTTGGCTGCACAGGCACGTCGACAGGATGCGCTGTTGCTGCATTATTCCACCGACTATGTTTACGACGGCAGTAAAAACTCGGCTTATGTCGAAGCCGACGTGCCGGCTCCGCTGAATACCTATGGCGACAGCAAGCTGGCCGGTGATCGGGCTATTATGGACAGTGGATGTCGTTATCTGCTGTTGCGCACCAGTTGGGTGTACGGCGGTCCGAGCCGCAACTTTCTGCACACCATTGCCGCACGCATGTGTCAGGGCCAGCCGCTGCACGTGGTGGATGATCAGACTGGCTGTCCGACCTGGAGCATGGACATTGCCCGTTGCAGTTGGCAGGTGTTGACCGCAAATGCTGTTCAGCACGGGTTCAATGCCGGTTTGTATCATCTGGCCGGCGTGGATGGGATGAGCTGGTATGATTTTGCCCGGGAAATTCATGCTGTCCTGGCAGCAGCCAATGTGGTTCCGGAAACGACCAGTCTGCATGCCTGCGGCAGTGATGCCTATCCGCAACAGGCAAAGCGCCCGCCCGCTGTGCTGCTGGACAGCATTGCATTCAAGCAGCGCTTTGGCTGTGTCGCCGCTGGCCGCGAATCCATTCGTCAAGCCACGCTGGGCTGGTTGCAGGATGCTGAGTGAAAGCTAATCAGTGCGGAGTCAAACAACGGCCAGCATTGATTATGCAGGTGTACAGTAACAATAGCAGCAACACCTGACTCTAACAATTTACCGCAACAACATCGAGTAAACACTGACCATGCTTATACCCGTGATTCTATCCGGTGGCGCCGGAACCCGCTTGTGGCCGGTCTCGCGCCAGGCCCATCCAAAACCGTTTATGCAGCTTGCCGATGGTCAGTCGCTGGCAGAAAAAACCCTGCGCCGGGCACTGGCGGTGGCCGACAGTGATGAAGTGCTGACGGTGACGGCGCGCGATTATTATTTTTATACCCGTGATATCTATCAGCAGGTGATCGGAGAAAACAATCACTGCCGCTTTATTCTTGAACCCAGCGCGCGCAACACGGCCCCGGCCATTGCCATGGCAGCATTGTCCATCGCCGCCCGCCATGGCGGTGATGCCTGCATGCTGGTGATGCCGGCCGATCACCTGGTACGCAAGCAGGACCGCTTTGCCACGGCCGTCAGCGAAGCCGCGCGGCGGGCTGCCGATGGCCACCTGGTCACTTTCGGCATTCAGCCCACGCATGCCGAGACCGGTTATGGCTATATTCGTCTCGGTGAGCGACTGTCAGCGGCTGCGGCGGTGGTGGATGAGTTCGTGGAGAAACCGGATCTGGCCACGGCGAAGCAGTACCTGGATGATGGCAATTATCGCTGGAATGCCGGTATTTTCTGTTTTCGCTGCGAGGATTATCTGCAGGCACTGCAATCACTGCAGCCGACACTGCATGCTGCGGTACTGGAGCTGTGGCAGGAGCTGGAGGATTCTGCTGCGAGGCCGCTGGAACTGCCGGCGGTGGCTTACGCCGAACTGCCGTCGATTTCGGTTGATTACGCGGTGATGGAAAAAGCGGATAATGTGGCGGTGGTGGATGCCGATCTGGGCTGGAGCGATATCGGCTCCTGGAAAGCGATCAGCGAGTTGTATGAAGCTGATGATATGGGCAATCACCTGCGCGGCCCGGTCAAGCTGGCCGATGTGCAGCACTGCTTTGTGCAGTCTGATCAGCGACTGATCGCTGCGGTCGGTGTCACCAATCTGATCATTGTCGATACCGGTGATGCCGTGCTGGTGGCCGATCGCGAGCGCTCGCAGGAGGTGCGCGCCATTGTCAGCCAGTTACAGGACGAACAGCACGAAGCGGCTGTGTTTCACAGCACCGTGCATCGCCCCTGGGGTAGCTATACGGTGCTGGAAGACGCCGAAGACTGCAAGGTTAAGCGCCTGGTGGTGAAACCGGGGCAGGTGCTGTCACTGCAGCGGCATCAGTATCGTTCCGAGCACTGGACGGTGATTCGCGGTCTCGCCAAAGTGCGCGTCGGTGATGAAGAAAAATTGCTGCAGGCAAACGAATCTGCCTGGATACCGCTGCAGACCTTGCATCGGCTGGAAAATCCCGGCCACGAGGATTTGCATTTGATTGAGGTGCAGACCGGTAACTATTTTGGCGAAGATGATATTGAGCGATTCGAGGATGTTTATGGGCGTGTCTGAGCTACGCGGTCGTCGGGCCTGTTTGCTCTATGGACTGTTGCTGCTGTTGGCGATCGATGGCATGTCGGTGGCGGTGGCGCAAAAAGTCTATGAGCAGCGGCGCGAAGAATATTATCGCCAGGATGCCATTTACAAGCATGAAATCCGCCAGTGGCAAATCAAGCGTGAAAGCTCGCTGAAACATCCGCAGGGTTGGCTGTCGCTGGCAGGATTCAAGTGGTTGCGGGATGGTTCCAGCAGCATGGGTAGTGGCGAGGATATGCAAATCAGGCTGCCGGGCGGGCCGGATTATTGGGGCACAATATCAGTGCGCGATGGCAAGGTGGCGTTTTTGCCAGCCGATGACAGCGGTGTACTGGTCAATGGCAAAGCGGTGCCGCTGGCGGCGCTGGTGGTGGACGACCAGGCAGACGATCAGAGCGGGCCGACCGTGGTCGGTGCTGGCAATCTGAGCTTTCATATCATTCGTCGCGATCAATTGGCCGTTCGCGTGCGTGACCGTGAAGCGCGGACTTTGACCGGATTCAAGGGGCTGGACTATTTTCCCATTGATCCAAAATGGCGTCTGCGCGCGAAGTACGTATCACATCCGCCGGGCACCAGCATGAGCATCACCAATGTGCTTGGTCAAGAAGTGACAATGCCCAATCCCGGAGCGCTGGAATTCACCATCGACGGCAAAAAACAGCGGCTGGAGGCGTTGGTCGAGGAAGGCAGCGAGCAACTGTTCATTGTCATGACCGATGCCACCAGCGGCCGGCAAACCTATGGTGCCGGACGCTTTCTATATGCCGATTATCCGAACTTGAATGGCGTTACAGAACTGGATTTCAACAAGGCCTACAACCCGCCCTGTGCGTTCACGCGTTTTTCCACCTGCCCGCTGCCGCCGCCGGGTAACAATCTGACGGTGGCCATCGAAGCCGGCGAAAAGCTGTACCAGAAAGACTGAACCAGATCTGCCTT
>CAZHRH010000089.1:0-1776 GCA_964534475.1 uncultured Wenzhouxiangellaceae bacterium
TTCAAGCCAGCCAAAGTCGCCCAGTTCAACGCGACCGGGGTTGTACTCGTTGACGAACACGTCCAGTGCCACTTCGATGCGACGCAGGCTGGCCGGGAAAGACCCGCTGATGTCTGTCAGGCCCAGACTGCCGATGCGCAGGCAGGTCAGGTCAGGCGGAGAGTCGCTGGCGATACTGCAACCCAGCGTGGAGCTGCTGACCCGGTCACAACGGCTGCCCACGCGCGAGCCGGTACAACTCGATACCCGATCGCGCATCAGATCCAGCGCCGCCATCGCCTGCTTGAAGATGCCATAGTCAGCGATCAGATCAGCCGTCAACTGCTCCGACATGGCCAATTGTTTGGCATCGAGCTGGGTTCTGAGCGACGCTTGATAGTGACGGAATTCCTGGCGTCCGGTTTCTGCTGCCAGCGCCGCCCAACTGTGCGCCTTTACCAGATCGCGATCGACATGGCGGCCGTCCTCATACATGCTGGCGATACGAAACTGGGCGAACTTGTCGCCCACGTCTGCAAGTTGCTGGTAAAGTTTCCAGGCACGGCGATCCTGACCCCGCGCATACGCAATGTCAGCGCGCTGCTGGATCATCTGCAGCGTCAGCTTGGCATTGGTGGCGCCGCCCAGCGGGCCAGTTGAGTTAATGAGTTGTGCCTGCACCAGAGGCGCAACCAGCAACAACGCTAATACCAGCGTTTTCCTGATACATTTGTGATTCATAATCTTCTCCTACCGCCGTTTTGACCTATGTGACTTTAATAATACCGGCAAATCAGTTAATTGCTTGCAAACGCTAATATGCGCAAGTATGCATAAACCATACAATAGCTTTTTTGCTCAATCAAGGACATCGGCACAGTCAGATCCCGCTGGTGCATAATTGAGCAAAGTTTGTCAGGCCCAGTCGCGCCATGCATTTGATCATCAACACACGCCCGGAAAGCACCAGTGCAGCCTTGCAGCAGGCACTGCAGCAACTGCACCTGCCCTGCGTGCAACTGCCCGGCATGGCCATTGCCGGCCCGCAACAGCCAGAGCAGGTGCGCAGTCAACTGCTGGCTGCGGTGCAGCAGGATGTATGGATATTTACCAGCATCAATGCCATTGAACAAACGTTCAGTCTGTTGGCTGAGGCCTCAGCAGCAACCTCGAAGTGGCCGACCATGGCGGTGCTGGGGCAGGGATCACGACACTGCCTGCAGCGCTTACTGCGCCAGCATGGCATGACCGGTAGCGACATCATTGCGCCACCTGCCGATAGCAGCAGTACCAGCGAAGGGCTGTTGCAGCACTCCAGACTGCAACACATCAGCGACCAGCGCATACTCATCCTGAATGCGCCCGGCGGGCGCGATAAATTGCTCACCACATTACAGCAGCGCGGTGCGGTTGCCGACGAGCTGGCGGTGTACCGCCGGATCCCGGCCCGGCTTGAGCCGGCAGCAGTGCAAACCATTGCTGACTGGTCCGGTGATCTGTTGACGTTGTGGACCAGTTCAACTTCCATCCGCTTTTTGCAGCAGCAGTTGCATGCCAGCAACCAAGCGCATGCTGAACCTGGCAAAATCTGGCAGCGTATCATGTGCGGTCGGCATCTGGTCCTGTCCGCGCGCCAGCAACGGCTTCTGCAACAACTTGATGCTGTTACAATAATCATTGCAAATTCACCGGATACCAACAATCTGGCACAGCAGTTGCGGGAACTGGCAGGAGCATAGCGTCAAGGTTTGTCCGCGCCGGATTTTATCCGTGCTGGCAGCTTGTTTCAGACGTATA
>CAZHRH010000089.1:1876-5703 GCA_964534475.1 uncultured Wenzhouxiangellaceae bacterium
AGCCTGAACACTTTGCAGGGCCAACAACAAAATCTGACGCGCCGCCTTGATGCACTGGAAACCACGCTGGCACAGTTGCGCGCGCGGCAAAACGACAACGAAGCCGAACAGCAGCGTCAATTCGACCTGCTGCGGCTGCAACAGCGGCTCGACGAGATCAACTCGCTGCTGCGCAGTGCGCAGCGACAACTGCAACTCAACGGCAATCAGCAGGCGGCGCTGCAGGCTTACGACATGGCCGTTCGCATGCTGCGGCAGACGACCGATACGACGGCCTCCATGGCCGCCACAGAGTTGAGCAACATTGAACAGCAATTAATCAGCGAGCGCGCAGAAATTGCCAGTATCACAGCGCCGGATCTGGACAGTATCATCGCCGAGCTTAACGGCCTGGCCGATGCCGCCGGCAACTGGCCGTTGCGTACCCAGTCAGAGCCAGACTCAACCGAGCTGGATAAACCCGCCGCTGACAGCAACAAGGACAGCGGTGCCTGGCAACAACTGCGCCAGCAACTGGGCCATCTGGTCACCGTGCGCAAGACCGACCAACCACAGTTGAGCGTCGATGAGCAAGGCAAGCTGAAACATCATCTGCAAATGCAATGGCGCACCGCCGCACTGCTTGCGCTGCAGGGCCGCGAGGATGCCTGGCACAACACCCTCGACAGTATTGATGCTTTCATCGAACAATGGTTTGCCGGCGACAATCGCGGGGTCACTGCCGCCAGACAGCGTCTGGATGAACTCAGGCAGATTCAGTTACAGCCGGACTGGCCAGCGCCGGAGCAGGCCATGCAGGCGCTGGACAAGCTGCAGACCAGCCTCACCGCGCAGCGTCAGTAGGCCGGCATGAAGCACTGGATCACCATCATCCTGGCGCTGGGTGCCCTGCTCTGCGCCGTGGCGCTGGCACCATTGGTGCGCCAGGATGCCGGCTATGTACTGATCGAACTCGGTCAGTGGACCATCGAAAGCAACGTGCTGGTGCTGCTGGCCTTGTTGCTGCTGCTGATGATCACCGTCAAGTTTACGTTCTGGCTGTTGAGTCTGCCGCGCCGCGCCGCCGCCAATCTGGCCCGACGCCGGCTGGAGAACGGTCTGCTGGCACTGGCCGAGGGCAACTGGCAGCAGGCAGAGAAAGCACTGAGCAAGGCCGCCGCCAGCCGCGCCGCACCTGTGGCCGGCTTTCTGGCCGCGGCGCGTGCCGCCGATGGTCACGGCGATGATGCCGAAGCCAGTGCACAGCGTCAGCAGCAGTACCTGAGCGCAGCGGACGATGGCCATGCCCGCACCCGTTTTCTGATCCAGTTGAGCAAAGCGCGCCTGTTGATCAACAAGCAACAGTACGCCCGCGCTGTACCGTTGTTACAACATTGCCTGCAACAGCGCCGCCGCCATCGCCAGGCGCTGCGCATGCTGGCGGATTGTTATCGCGAGCTGGGCCAGTGGGCAGCTTTGCGTGGTCTGCTGCCGGCCATGCGCAAAACCGGATTGCTCGATCGCGATGGCAGCGCCGACCTGGAGCGGCTCAGCATCAACAACGAGCTGGCGGCTGCCGAGGACGCCGAACAACTGCAGAAAAGCTGGGACAGCCTGCTGCGCGGCCAACGTGAGCATGCCGATGTCATTGCCACTTATGCGCGCCAGGCACTGCGGTTTGATTTCCCCCGCCTGAGCGAATCGGTTCTGATCCAGGCGCTGCAGCGTCAACCCGATGCCCCTCTGGCCGAGTTGTATGCCCGCGCCCATCTGGAGCCACTGGAAAAAGCCCTGCAGCGAGCGCAGAAGTGGCAGCGCAAGCATCCCGACAACGCCAGCCTGCAGCGTCTGCTGGGACAACTGTATCTACAGGACAAGAAGTGGGGCAAAGCACGCGATCATCTGCAGGAAAGCCTGCGCCTGCAAGCGGACAGCTCGACTTACTCAATGCTTGGCCAACTGCTGCAACAACAAGGCGACAGCGATGCCGCCGCCAACTGTTTCTATAATGCACTGCAACTGCAGGACCGCCAGGCCGAGCAGGCGGCAACCTCAGACGCTTCCGCTAGCAGTCAGCCCCAGCACATTGCCAGTGCCCAGTTACGACCGATATACGCCGAGCGCGCACTCACAGATGACAACGCAGCGTCATCTGCAGCAGTCGAAAACAAGCACTCAGATGATCGGGACCTGGCCTCCGGCCAAGCCTCAAACAGCAACGAGGTCACTTCATCGGCAGCGACACAACATGCTGACAGCGATGGCGCCAACGGCGATATAAGCTCGGTGCCCGCCGATTTTCAGCCGCCAGAACGCGGCGCGAAATCAAACGAATCGTAGAACAACTGCTGTTGCGGCAGACCGGCAGCGCAAAAGGCCTCGCGGGCGGCGCTGATCATGGCTGGCGGACCGCTCATGTAAACATCGTAGTCGGCAAGTTCTGGCGCATAGTCATGCAACAAGGCTTCATGCACCCAGCCGGTGGCACCGTGCCAGTCATCTTCCGGCGCCGGTTCCGACAACACCGCATCGAAACGAATCTGCTCGCTGGCACGGGCAAAATCCCGCGCCTGCTCCAGTGCATACAGCTCGGCGCGGTTGCGCGCACCCCAGAACAGATGCACCGAACGCTCCAGCCCGCTGTGCAGGGCATGCTCCAGCATTGCCTTGAGCGGCGCGTAACCGGTACCGCCGCCCATCATCAGCATCGGGCGCGTGCTATCTTCGCGTAAAAAGAAGGTGCCCAGCGGCCCCTCGAAGCGGACAATGGCGCGTTCCGGCATTTCATGGAACACGTACTCGGTAAAATCACCACCCTCGACATGGCGCACGTGCAGTTCCAGCTCGGCTTCCTCGTGCGGTGCATTGGCCAGCGAAAAGGCGCGGCGCTCACCGCCGGGGAGCAGGATATCGATATACTGCCCGGCCAGATACTGCAGCCGCTGACCTTGCGGCAGTTTCAGCCGCAGTCGCGCCACGTTGGGTGCCAGCAGATCCCGGCTTTGCACGCGCGCCGGCAGCAGGCGCACCGGAATATCGCGCACGGCATCAAGTTCCTGCGCCTGGATGATCAGATCAGATTGCGGCACGGCCTGACACAACAGCGCCTCACCGGCAGCAAGCTGCTGTTGGTTCAGCGCCTGTGGCGGCTGCTGGGGATAATGCACCTGTCCTTGCAGCACGCGGCCCTGACAACTGCCGCAACTGCCGTTGCGACAGGAATAAGACAGCATGATGCCCTGGCGCAGGGCGGCGCTGAGAATGGTCTCATCGGCGCGCACCGTGAATTGCTTGCCGCTGGCGCGGATGGTGACGTTAAAATCTGGCATGGGAAACGATATCGAAAACAATAGTATGACAATCCGGGATGATATGGAGCAATCGCTGATGATTTCCAGCCAATGAACTGGAAACGCGTACTGGTCGCCAACGATCCACTGCAGGCCGGTATGGCCAAGGTTGCGCTGGAAGCGTCCGGGCTGTCGGTGCAGCTCAGACAGATGGAGCTCTGGGGCGTCGCCGTGGAAGTGCTCTACAGTCAGGGTGCAGCACCTTCGGTTTGGGTGCCGGCGCACCAGGAACAAACCGCCATACGCATCTTGCAGGAACAATTCGATGCTGACCAGAACATGGATGAACCCGACTGGCGCTGCGCGCATTGTCACGAGCTCAATGGCAGCCGTTTCGCCGCCTGCTGGCAGTGTGGCCATGAGCGCCAGACCAGTGATCCGGCAGACCTGAAGGAACCCACATGAAACATAACTTTCTCGCCCGCGGCAGCAGTCTGCAGCAGCTCAACCAGGGCCTGCGCGAAACCCTCGACGCGCACATTGGCCTGCAGTTTGTCG
>CAZHRH010000089.1:5803-8985 GCA_964534475.1 uncultured Wenzhouxiangellaceae bacterium
GGTCGCAGTACGCACGTCTGGGATGTGCGACTGCACAATCCGCAACAGCAACTGGTCTGTGTTGGCCGCCTGACCACCGCCATCGTGCCGACCAGCGCGATCGACTGATGCACTGGCTGCGCCTGTTGTGGCGGCTGCCCCTGCTGCTGGTGTTGCTGCTGGTGTCGTTTCTGGCCCTGCTGCTGGTCAATCCGCTCGGCCAGCGCCTGCGCTGGGGCAAACACAATCTGAGTCAACATGCGGTGCGCGTCTGGGCACGACTGTTTGTGTTCACCTTTGCCCTGCGCATCGAGTGCGTCCACCATCACGGCGCCAACTGGCCCGGCATCCATGCCTTGTTGGTCGCCAACC
The DNA here is from genome assembly GCA_964534475.1 of uncultured Wenzhouxiangellaceae bacterium. Taxonomy (GTDB): domain Bacteria; phylum Pseudomonadota; class Gammaproteobacteria; order Xanthomonadales; family Wenzhouxiangellaceae; genus JAHJQV01. The sequence goes on from CAZHRH010000089.1 coordinate 6,155, forward strand.
ATCAATCCTGGCAGGACATCATCGTCTTGCTCAGCATCGAGCCAATGCACTTTGTCGCCAAGCAGGAAATCCGCGACTGGCCGGTGTTCGGTGCCATGGTCGCCGCCGCCGGCACCGTATTCATCCGCCGTGGTGACATGCAGTCCACCGGACAGGTGCGCGACAGCATGCACGATGCGCTGCAATCGGCCAGCAATGTCACCATCTTTCCCGAAGGCGGGGTGCCGACAGCACCCGGTGTGGCACGCTTTCATGCGCGCCTGTTTGCTCCCGCGATCGATGCCCGGCTGCCGATCCAGCCGCTGTGTCTGCGTTATCTGATCCATGGCCGGCAATCACAACGCTCGCGTTTTCGCCAGCGCGAGAGTTTCACCGCCAGCCTGTTGCGCTTGCTGGGCGCACCGCCGCAAACCGTGCAGGTGCATGTTCTGCCGACCATCATGCCGGGTCGCGATCTGCAGCGTAAAGCCGTGGCACAACAGGCAGAACAGATGATTCGCACCTGCTATGATCCCGCTGCAGACAGCTTGCAGACCGATTCAAATCAGGCAACGATGGCATGAATGCTGGATAATGGCGCCATGAGTTTCACCGCGCCGCCCATTCTCACCAATACTCACGTGCAGAGCATACTCACCAGCGCGCCGTTGCGGCGCTGGCTGATTCAGCGCCGCGTGCGCGACTACAAGCGAGCCAGCGGCAAGGAAATCATTGCCCTTGACGACGGCACGCGGCTGCTGGCGGTGCGCACCAACCATGCCCGGCCGCGCGGGCTGGTGATCATGCTGCACGGCTGGGAAGGCTCGGCCGATTCCACCTACATGCTGGCCCTGGGCGATGCCCTCTGGCACAGCGGGTTTACCACCGTGCGGCTGAATTTCCGCGATCACGGCGACTCGCAGTATCTGAACGAGGGCCTGTTCCACTCCTGCCGCCTGCAGGAGGTGGTTGCAGCCATCCGCCAGATCGCCGCTGACAGCAAACTGCCGGCCTATCTGACCGGGTTTTCCCTGGGCGGCAATTTTGCCTTGCGCACTGCCTGCCAGGCCGGTGACTTTCCCAACCCGCTGCAGCATGTGTTTGCCATCAGCCCGGTCATCGTGCCCAAGCATGTGCTGCATGAACTGGAGCATGGGCTGCCGGTGTATGAGCATTATTTCCTGCGCAAGTGGCGCAACTCGCTGCGCAAGAAACAGGAACTGTTTCCCGAGATCTATGGCGATAGTGACTGGGACAGCGCCCGCGGCATTTATGCCATGACCCGTATTCTGGTGGAGAAATACACCGAGTTCGACAGCATCGATGACTACCTCAACGGTTACGCCATCCACGACGATTATCTGTTGCAACTGCAGGCACCAGCCACCATCATCACCGCCGAAGATGACCCGATCATCCCGATTGCCGATTTTTCCAGTCTGCCCGAACATCCGCAGCTAGCACTTGAACTACATCGCCATGGCGGTCATTGTGGCTTCATCAGCAACTGGCAGATGCACAGTTGGCTGGAACAGACACTGGCCCGGCGTATCAACGAACAGATCAAAGCCCATGAATGAGACACTGAACGAACAATCCCTGGACCAGGCGCTGGATTTCTACCAGAGCGGTAACTTTGAGGCCGCGCATGCCTTGTATGCACGCATGCTGGCAGAAGAACCGGACAACCACGAGTTGCTCTACATGCTGTCACTGTGCCGGCAAAAACAGGGACGCCTGGATGATGCCAGCGACTACCTGCAGCGCGCCATCGAACTGCAGCCGGACAGCTCCATGTTCCAGTACACCATGGGCGGGCTGCAGATGCGCCGCGGGCAGTATGAGCCGGCACAGGAAAACTATCGTCGGGCAACCGAGCTCAGCCCGAATACAGCCAAGGCCTGGCTCGGCCTTGGCTATGCCCAGTTAAGCCTGGGCAAGCTGGATAACGCCGAGGAAAGCCTGCGCACGGCGCGGCGCGCGGTGGACGATGATTTTGAGACCGAAGCCACCATCTGCGCCCATCTCGGCGTGCTGGAACTGCAGCGCGAGCGAGCGCAGCAGGCGCAGACCTGGCTGCAGCAGGCGGTGGACCTGAATCCGGACGATATCTACGCCCAGACCCAGCTAGGTCATGCCTTCCTGCGCGGCGGGCAGTCGGGGTTTGCCATACGCTGTTTTGACAACGCCAAACGGCTCCAGGGCGGTGCTTACGCCAGCGAGCCGCAACTGAATGTCTGGCACGCCGAGGCACTGGAAGCCACCGGCGACCACAGCGAGGCATTGGAAATCTGGCGGCAGTTGCTGGCCCATGGTCATAGCAACGCTGTGATTGTGCTGCGCGCGGCACAGTCCTATCTGCGTGCCGGCGAAACCAGCAAGGCGCTGCATCTGCTCGGCCGGGCGCATCACGACGATCCGGCCAACGGCGACATCATGCGTGTGCTCGGATCCGCGCTGATGCGCAGCGGGCAGACCCGCCAGGGCATCAGCATGCTGCAACAGTGCCCGGCTTCAGATCGCGAAGCACAAAGACTGCTGCTGCGCGGCTACCTGGAAAGTCATCAGCATGCCGCAGCCCATCGGCTGGGGCAGCAACTGCAGGCCGATGGCGACGATGAGGATTACCTGCTGGCCGCGCAGGCGGCCATCGCCCATGGTGACAGCGAGGCGGCGCAGCGTTGTCTCAGTCAGCTCGGCCAGCATGATCAGGAGCGGCTGCCGGCGCTGTGGCTGCGCCATCTGGCCACCGCCCAGGCGCTGTTGCAGGATGCCGCCAGCGGTATCGATACCACACAACTGGATGCCGAACTCGAACAACTGGCCGCCGATGATCATATCGGCACCGAATT
>CAZHRH010000090.1:0-1398 GCA_964534475.1 uncultured Wenzhouxiangellaceae bacterium
TCCGAGCATGTGTTTCGCGAGCTGCCCGATCTGCTGCAAGCCGGCGACATGCTGGTGTTCAACAACAGCAAGGTGCTGCCGGCCAGACTGTGGGCCAGCAAGCCCACCGGCGCGCGCGTGGAACTGCTGCTGGAACGGCTGGAGGACAGTCACCGCATGCTGTGCCAGGCGCGCAGCAACCGCAAGCTTAAACCCGGCGGCGAGCTGCTCATCGAAGGCGAGCCATTGCTGCAGGTGATTGACCGTGACGGCGACTTTTTTCGTCTGCACAGCAGCGTGCCGATGCTGGACGTGCTGCACAAGCATGGTCACATGCCGCTGCCGCCATACATCCAGCGTGCCGACACCAAACTGGACAGCGAGCGTTACCAGACCGTGTACGCACGCGAGCCGGGGTCAGTGGCTGCGCCCACCGCAGGATTGCATTTTGATGAGACACTGTTGCAGCGCCTGGACGCGGCTGGCGTTGAGCGCGTTGAAGTCACGCTGCATGTGGGGGCCGGGACGTTTCAGCCGGTGCGCAGCGACGACATTGCCGAGCACCGGATGCATGCCGAGTGGTATCAGGTCAATGCGCAGGCGGCGGCGCAGATCAATGCGGCACGTGCGGACGGTCGTCGCATTGTTGCTGTCGGCACCACGTCGCTGCGCACGCTGGAGTCGGCCATTGATGCTGCAGGCCAGCTGGTGGCCGGCAGTGCCGAAAGCCGCTTGTTCATTTATCCCGGTTACCGGTTTCGCTGCATTGACGCGCTGATCACCAATTTCCATCTGCCGCGCTCGACGCTGATGATGCTGGTGGCGGCGCTGGCCGGGCATCAACGCATCATGGCCGCCTACCGACATGCGGTGGCGGCACAGTTCCGGTTTTTCAGCTATGGCGATGCCATGCTGATTGAGACATGAACACTGAGCAGCGCGGCATTGAGCTTGAAACCATCACATCGGCTAGTCATCACTTCGGAGCACGGCAAATTGCTGGCCAGCATCATACCGGGCTGTCATGCCGAGGGAGCGCAGCGAGTCGAGGTATCTCAATCCCTCGCTGTGGCGCAGGTGAAAATTCGGGGTTTATGCATTCCCGCGCCGGAGCATGGGAACGAGCCATGCCAGCTGATTGATTGAGGTCGCCATGAAATTTGATCTGCTAAAACAGGACGGTCTAGCCCGGCGCGGTCGCATCCGCTTCCAGCGCGGTGACATCGACACCCCGGCGTTCATGCCGGTGGGCACCTATGCCACGGTCAAGGCGATGACACCGGAGGAACTCATCGCCAGCGGTGCGCAGATCATCCTCGGCAACACCTTTCATCTGATGCTGCGCCCGGGCACCGATGTGGTCAAGGCGCACGGCGATCTGCACGACTTCATGCACTGGCAGCGGCCGATTCTGACCGA
>CAZHRH010000090.1:1498-8891 GCA_964534475.1 uncultured Wenzhouxiangellaceae bacterium
AGGCGCACGGCGATCTGCACGACTTCATGCACTGGCAGCGGCCGATTCTGACCGACTCCGGCGGTTTCCAGATATTCAGCCTGGCCGAGCGGCGCAAGATCACCGAACAGGGTGTGACTTTCAAATCGCCGGTGGATGGTGCCAGAGTGTTTCTGGGGCCGGAAGAATCCATGCAGGTGCAGCATGCGCTGGGCGCCGACATCGTCATGATTTTCGATGAATGCACACCGTGGCCGGCCGAGCATCCGCTGGCAAAAAAATCCATGCAGCTGTCCTTGCGCTGGGCTGAGCGCAGCCGTCACGCACACGACGAACTGCACGCCGGTGACAGCAGCGACGCGGCGCTGTTCGGCATTGTCCAGGGCGGCATGTACAAGGACCTGCGCACGCTGTCGGCGCAGGGGCTGCAGCAGATCGGCTTTGACGGCTACGCCATCGGTGGACTCAGCGTCGGCGAGCCGGAAGCTGAACGCCTGCAAGTCATTGAGCACACCGAGCCTTTGCTGCCGACTGACCGGCCGCGTTATCTGATGGGTGTCGGCCGTCCGCAGGACCTGGTGGAGTCGGTGTATCGTGGCATCGACATGTTCGACTGCGTCATGCCCACGCGCAATGCCCGCAACGGCCATCTGTTTACCAGCGTCGGTGCGCTGAAAATTCGCAATGCACGGTTTGCCAAGGACACCGGGCCGATTGATCCCAACTGCGACTGCTATACCTGCAGCAATTATTCGCGTGCCTACCTCAAGCATCTGCATCGCTGCAATGAAATTCTCGGTCATCGGCTGGCCACCATCCACAACCTGCACTACTACCAGACGCTGATGGCACAGATGCGCGAGGCCATTACCGAACAGCGCTTTGAAGCTTTTAGGGAGGCGTTTTATGCGTCGCTGCGCGACGATGACAGGGCTGTCATGCCGAGCGGTCGCAGCGAGTAGAGGTATCTCAGAGAAACTTGATCGACAGCATGCAATGGCGTCATGTGGTAAACAGATCTCTCCGCTGCGCAACACTCGTGCTGCTCCGGTCGAGATGACAGCCCTGTAGTATCCGTTGAACTGCGTCAGTCAACCGACCAGCAGGACAGTTGATCGGGTCGGCTAACAGCCGCATGACGTGCGAGCGGCACGGATGCTGCGAGAAAGAAGACAAGCCTGCGTTGGGTCTGGCTGAGCTCCGCGCATAATTGCTCAGAGGTTGCTTGGTTTATGGACTCAAGCAAAGCCGTCATGCCGGCGCAGGCCGGTATCCAGTCAATGTATCCGTCGCGTAGCGACACAATACAAACACGGGTCAAGCAATCCAGTGACGCTTAGCGGCGAAAGTTCTACAATACAGCATTACCACACCTAAACCCTTACGGACGCCTGCACAGATGTCAAAACTCGACCCATCCGATCTCTACAATGTGCGCAGCCAGCTCAGCGAAGACGAGTGCCTGATCCAGGACACGGTGGCGCGCTTTGTCGACGAAAAAGCCATGCCGCTGATTGCCGACTGCTTTGAGCATGGCCGCTTCCCGAAAGAGCTGATCCCCGAAATCGCTGAACTCGGCCTGCTCGGCAACAGCATCGAAGGCTACGACTGCGCCGGGCTCAACGCGGTGTCGTATGGTCTGATCTGCCAGGAGCTGGAGCGCTGCGACAGCGGCCTGCGCAGCTTCGTCTCGGTGCAGTCCAGTCTGTGCATGTATCCGATCTTCGCCTTCGGCTCGGAAGAGCAAAAGCAGCAGTGGCTGCCGCGCATGGCCAAAGGCGAGGTCATCGGCTGTTTCGGCCTGACCGAATCGCACGGTGGCTCGGATCCGATGAACATGAACACCTTCGCCCGCCGCGATGGCGATGACTGGATCCTCAACGGCTCCAAGATGTGGATTACCAACGGCAGCATCGCGGATATCGCCATCGTCTGGGCGATCACCGACGACGGCGTGCAGGGCTTCATTGTCGAGCGCGGCATGCAGGGATTTGACACGCCCGAGATCAAGCACAAGATGTCGCTGCGCGCCTCAATCACCTCGGAGCTGTATTTCAGCGATGTGCGCGTGCCCGACAGCAATCGGCTGCCCAATGTGATCGGTCTGAAAGGCCCGTTGAGCTGTCTCACCCAGGCCCGTTACGGCATCTGCTGGGGGCCGCTGGGGGCAGCCATCGACTGTCATCGTCAGGTGCTGGATTATGTGTCTGATCGCAAGCTGTTCGGACGTCCGCTGGCGGCCACGCAAACAGTGCAGATACGGCTGGCCGACATGGCCCGGCGCATCACCACCGGGCAGTTGCTGGCACTGCAGCTTGGCCGCATGAAAGATGCCGGCAGCATGCATCCCACGCAGGTGTCGCTGGCGAAATGGAACAACGTGCGCGTGGGTATTGATGTGGCCCGCGATGCCCGTGATCTACTCGGCGGCAGCGGCATCACACTGGAATACAAGCCGATCCGGCACATGCTCAACCTGGAAAGCGTGATCACCTATGAGGGCACCGAAACCGTGCATCAACTGGTGGTCGGACGCGAGTTGACCGGGCACAATGCATTTTGATCCCCCCATCCCAGCCCTCCCCCGCTCGCAGGGGAGGGAGAAAATTGAGAATCGTCTGTGTTTTCCTCATGTCAACCTTCCCCGCACAGGGGGGAGGGAGCATTGCTGCTACGGCAAGGTTGTGCAACCACTACAGCCAACCTTTCTGTGCTCGCGGGGGAGAGAGTATAGCGATCATCATATCGATTTGACCGCCCGCATCGGCTTCGACAATGGCTGGGGAGCATTTCTGTGAGTGCGTTTATCGCTGCCAGTTATCCCCCCACCCCAGCCCTCCCCCGCTCGCAGGGGAGGGAGCATCGCGATCACCTCTTCAATTGGCTCGCCTATATCAGCTTCGGTAAGGGCTGGGGAGCATTTCAATGAGCGCGTCTATCACTGCCGCCTCTCTTTCTGCCGTCTTCGGGGATGTATGGGGTATATTGTTGCGAGCAGGTGTATCGTTGCCTCTTCTTCCCTTGCGACTGGGGATGGCAGGGGTATATTTCTGCGAGCAGGTGTATCGCAGCCTTTTCTCACTCCAACGCATGCAAATGGATGGCTGGTGTGTATTTCTGCGACCAGGTGTATCTCTGCCCCTCTCCCTCCCCCGCGAGCGGGGGAGGGCTGGGGTGGGGGCATCGCACAACCTGGCAATGACTTGATCTGATAAGTAACAACATGGCAACAGCAACTACCAGCGCCAGCAAAAACATCAACCGTGCCGAGGTGGTCGATCAGCAGTTTCTGCGCCATGTGCGCAAGCTGAAGCAACTTACCATCCGGCCCGAGGCCAATAACCAGCTTGCCGATATCGACCTGCTGGCGCTGTTTCAGTGCCAGCTACAATCGCGGCAGATGGATCTGATGGCGCGCGTCAAGCGGCTGGAAAACAAGGTGTTCTATACCATCGGCAGCAGCGGCCACGAAGGCAATGCCTTGCTCGGCCAGCTCACCCGCAGCACCGATCCGGCTTTTCTGCACTACCGCAGCGGCGGATTCATGGCCGCACGCAGCCTGCTCGGCGGGCGCGATTTCATCACCGACACGGCGCGCTCGTTTGCCGCCAGCAAGCTGGACCCGGCTTCCGGCGGCCGCCATAAAGTCTGGGGCAGCCGCGAATTGTGGGTGGTGCCGCAGACCAGCACCATCGCCAGCCATTTGCCGAAAGCGGTCGGCACGGCGCTGGCCATTGCCCATGCGCCGCGCGTCGGCCATGCGCTGGACATCCCCGCCGACAGCATCGCCATATGCAGCTTCGGTGATGCCAGCGTCAACCATTCCACCGCCCAGGGTGCCATCAACATGGCGGCGTGGACGGCACATCAGTGTCTGCCGCTGCCGCTGCTGCTGGTGTGCGAGGACAACGGCTGGGGCATCTCGGTAAAAACCCCCAGCGGCTGGATTCGCGACAGCTTCAAGCACCGTCATGGCCTGCATTACATTCATGCCGACGGGCTGGATCTGGCCGCCGCCTATGACGCCGTGCAGCAAGCGGTGACGCTGGTGCGTGACAAGCGCCGGCCGGTTTTTCTGCATCTGCAGACCACGCGTCTGATGGGCCATGCCGGCACCGATTTTGAGGTTGATTATCGCGACAGCTCCGAGCTGGAGCGATCTGAGGCGCGTGATCCCCTGCTGCGCAGCGCCGAGCTCGTGTTTCAGCGTGGTCTGATGAGCGCTGAAGCCATCGAGGCTGAGTACGAGGCCATCCGCCAGCAATGTCTGCAGGCAGCCGATGCCGCCGATTCTGAGCCGCGCCTGAGCGATCTGGACGACATCAGCGCACCGCTCGCACCATGGCATCCGGATCGCGTCGTCAAGCAGGCCGAACAGTCAGCTTCCAGCGAGCAGCGGCAGCAGTTGTTCGGCGAGCGCCTGCCTGAGCAGCAGGGCCGCAAACACATGGCCATTCTGCTCAACTGGGGTCTGCGCGATGTGCTGGCGCAGTACAACAACGCCTTGCTGTTTGGCGAGGACGTGGCGCAGAAGGGCGGCGTCTATACCATCAGTAAAGGGCTGCAGAAAGCCTTTGGCGGCGCGCGCGTGTTCAACACCTTGCTGGACGAGCAGGGCATTCTCGGCCTGGCGCAGGGTTTTGGCCTGCTTGGTTATCTGCCGATCCCTGAGATTCAATACCTGGCGTATTTTCACAATGCCTGCGACCAGATTCGCGGCGAAGCCTGCTCGCTGCAGTATTTCTCCAACGATCAGTTTCGCAACCCGATGTTTGTGCGCATCGCCGGGCTGGGCTACCAGAAAGGCTTCGGCGGGCACTTCCACAACGACAATTCCATCAGCGCGCTGCGCGACATCCCCGGCATGGTGCTGGCCTGTCCGTCACGCGGCGACGATGCGGTAATGATGCAGCGCACGCTCGCGGCACTGGCTACCGTCGACGGCCGCGTCTGCGCCATGCTGGAACCGATCGCGCTGTACATGAGCAAGGATCTGTATCAGGACGGTGACAGTGGCTGGTCGTTTGCCTATCCGACACCGGGACAGCAGATCCCGCTGGGGCAGGGGCGGGTGTACTTTCCCGACGCCAGCGAACTGCTAATTATCACCTGTGGTAACGGCGTGCCGATGAGCCTGCGCGTGGCGCGGCAATTACTGGATCAGCACGGCCTGCGCATACGCGTGCTCGATCTGCGCTGGTTGATCCCGCTCAACGCCATTCAGATCGCCGAACACGCCGGCGAATGCCAGCGCATCCTCATCGTCGACGAAGGCCGCTACAGTGGCGGCATCAGTGAGGGGCTGATCAGCATCCTGCACGAACACGGCCTCAGCGACCGCCCGCTGCAACGCATCACCGGCGCCGATTGCTATACCCCGCTGGGCGACGCCGCCAAACTGGTGCTGCCATCGGAACAGCAGATCGAACAGACTGCACTTGCCATGCTGGGTATTGAGCCTGAGTCGCCGCAGGAGTGACTGAATACAGAGGCTGTTGATACCGTTATGGCAAAGCGGAACGCTGTGGCCATTCAGTCAGTAACATTCATCAGCGCTACAGCACAGTGATACCGCTGATGACGCTCACAGCCCCTTCCCTCGCGAGCGGAGGAAGGGTCCTCTGGGCAGGCTTCCATGTGGATTATTTGCTCCTTCCCCTGCGGGCGGGGGAAGGTTGGGATGGGGGCACATAAACCAAACGCATCTGGCAGACAACTAATCGTCATAACCAATCGACTCTGGGCCGTGTTCAGCCACGAATTTCTCAACCCGACTCTCGGCGGTAGCTACATTACTGAACGCTGCAAGATTGAACAATGCATCGCCCTCATGTGCCATGGGCAGATTGTTGCGACCAATGACAATGCCATCAAATGGTGCCAGCACGGCTGCTTCGGAATCTCCCAGTGGATCGGTGACGACAGCCAGGGCTTGACCTTCTGCAACACTGCTGCCGAGCATGGCCTTGGCCCCAACAATGCCACTTGCCGGTGCCCGCACCCAGGCGGTGGAGCGCGCCAGCAACGGTGCTGCGGATCGTTTGCGTCTGGGTTGCGGCAGCATGTTGATGTGGCGCATCACATTCAGCACCCCCTGCACACCAGCACGTATGCTGACTTCATCAAAGCGCAGTGCCTCTCCGGCTTCGTAAATCAGCATCGGTATGCCATGGTCGGTGGCGCTGGCACGCAGTGAGCCATCGCGGATGTTCGAGTTCACGATCACCGGTGTGCGAAATGCCCGCGCCAGCTCAAGGGTATCAGGATCATCCAGGTTGCCGCGAATCTGTGGCAGATTGGAGCGATTGATGGCGCCGGTGTGCAGGTCAATGCCAAAATTGGCCTTGGCCACCAGCTCGTTCATGAAAGTGTGCGCTATGCGTGATGCGATAGAGCCTTTCGACGAGCCCGGAAACGAGCGGTTGAGATCGCGGCGATCGGGCAAATAGCGCGACTGGTTGAGAAAACCGTGCACATTGACGATCGGCACGGCAATCAACGTGCCGCGCAACGAACGCAACACCTTGCGCTTGAGCAGGCGGCGGATGATCTCCACCCCGTTCAACTCATCGCCATGCACCGCAGCCGACACCAGCAGCACTGGCCCCGGTTTTTTACCGCGTATGACTTGCACCGGCATGTACAGCGAAGTCGAGGTGTACAGATCAGCGACCGGTATCTGGATTCTGGCTGTTTCGCCTGGCAACACAGATGTGTCACTGATCATCATTGCTTGCTTCACGCTGGTTCCGAGATATAAATTTTTTTGATTATAGATGATTGGTCGGGTTATTCATGACCCGCTTTACTGCAACCGTTACAAGGACGCAATCACGAGCAGCCGATGATGAGCAAGGCCGAACATTTATCCTATCGTTCCTGCAAGTCTGTCGGGCCGGATGAACAGGATGAACCGGATGAACTTGACACTCACACCCCAAACGCCAAGAAACCACCATCAACATGAACAGGCCCGCTCACCAGGATTCGTGCGATCTTGCCCGGCAGGAACAGGTAAAAGCCTGATACAGCAGTAAAACCAAATCCCAGGCGCGCCAATCCTCAAAAGCTGTTCGTAAACACCAAGCCGCCATGCAGCACACGGCAACTATTCAGCTCTTTCACTTGACACCATATCCCCTGATCACGTGGTGGGCTCCGATGATTGATCTATAGAATAATATCAAATATTACGTATGAACTATTAAAACATATCAGTCATATGCAAATCAGCTTGACATGATCTATATAAATGTATATCATATTCTAATAGATATGCAATTATAGATAGTTATGTGGTTGATATGGACAAGATATCTGAGGTTTCGAGGACGTTGAAGGCAGCCCGGGAAGCCAAAGGGTTGAGCCAGCGTGCGCTTGCCAGTATGGCGGGAATACCGCAAAGCCATATCTC
>CAZHRH010000091.1:0-8746 GCA_964534475.1 uncultured Wenzhouxiangellaceae bacterium
GCACTCTTTCAGGTGCAACAGTGACAATTGGATTAGTGTAAACAGGCCCTAGTTGCTCCTGAGCGCTTATTCCATCAGCGCATTGTCATCCCCACGCAGCCAGCCGGTGATGGCGAGACGCTCTCCTGCAGCAAAGCTGGCCACCGGCGAGACGCAGTGCAGGCGCGGAGTTCTGAACAGGGCGATGGAGTTGTACTGCGGGGTCACGGTGTCGGTGATGCGGCGCTGGTCATCCATGAACTGCAGCAGGCCGCCCCAGTCGGCGCGCCAGTCTTTGGTCAACTGAATGACGTAGGCCAGATAGCGCAGCTCGCCTTCAGCGGAGTCGTTGTGCGTGGTGAGAAACTGACCAGCGCTGTAGCGGGTGGCCTGCGCAGAGGTTTTCATTATCGCAGTATCATCAGCCAGATCGCGCATGAAGTTCAGCCACAGCGGCTGGTTCACCGCTTCGGTCATTTTATGCAGCGCGAACAGCTCGGGATTGCGCCGCTGCTTATAGGCTTTGATCATCATGTAGGTGTGATAAAGAAACGAGAATTCGCCCTGGCGTGCGCGCGCTAGCGCCTGCTGTTCACAGGCAGCGATCTGCCCGGCAGACATCTGCGCCAGCTCCTCGGCCCAGATCTTGCGGCTTTCTCCATCGGCATCCCTGTACGCCAGCGACCATGGCATGTTGTCGGTCAGCGTCTGCCGCAGCAGGTCCGCCACCTCGGCGCGCAGCGCGTCGCTGATCACCACCCAGCCACGCTGCTGCAGCTTCTGCCGACAGTCCGCCATATCGATGGCAGGATTGAGTATGCCGGGCGCGAACGCCTGCTTGACTGCATCCAGATTCAGCATGGCGGTCGAACGCGTGATGGTGTCATCGCTATCGATTGCATAAGGGGTTAATATAACCGGTTGCTTCGACTGGCAACAATGGAAACATGAAATCAATCTCCGTCCGAGGTGCCCGCACCCACAATCTGGCCGACGTCGATCTTGAGATTCCGCGCGACAAGCTGATCGTGTTCACCGGGCTGTCCGGCTCGGGCAAGTCTTCGCTGGCGTTTGACACCCTCTACGCCGAGGGTCAGCGGCGCTATGTGGAATCCTTGTCGGCCTATGCACGCCAGTTTCTGTCGATGATGGAAAAGCCGGATGTGGATCACATTGAGGGCCTGTCGCCGGCAGTCTCCATTGAGCAGAAGTCCACCTCGCACAATCCGCGCTCGACGGTGGGCACCATCACCGAGGTCTACGATTACCTGCGCTTGCTGTATGCGCGCGTGGGCACACCTTATTGTCCCGATCATGACCTGCCGCTGGCCGCGCAGACGGTGAGCCAGATGGTCGATCACATCATGGCCTTGCCCGCGGGCAGCAAGCTGATGCTGCTGGCACCGGTGATCCGCAACCGCAAGGGCGAGCACCAGCAGTTGCTGGACCAGTTGCGCAGCCAGGGCTTTGTGCGTGCGCGCATCGATGGCGAGGTGGTGGATCTGGACACAGCACCCAGCTTGAGCCTGCGGCAGAAACACAGTATCGAGGTGATCGTTGACCGCTTCAAGGTCAAACCGGGGCTGGGGCAGCGCCTGGCCGAGTCGCTGGAGACAGCGCTTAACCTGGCCTCGGGCGTGGCCATCGTGGCGCCGATGGATGCAGACCAGGCACTGGAACGCGAGATTACGTTTTCTGCCAACTTTGCCTGTCCGGTGTGCGATTACAGCCTGTCGGAACTGGAACCGCGCATGTTCTCGTTCAACAATCCCAACGGTGCCTGTCCAGAGTGCGACGGCCTCGGTGTGACCCAGTTTTTTGATCCCAAGCGCGTGGTGAGCAAGCCGGAACTGAGCCTGGCCGGCGGTGCCGTGCGCGGCTGGGATCGCCGCAACGCCTATTATTTCCAGATGATCCAGTCGCTGGCAGCACACTACAGCTTTGATGTGGAAAAACCGTTTGCCAAGCTGCCACAGAAAATCCAAGACATCATCCTGCACGGCAGCGGCAAGGACAAGATCAAGTTCAGCTATCTGACCGATGGCCGCCGACACCAGCGCCAGCACGTGTTTCCCGGCATCATTCCCAACCTGCAGCGACGTTACCGCGAAACCGAATCCAGACTGGTGCGGGAAGAACTGGCGCGCTATATCAACACCCAGCCATGCCCTGCCTGCCATGGCCAGCGGCTGAACCGCGCTGCCCGCCACGTGCAGATCGAACAGCACAACCTGCCCACGGTGACGAGCTGGTCGATCATTGACTGCCTGGAATTTTTTCGCGAATTGACCTTGTCCGGCTGGCGTCAGGAGATTGCCGAACGCATCGTGCGTGAAGTCACCGAGCGCCTGCAGTTTCTGGTCAACGTCGGACTGGATTATCTGACCCTGGATCGGCAAGCGGAGACGTTATCCGGCGGCGAAGCGCAGCGCATACGTCTGGCCAGCCAGATCGGTGCCGGCCTGGTCGGGGTCATGTACGTGCTGGACGAACCCTCCATCGGCCTGCATCAGCGCGACAACGAGCGCCTGCTGCAGACGCTGTTTCGGCTGCGCGATCTGGGCAACACGGTCATTGTCGTCGAGCACGATGAAGAAGCCATCCGCCGTGCCGATCATGTCGTCGACATCGGCCCCGGTCCCGGCGTGCATGGCGGCGAGATCGTCTACTCCGGCACCCTGCCCGGCCTGCTCAAATGCCAGCGCTCACTGACCGGCCAGTATCTGTCCGGAAAAGAGGAGATTGCCGTACCGGCCAGGCGTCACCAAGCCCGTGACGGTGCCATGCTGCGGGTGGTCGGTGCCAGCGGCAACAACCTGCAGCAGGTGACTGCGGAAATACCGGTGGGCACGCTGACCTGCATCACCGGTGTTTCCGGCTCCGGCAAATCCACGCTGATCAACGACACCTTGTATCCGGCCGCAGAGGTGGCACTGAACAACGCCAGCAGCACCCCGGCAGCGCACGAGCGCATCGACAATCTGCAGTTGTTTGACAAGGTGGTGGACATCGACCAAAGTCCGATCGGGCGCACGCCGCGCTCCAATCCGGCCACCTATACCGGTCTGTTCACACCGATTCGCGAGCTCTATGCCGGCACTCAGGAAGCGCGCATGCGCGGCTACAAACCGGGCCGCTTCAGTTTCAACGTCAAGGGTGGCCGTTGTGAAGCCTGTCAGGGCGACGGCATGATTCGGGTGGAAATGCATTTTCTACCGGACATCTTTGTGCCCTGCGATGTCTGTCAGGGCAAACGCTACAACCGCGAGACGCTGACCGTCACCTACAAAGGCAAGAACATTAACGAAGTGCTGGCAATGACGGTGGAAGACGCGCTGGAATTTTTCGAGCCGGTGCCGGTGATCGCGCGCAAGCTGCAGACTTTGATGGATGTGGGGCTGAGCTATATTACCCTCGGTCAGAGCGCGATCACCTTGTCCGGTGGCGAAGCGCAGCGCATCAAGCTGGCCAAGGAGCTGTCCAAACGCGACACCGGCAACACCTTGTACATACTGGATGAGCCCACCACCGGCCTGCATTTTCATGACATCGCGCAACTGCTCAAGGTCCTGCAACGACTGCGCGACCACGGCAACACCGTGATCATCATCGAGCACAATCTGGATGTGATCAAGACCGCCGACTGGATCGTTGATCTGGGCCCGGAAGGCGGCGCCGGTGGCGGCCGCATCATCGCCAAGGGCACGCCGGAACAGGTGGCGCGCAGCAAGAAATCACATACCGGGAGGTTTCTCAAGGACATGCTGCCGAAGCTGAAGGTGAAGAAATCGGCTTGAGTTCATGTTCGCCTGCACCATCCAGCCTTATTCCAGCAACACACCATCCAGCTCCACCTGCAGATCGCGGCGACAGATGTCGCCGTGCAACGGCACCAGTTGCCCGGCATTGAACCCGGCCTGCTGCATGTGCGCCTGCACCTGTGGCCAGTCACCGGGATGACGCAGATACACGCGCAATAACATCTGCTCCGGCACATAGGGCATGTCGGCCGCAGCCACCAGGCTGCGCAGATTCAGCAGCATCTCCTCGGTCTGGGCAGCGCAATCGCCGGGATAGGCGGTGGCGTGGCCGGTGACGCTGGCAGTACCGGAGATCAGCAGCAGGCGCTGATCACCCAGATGCAGCACGCTGGCGCGGGAAAACATCGGGCTGGCCGGGCCGTATTCTGACGGGTATTGCCAGGCGCTGACCTGGCGCGGGTTTTCCACATTGTCAGGCGGCATGGTTCCAGACAGCCAGTAGAACACCGCCTGTTGCTTGCTGCCGACCTGTTTATTTGCCGCAGGCTGGGCCTTTTCCTGTGACTGCGTCTGCCCGGCGTCGCGCGGAATCCCGATCGCTGTAGCCGCCGGCATGGTGGCGGTGATGTTCTGATCGCGCAGAGCCTGCGCCCGGCCAACGCAGAACTGTCGGTAATTTTCGCGATCGCCCGCACCGACATTGATGTCCGGCAGATAATGCCAGATTTTCAATAATTGCTGATGATTGCTGGTGGCCAGATGATTGAGAACCTCGGCATAAGCCCAGCGTGTGGCAGCAGCGGTGTCGGCGTGTGCGGCAAGATCAAACTGCAGCCAGCTCATGGCCAGATGGCCGCCATGGCGATGCTGTAATTGCCACTGTTCGCTGCTGACCGAACTGGCCGTTACCGGTTCGTCCAATCGCCAGGTTTCTTGCAGTAGTGCAGCAGCAAGCGACCGCAGCGGCAAGTGCCAGGCAGCGGCAGAATACCGGTCAGCCATGGCAATGCTGGCCAGGCATTGTGGTGGGCAGTCAGCGACGTCCGTTGCCGCAAGGCATTGTATTTGCAGAGCCATCAGTGAGGCGCGAATCAGGCGCGCAAATCCGGCAAATCGCGGAACAGTTCCAGTGCCTGCGGGTTGGCCAGCGCATCGGTGTTTTTGACCGCGCGGCCATGCACCACATCGCGCACGGCGATCTCGCTGAGCTTGCCGCTGATGGTGCGCGGCAGATCATCCACGGCCACGATCACCGCCGGCACATGGCGCGGGCTGGTGTTGGCGCGGACGGTGCGGCGGATCAGGTTTTTCAGCTCGCCGGTGAGCTGCTCACCAGCGGCCATGACGACAAACAGCACGATGCGCTCATCGTCCTGCCATTGCTGGCCGATACACAAGGCCTCGGCGATCTGCGGCATGGTCTCTACCTGGCGATAGATTTCGGCGGTGCCGATGCGCACACCACCGGGATTCAGCGTGGCATCGGAGCGACCGTAGATGATGACGCCGCCATGCTCGGTGATGCGGGCAAAATCGCCGTGCGACCAGACGCCGGGAAACTTGTCAAAATACGCCTGTTGGTAACGCGCGCCATCCGCATCACCCCAGAACCCCACCGGCATGCACGGAAACGGCGCCGAGCAGGTCAACTCGCCGGTCTCGTTGACCACCACCTCACCGGCGTCATTGCGGATTTCCACCTGCATGCCCAGACCAATGCACTGCAGCTCGCCGCGGACCACCGGCAGCGTCGGGCAGCCCAGCGCGAAGCAGGACACGATGTCGGTGCCGCCGGAGATCGAGCTCAGACAGACATCGCTCTTGATGTCGCGGTAGACAAAATCAAAGCTGGCCGGCAGCAACGGCGAGCCAGTAGAGAGAATCGCTTTCAGGCTGTCCAGCTTGTGCGACGCGCGCGGTTTCAGACCGGCGCTTTCCCAGCCGGCAATCGACTTGGCGCTGGTGCCGAGCACGCTGATATCCAGTTCATCGACCAGATCAAACAGCGCTTCCGGCCCGGGACGAAACGGCGAACCGTCATATAAAGTAATGGCGCTGCCCGAAGCCAGTGCCGTCACCAGCCAGTTCCACATCATCCAGCCGCAGGTGGTGAAGTAGAACAGGTTGTCGCCGGGCCCAAGGTCGGTGTGCAGTTGATGTTCTTTCAGGTGCTGCAGCAGCGTGCCGCCAGCGCCGTGGGTGATGCATTTGGGCACGCCGGTGGTGCCGGAGGAAAACAGGATATACAGCGGATGGTCGAACGCCAGTCGCTGATAGTCGGGCGCAGCTTCACCAGCTTCAAACCGCTGTGCAGCCTGGTGCATGCAGTCATCCCACAGCACCGAGTTGGCCAGGCTGACGGCGGTCTGCACACCATCATCATTGGCCACATACGGCACCACGATGACCTGCTCAATGCTGTCGATACGCTGGTTGATTTCGAGAATATGCATTGAGCAATCGTGACTGACGCCGTTGTAGGGGCAGGCCGCCGCGGCCACCATGACTTTGGGCTGGATCTGGCCGAAGCGATCGCACACCGCGTTGACGCCGAAATCCGGCGAGCATGACGACCAGATCGCGCCCAGCCGAGTGGCCGCCAGCATGGCGATCAATGTTTCCGGCAGATTGGGCAGATAACCGGCCACACGATCACCGGCCATCACGCCCATGGACTGCAGCACCAGCGCCATCTGCTCCGATTGCTGACGCAACTCGGCGAAACTGTAACTGCTGCGCAGGCCGGATTCATTGGCAAACAGCACTGCGGTGCGCTCGGGAGTCTCATCTGCCC
Source organism: uncultured Wenzhouxiangellaceae bacterium (assembly GCA_964534475.1). Lineage (GTDB taxonomy): Bacteria > Pseudomonadota > Gammaproteobacteria > Xanthomonadales > Wenzhouxiangellaceae > JAHJQV01. The sequence continues at coordinate 6,535 of CAZHRH010000091.1, forward strand.
AGCGCAGCAGGTTTTCGGCGTAGTTCAGGCGCGCCTCAGGAAACCATTGCGCGCCGGGCATTTTGTTGCCGTCAACCAGCACCGGACCATCGCCGCGCTCGCCGAGCACGCCGGTGTGATCCCACACGGCTTGCCAGAAAGCTTGCGGATGCTGCAGCGACCAGCGCTGCAGATCGTGATAATCGATCATTGCCACGCCATGATGTTCAGCCACCAGTTGGCCGAACCTGGTCATGTTGGCTGCCGCTACCCGCTGCGCATCAGGCTGCCACATGATCTGCTGCTGGCTCATGGCAGTGGTTCTCGCCGGAAGATCAGGCCAGTTTTTCCTGCAAAGCCGGAATCACCTCGAACAGATCACCGACCAGGCCAATATCGGCCACTTCGAATATCGGCGCATCGGCATCCTTGTTCACCGCCACGATGGTACCGGCATCCTTGATCCCGGTGAGATGCTGGATGGCACCGGAGATGCCGAAGCACATGTACAGATCCGGCGCGATGATCTTGCCGGTCTGGCCCACCTGCAGTTCATTCGGTACGTAGCCGGCGTCCACCGCCGCCCGCGATGCGCCCACCGCCGCCCCCAACTGTTTTGCCAGTTTGTGTACAAGGTCAAAGTTATCGCTGGAAGCCAGAGCGCGACCACCGGAAACAACGATGTTGGCGGTGGCCAGATCCGGGCCGTCGCCGCCTTCGCTGATGGTTTCGACGTAGCGCGTGTGGCCGGGATGCTCAGCCTGGGCATCAATGTTGACGATCTCGGCGGCCGCCTCGCCGCTCTCTGCCGCCGCCCACGATGCAGTACGCGCTGTGGCCACAACCTTGGCAGCTTCAGGCACGCTGACCTTGACGATGGCCGCACCGGCATACAATGGTCGCCTGAATTCACGTTCGCCCAGCACCGCCATGATCTCGCTGACCTGATTCACACCCATCAGCGCCGCCGCGCGCGGCAGCACGTCCTTGCCGTGCATGGTCGATGGTGCCAGGATGTGGCTGTAGTCGGCTGCCAGTGCCACCAGCTCCGGCGCCAGATGCGCCGCCAGCGGCTGGGCAAAGTCGTCGTGCTGGCACAGTAATACACGACCCACGCCGTGCAGCGCGGCCGCCTGCTGTGCCAGTTGATCCGCAGCATCGGCAGCGGCAAACACCACCACATCAATGCTGGCCTTATTGTGCTCGGCAATGGCCGCAGCGCAGCTCACCGTTTTCGCGGTGGCCGCAGCCAGCTCGCCATTGCCATGTTCAGCCAGTACCAGAATTTTGCTCATGTCATGGATTCCTTCAGTGTGCCTTGCTTATTTGCATTGATCTCGTTTACACGCTCCAGCGTGGGAACGCCTGGGCCACAATATTCCCGTGCAGAAGCGCGGAAAAGAGGCAGCCACGGTGAAATATGAGGGCAGGATGCAGCCATTCACACCAGACCGCGCGACTTCAGTTCAGCGACCAGCGCATCGACGCTGTCGACCTTGATGCCACCGCCGCGTTTAGGTGGCGCCTGCCAGTCGCTGATTGCAAGCGCAGCGGCACTGTCATCGTCGATGCCGGCATCCAGTTCACTGATCGCCAGTGTGTCCAGCGGCTTTTTCTTCGCTTTCATGATGTCGGGCAGCTTGACGAAGCGTGGCGTGTTCAGGCGCAGATCGGTGGTGATCACTGCCGGCAGATCCAGTTCCAGCACTTCCAGGCCGTCATCGACCTCGCGGGTGACGCGCACGGCGCCATCGAGCATCTCGACCCTGGCCGCGTTGGTGGCCTGTGGTCGCTGCCACAAAGCCGCCAGCATCTGCCCGGTCTGGTTGTTGTCGTTGTCAATCGCCTGCTTGCCCAGCAATACCATGCCTGGCTGCTCGCGCTCAATCAGCGCATGAAACACGCGCGCCGCCGCCAGCGGCTGCAGGCCTGAGTCGGTGGCCAGATGAATGGCGCGATCCGCGCCCATCGCCAGCGCCGTGCGCAACTGCTGCTGACAGGCATCTGTGCCCATGCTCACCGCGATCACCTCCTCGGCGTGACCGGCTTCACGCAGGCGCAGAGCCTCTTCCAGCGCGATCTCGTCAAACGGGTTGATGCTCATCTTCACGCCGTCGGTCTCGACGCCGCTGGCGTCTGACTTGACCCGCACGCGAACGTTGTAATCAATCACCCGTTTGACCAATACCAGGATTTTCATGATGATGGGATTCCTCAACAACAAGAGCTTGCG
>CAZHRH010000092.1:0-2030 GCA_964534475.1 uncultured Wenzhouxiangellaceae bacterium
GATCTGCTGGCGCGCCTGAACGAGGCCAACGCCAACCTGTTCAATACCGACATCAAGGGGCTGGAGCTGTACCGCAGCGACAACGGCGGCGAGCGCTGGTACAAAACCCATGACAAACCACTCGACGGCATCGTCTACACCTATGGTTATTACTTTGGCCAGGTGCGCGTGGCACCTGACGATGCCGACACCGTTTATCTGACCGGGGTGCCGATTGCGGTGTCTACCGATGGCGGCAAGAGTTTCTCCGGACACATCAACCATCCCGATGTGCACGTGGATCATCACGCCTGGTGGATCAATCCGGCCAACAGCCAGCACATGCTGCTGGGCAACGACGGCGGTCTGGATGTCAGCTTCGACGGCGGCAAGAGCTGGCTGAAGCTGGATGCGCAGCCGGTCGGGCAGTTCTACGCCATCAACGTGGACATGGCCAAGCCCTACAACGTTTATGGTGGCCTGCAGGACAACGGCACGCTGAAAGGCTCCAGCCGCAACGACTGGGAAGACGGGCCGTCGTGGACGCGCATTTTCGGTGGTGACGGCTTTCAGGTGCAGATCGACCATGACGACCAGCAGACCTATGTCGGCTACCAGTTCGGCAACTACGCCCGCCTTGGCGACGGCCCGCCGGCCACCATGCGTCCACGTGCGGGCCTGCTGGAAACGCCATTGCGCTATAACTGGATGTCGCCGATTCTGCTGTCGCCGCACAATGCCGACATTGTTTATTTTGGCAGCAACAAGCTGTTCCGCTCGCTGGACGAGGGCGATAGCTGGACCGCGATCAGCGAAGATCTCAGTCGCAGCGAGCAGCGCGGTGACGTGCCGTTTGCCACCATCACCGTGATCGATGAATCACCCAAACAGTTCGGTCTGCTCTGGGCCGGCACCGATGATGGCCAGCTCTGGGTGACCGAAGATGGCGGTCAGCAGTGGCGTGATGCGGCCGATGGCTTGCCCGAAGATCGTTGGATCACACGCGTGGTGGCGTCAACCCATCAGCGCGAGCGCGCCTACGTCAGCCTCAACGGCTATCGCAATGACGACAGCACGGCGTATCTGTATCGCAGCGATGATCTGGGTAAAAACTGGCGCGACATCAGCGCCAATCTGCCCGCCGAGGCGGTCAACGTGGTGCGTGAGGATCCGCTCAATGCCGATGTGCTCTATGTCGGTACCGACCGCAGCGTGTATGTGTCCATTGATGGTGGTGACAGTTGGCAGGCGCTGAACAGCGGCCTGCCCAATGTGCCGGTGCACGATCTGGTCATTCATCCGCGCGAACGCGAGCTGGTTGCCGGCACCCACGGCCGCAGCATCTGGATTGCCGACCTGCTGCCGCTGCAGGAGCTCAGTGATGAGGTTCGCAACAGCGATTTGCATGTGTTCTACATTGATAAGGTGTCGTTCTCGCGCCGCTGGCAGAGTGAGCCGTCACGCTGGTTTGGCCATCTGCAGGATCAGCCCGAGGCGGTGATGCACTTCTGGAGCCAGTCCGAGGCTGCCGGCAGCTTCGAGGTTGTCGATGGCAATGACCGCATCCTGCAGCGCGGCGAGCTGCAGGCCCGGGCGGGCATCAACCGGCTGGACTGGAACCTGCTGGTGGATGAACAACTGGCAGTGAACGCCGAGCAGGCCGCCAATGAAGTCAGCGAAGACCTGAAACCGGCCGATCAGCCGTATCAGCAGGCGCTCAAGTATGGCCATCCGCTGTACCTGCAGCCGGGTGACTACCAGCTTCGCCTGCGGCTTGGCGACGCTGAAGCCACGGGCGAGTTTACCGTCACAGAGCCAGAGCCATGGCCGAAACGTGGCGAGCCCGAGCCGGAGCTGCGCGGCAGGAAGTAAGAGCGGTCTGCTTGTTGCCAAGCTCTAGCGTGGCAACAGCAAGGTCTACGCATTCCCACGCTGGAGCATGGGAACGAGACACATTGGGGTCTGGCCAGGGTTGGCGGAGAAGCAAAACCTTGTCATATCGAGCGAGCGTAGCGAGTCGAGATATCTCCGCTGCTGATTGTTCCCATGCT
>CAZHRH010000092.1:2130-8676 GCA_964534475.1 uncultured Wenzhouxiangellaceae bacterium
GTTACTCTCAACAACCGCCGGATGCGCTGCACTTATCGGGCCTACATGCCGTGAGCAAAGTACATAGGCCAGCTGCGTGCAGGAGTTGGCTGTTGTCATTCAATCTTCCCACGGATTGATGACTGCTGTGCCGGCAGCTTCGAATGGGCCCGTGTCACGAGTGGCCACGGCAAAGCCATTGGCGACGGCGATCGCTGCGATGAATCCGTCGGCTGCAGCAATGGCCTGTCCCTCTGCTTTCGCCATCGCCATCAAGTCTGCATAGGCTTGAGCAGCCTCTAGATCGAACGGCAGCACGCGGCCCGCAAAGGTCGGTAAAACCTCATGCTCCAGCCGTTCCTGGTAGATCGTGCGGCGCTTGCCCGCATGCATCGTGGCAAGACCATAGCGCAGCTCGGCCACGGTAATAGCGGTCAGATAGAGCGTTTCGACGGCCTGCGCGTCGATCCAGGCGAGCACATTGGGATTCGGTGCAATCTTCCACAACTCGGAGATGACGTTGGTATCGATGACGATCACTCAAACCTCATCGGCTCGGTCGGCGTCTTGTCACGGAGCTGATTGAAGTGCTCGGCTTCGGCATCGGTCAGACCACCCGCCTCGCTGGCGATAGCAGACAGCATGGTGCCGAGCTTTACACGCCCGGGCGGACAGGCTGCGGTTCCCAGAATTTCGCGGATTTCGGCCTCGGTGCTGCGGCCATGCCGGGCGGCCCGTATGCGCAGTGCGCGATGCACCTCATCGGGAAGATTTCTTACGGTAACTGTGGCCATGTCATCTTGCCTCATATTTTGCTGTCAATGACAGCATTTTAGGTAAAATGCTAGCAACTTGCAATGGTCTGAAAATGGCCGTCTTCGCAAGGCCTTTAGCTGTGAGCACAGCGGTGGCAGGACCGCAGGGGGCGCGGTAATCCAGATTATGTAAACAGTATCAGTCTGCCGTCATTGCGAACCCGCAAGGTGAAGCAATCCAATCTTTAATGTTTCTCTATGTACATTGGCTGACACCGCCGGCAGTGATACAACCGCCGGCCACTGACGGTGGTCTTGCTGATCGGGCCATCACACACAAAGCAGGCCTGGTCCTCTCGGCCAAACACAAAGTGTCGATAATCCCGTCGCCGCCAGCCGGCCTGTTTCAGTTGCTGCACGCGATCAGCGGCGTTGGTGATGCCGCCGGTTTTCACTGAACGCCAGAACAAGCTGTGCACCGCGCCTGCCAGCCGGTTCACGGCAGCGTCATCCAGATCACCCAGACGCGCAGCAGGGTGCAAACCGGCGACAAACAAAATCTCTGAACGCAAATAGTTGCCCACCCCGGCCAGGAAGCCCTGATCCAGCAACAAATGACCCAATCGGCGGCGGGCAAACTGCGGCTGCCGCAGCCATGCTGCGATCTGCATGACATCAGCTTCTGAGCTGAGGACGTCCAGCCCGGCGCGGCGGATAAACGGGTGCTGCGACAAGTCGTCGGCGTGGATCATCTCGATGGTCGAGGCGCTGTACAGCAATGCAGAGCGCTTGGCCGTGCTCAGCGCCAGCCGCAGTTGCCGCCGCGAGTCCGGGCGGCGATCCGGACGACTGAACAGCCAGCGCCCGTAAAGCTGGTTGTGCGTGTAGACGCAGGCACCGTTGCTAAACTTCAGAAGTAACGCCTTGCCCACGGTGCTGACATCGCTGAGCAGTGCAGATTGCAGCGCCCCAGCCTGCTGCTGCAGTTCCGCATAAGCAAACCACACTTCTGTCAGTGGCTGATCTGCCACAGCGGCGCGTATCTTCTGCGCCACGCGATACATTTCCGGGCCTTCAGGCATGGCCGCCTTCCGTCTTTGTTGTTTGCAATCGCATACATGTCTTTTCGCCGGCAAAAAGAAATCAGTGCCAGATGGCGCATTTTCTGTCGCCGCTGCGTTTATGGGTATGTATTTTCGACAATCATTGAGTTGAATGGCTTTGAGGATTGAGACTGAGCACTGACAAGCTTTGTGCCGAATAACAATAAGCAATAATCAACAACAAGAAACCCACTGACCCGGTCTGGTAACAGGCTGGGTTTTTTTATTGCCAAGGTTGTTCATCTCGTTCCCACGCTCCAGCGTGGGAACGTTCTGGCGTATGCATTCCCACGCGGGAGCGTGGGAACGAGGCGCGAGCGAATTTGCTGTGCAGGGGTTAATCCACTGGACCCCGGCCTGCGCCGGGGTGACGAGCGAAGTTGCTACGCCAGGGTGACAGCGTTGTTTGCGGGCTGTGGTACTGCCGTCATACCGGCGCAGGCCGGTATCCAGTCATGTGATCTGCCCGCACTCCATGGTTGCATGCTTGTTCCCATGCTCCGGTTTGGGAACATCAAGGCCACGCGTGCTCACTCATAAGCGTAGGAACGAGGCAAACACGCCAGAAAATCAGGTTTGGGTTTTTATAGCAAGCTGCAGGTATCGCTATCAGTGGTAGTGACCAGCATTGCTTGCTTTATAATAACGTCTAAGGTTGCGAGGATACATAGCGCACCTGCTGGTCGGGATTGCGTGATGCAGCTTCCAGCCTGAGTGGGTGCTCAGGACCAATAAGTTGTCGCGCCAAAGATTGCGCTTCAGCCCACTTCAAAGCTGCCATTGTTAAGTCGTCAGCAGCGGCTAAGGCGTCGCCGGATACAAGCGCCAAAGCGACCAGCTCAGAGTTATCCAAAGATACATGAGTCTCGTGTTGCTCCATGATTTGTTCGATCGCCCGAGTATGTGCGAGAGCCTGCTCAGGCGAATGCGCAGCCAAGGCGTAGCGCGCAGCCAGATTATGAATGAGCAAAGCAGCGCGCGGGTAACTGTCGCGCAGCTCCGGAACTTGCTCAATTAGCTGCGCAAGCTCATCCTGCACATCAGCAAGACGGCCAGCCTGCAGCCGAATCATGGCACGCTGAGCGCGTATCATGACTGAATAATAATGATCCGCAGACAAGTCCCCGTCGTGTATCTGCACAGCCGAATCGAGCAGGCTCAGCGCTTCATCCCAGCGCTCCTGCCAAGCCAGCGTCAGTGCCAGATTGCGCATAAAGCGCGCAGTGATCGCTTTGTCTTCCCCCCATTTGGCCTTGACCAATTCCAGTGCCAATCTGCGCAAGGTTTCAGCTTCAATCATTTTTCCGCGAGTTTCCAGCATATTGGCAAGGTTATTGGCTGCAGACGAGTCCGGGAAACCGTAGGCGTGTTCTCCAATGGCATAGGCCTCGCGCAGCAGTTGTTCAGCATGATCCAGCCGTCCGGCATGCCGCAGCATGCCGCCTGTGGTGCTCAGCGCGCTGGCTGTACGTTCGTGCTCATTGCCGTATATCTGCCGAGCAGCTTCAACCGCTTCCTCGCCGGCGATCAGCGACGATTCAATTTCGCCCAGGTTGTTCAAGGTCAGTGCCTCCAGCAAGCGAATCCTGGGCAGCAAAGTCAGCGTGCCATTGTCTTTGGAGACAAGCAATCTGGATTGCTCCAGCGCATCCAGTGCCTCCTGCAGCCGGTGCAAATCTCGCAGCGTTGCACCAAGATGAAACAGGATTGCCGCGCGTGCGACTGGTGGCGCAACCAGTTGCCCGGCGAGCTGGTCAGCTTGCTGCAATGCTTTCGCCGCAGCGGCAGGATATTCATCCACCAGTTCGACCTGACCCAACTCGAACCAGGCGGCGACGTAACGCGGATCTTCACTGTCTTGGCCATTAGAGTCAAGCTCAGACACTGCGTTTTGGAGTAGCGGACGGGCGCGGTCGGTGAATCCGAGCTGACGCATCACCCTGGCGAGCGCAATTTGCAGGTCGATCCGGGCCTCCGGTTGGTCTGCCAAAATGATATCCAGGTTTGCGGCAGCACGTTCGGCCAGGTCACGGTGCGGGACCACCAGTGTGGATTCGTAGTTGCCCGGCTCGGCGGCGTCGAATACGCCCAGCAAAAACTGCTGTACGGCCTCGGCCTGTTGCGCATTTTGCGTGGCGATCCGGGTCTGATGCATCGATATGCCAAGCCCAGTGGCCAGGCTCAGCGCGATGGCGAGTGCTGATGCTGTTCCAACTGAATGCCGACGCATCCAGCAGCTCACTTGGTAGCTCCGACGTTGCGCTCGAGCTGAGATCGGATAGTGTTGCAGCAGATTTTGCAGATCCTGCTGCAGTTCGGTAACGCTGGCATAGCGCTGTTGCGGGTCCTGCGCCAGCGCCTGCAGGCAGATCGCATTGAGGTCTTTGCCGCTGCTGCCGCCGGGCAGCTTGCTGTTGGTCAGTTGGCACGGTGGCGTGATCTGATCGCTCTGCTCTCGTCCCAGCAGCAATGCGGTGACCGTCTTGCCGTCGCGGATGCGGCAGCCGGTGAGCAGTTCATACAGCAAGGCACCCAGCCCGAACACATCGTTGCCGGTACTCACCGGCTCGCCGCGCAACTGCTCGGGTGCGGCATAGGCCGGTGAACAGCGCAGCACCAAGCCGGCCGGGCTGGGCGCTTTATCGCTGCTGCTGCGCAGCAGACCGGCAATACCGAAGTCCACCAGCTTGGGCTCGCCCTGCTGGTTGACCAGCACATTGGATGGCTTGATGTCGGCGTGCACGACCAGCTTGCTGTGCGCGTAGCGCACCGCCGCACAAACCTTGAGCAGCAGCTGCACTCGTTGGCGGAGGTCAAGTTTTTGCTCGGCACACCAATGGTCGATGTGCACGCCGTCGACGTATTCCATGACCAGATACGGCCAGCCCTGTGTACTGATGCCGCCATCGATCAGGCGGGCAATGCCGGGATGTTCCAACCGTGCCAGCAGGCGCAGCTCCTCACGCAGTTGATCACTTTCACCTTGCTGATATGGGCCTGGCTGCAGCAGCTTGATGGCGACATGCTGTTCATAGGCACCGTCGGCGCGCTGGCCATGAAACACCGCCGCCATTGCGCCATGTGCAATCGGTTCACTGACGCGCCAGTTGCCAAGCATCTGGCCGCTGAGCTGAGCCGGGATTTCACCGCCACCGCTCTGTTCGGCACCGATCAGATCGGCAGCGATCTGGTTCAGGGTCTGATCGAGAATTTGTGTATCGCTGCTGTCATGCGCGTCGAGCAGCTTTTGCAGCCAGGTGCTGGTGGCTGCATCCAGTTCCAGATCGGCCAGTTTTTGCTTGCGCTGTGCCGGTGTCAGCGTGGCCACCTGATCGAACAGGCTACTGACCTTGTTCCAACTGGCGGCGTCGATCAGCATGCCTGCAGGGCGCCTCAGGCCTGCATGGTGGAAGATATGAACGCCCTGGCCTTGCTCCAGTCACGATTGGCGGTGCGCGGTGAGATGCGCAGGCAATCGGCAGCCTCGTGCATGGTCAGGCCAACAAAAAACCTCAGTTCCACCAGCCGGGTCAGGCGCGGTTCCAGTTGTTCCAGGTTCTGCAGTGCCTGATCCAGCGCCAGGATTGCCCCGCTGGTTTTGTCCAATTCTGAGTCGTTGTTGAACAGCGGGCAATCGTCCACCTGGGTGCGTTTCTCTGCGTGCTTGCGGCGGGCGTAGTCGACCAGCAACTGGCGCATGGCCAGCGCGGCGGTGGCCAGATAATGTTGCTCGTCCTGCCACTGGGTTGAAGCTTGTCTCAGTTTCAGCCAGGCTTCGTTGATCACCACGGTGGTATTCATGGTGGCAGACGGATTGCGGCCGCGCTCACGGCGGGCAATATGCCGCAGCGTGCTATACAGCTCGGGGAACTGCTCCAGCATGTCACGGTTCTCGTCGCGAACATAGTCGCTGGTTCTCGCTGCCATGGCCATTGTTTGCCTGCGATGATTCTGTGTCTATCCAAAAGTATAGCCTGATTGTTCGATCATTCAACCGATTGCTGTCTGACATCTCGGCGCAGTTTTGTAGGAAAAGCCTGTGTCTTGCTGTTTCGGCGTCACAACAGCCCCTGCTGCTGCAGAAACTCGCTTGCCACTGTGGCTGCCGATTGCTGCTGCTGGTCCACAGCGCGGTTCAGCTCACGCATGGTTTCGGTGTCGATGCGACCGGCCAGGCGCTGCAGCACAGTGGCAATTTCAGGGTGTTGCTGCAGCACTTCGGCGCGTACCACCGGTGCCGCGTCATAGGGCGGGAAAAAGCCCAGATCGTCGCGCAGCATGCGCAAATTGAAGGTGGGTATGCGGCCGTCGGTGGAGTTGCCGGCGGCAACATCAATGCGGCCTGCGCGCAGGGCCTGATAGAGCAGGCCAAGATCCATCTCGGCGGTGCCGGTAAACTGCAGGCCATAAGCCTTGGTCAAGGCCGGAAAGCCGTCTGAGCGTTCGTGAAACTCGGCGGCAAAGCCCATCACCAGTTCCGGTGCGATGGCGGCCAGATCGCTGATCGTTGCCAGTTGATGTTGTGCTGCCAGTTCTTCGGTGACGAGAATGGCATAGGTGTTCTCATAGCCGAACGGGGCCAGCCAGTCGAGCTTAAACTGCTGCTGATAGGCCCGTTTGACCTGGTCAAAAGTGGTGGCTGAATCCAGCGTCTGTTGTTGACCCAGGATCACCCGCCAGGCGGTGCCGGTGTATTCGGCATACAGATC
>CAZHRH010000093.1:0-6090 GCA_964534475.1 uncultured Wenzhouxiangellaceae bacterium
GTTCCAGCAGAGGCAATTGGATTAGTGTAAACAGGCCCTAAAAGCTTTCACTGCTCGAGTTCCGGCATGCCGAGGATGTTGTAACCTGCATCCACGTTGACAATTTCGCCGGTGATGGCTGACGCGTAGTCCGAGCACAGAAAAGCGGCCACGTTGCCGACTTCATCTGCGTTGATCGTGCGCCGCAGCGGCGCCACGCGGGCTACATTCTCCAGCATGCTGCGGAATCTCGCGATGCCGGAAGCCGCCAGGGTTTTGATCGGTCCAGCCGAGATGGCATTGACGCGTATGTTTTCCGGGCCCAGCGATTGCGCCAGATACCGTGTACAGGCCTCGAGGCTGGCCTTGGCCAGGCCCATCACATTGTAGCTGGGCATGGCCCGAACCGAGCCAAGATACGACAGTGTCAGCAAGGCGCCGTTGCGACCCTGCATCAGCGGACGTGCGCCTTTCGCCAGCGCGGCAAAGCTGTAGGCGCTGATATCGTGCGCGATGGCGAAGCCTTCGCGTGTCACGGCGTCGGCAAAATTGCCTTCCAGCTGGTCACGAGGCGCAAATCCAACCGCGTGCACAACCCCATCAAGTATTCCCCAGCGCTGCCTGATGGCAGCAAACACAGCATCAATCTGTTCATCGAATGCCACATCACACGGCAAGACGATGTCAGAGCCGCATTCCTCGGCAATCTTTTCCACCCGTGACTTGAGCTTGTCGTTCTGATAGGTAAAAGCCAGTTCTGCGCCTTCCCGATGCATCGCTTTGGCAATGCCCCAGGCAATCGAGCGGGGACTGGCCACACCCACAATCAGAATCTTCTTGCCTTGCATCATAGCCGTCATGCTTCACCGTTTTGTAGTCGTGTACACAAAGCAGTGATTATAGCAATTCATTGTCATTGCTGATGTGTTGCTCGCTGCCGGGCACCGGATCGTGGCCGCCGTCACACAGTGGCTGGCAGCGCAGTATTCTGCGCACAGCCAGCCAGCTACCACGCCAGGCCCCGTGCAGTGCTATCGCTTGCAATGCATAATCCGAGCAGCGCGGCGTGAAGCGGCAATGATTGCCCAGCCAGGGTCGCAGCAGGTACTGATAGGCGTGAATGAGTTGTGTGAGGAATCTGGACAACATGCTTATCAATGCGGGAAATATTGCATTATAGCTCTGGTTATCCGTAAAACTGCCACCATATGTCAGCGTTGTTTGTATACACAGATACTTGCCCGCAGCGCGACTTCGGGTTATAAGAGATTGTTAGCGATAAAATTCGCAATGTGGAGACATGAATGACCGAGCAAATCAAGTTGCCAGCAGATTACTCGCCTTCTGACAAGGAAGAGTATATGTGCCCGAAGCATCTTGAATATTTCCGGCAGCAACTGCTGAACTGGCGGCAGTCACTGGTTGAGGAATCACAGGAGACGATCAGCAACCTGCGCGATGAGGTTCGCGACGTGGGCGATGAAGCCGAGCGCGCGACCCGGGAAACGGACAATTCTCTTGAACTGAGAACCCGCGATCGCTATCGCAAGTTGCTGGCCAAGATCGATCAGGCTTTGCGTCGGGTCGAAGACGGCAGCTATGGCTATTGTGAAGAGACCGGTGAAGAGATCGGGTTGGCGCGACTGCAGGCAAGGCCGATAGCCACCCTGTGTCTGGACGCCCAGGAACGTTGGGAGCTCAAACGCAAGCAGTTGGGTGACTCACGCAAGAGATAGTCTGATGCCTACTGCGTGCAGGTCAAACTGCTGCGCTGAGACAGCTTGTGAGTTGGTCATACAGATGTCATAATATATTGATACGCTGACGTGAAAGATTCGTTAATGTATATTATACTAAGCTCGTTGTTGCTTACTTGATAGGAGATAGCATGAATACCCTCAGAGTCAGAATCCTCGCCCTGGCTGCTGTAGCAGTAATGGCAGGTGGTTTCAGCATAGTCGCTGCAGCCCAATATGATTACGATGATCGCTGGTACGTCAGTGCCTTCGGCGGGCTTGCCGCCATGGACAGCGATCGTTTCGATGTTGATGATGCTGGCATATTCGGTGTCGGTATCGGTAAATTCCTGAGCGATGATTTTTCGCTTGAGCTTGAGTTCGATCGTATCGATTCCGACCTCACACCGCCGGCCGGCTTTGGCAGTGGCTTCAATGCCAAGGCCTTCGGTCTGTTTGCTCGTTATCATTTGATGTCTGCGGAAAATCAGGTACGTCCCTACTTCGGTCTCGGTGTTGGCGGCAGCTACCGACCAAGTTTTGATACTGACAGCAACCCGTTTGACAAGAGAACTAGTATTTATGTCTCGCCAGTGGTTGGCCTGGCGATGAATCTTACCGATCACTTTGGTGCACGCATCCAGGCTGCGCTGCGTCGTGATGTGGGTGGTGATAGCAGCAACCCCGTCGGTGGCAGCTATACTGACTACCTGTTTACTGCCGGCATTACGTACAAATTTGGCGATCCACCGGCACCACCACCGCCACCGGCCGAGCCGGCACCACCACCACCGCCGCCGCAGCCGGTTGACGGCGATGATGACAATGATGGCGTGAAGAACTCACGTGACAAGTGCCCTAACACACGTGCTGGCGCTGTAGTTGATGCTGATGGCTGTGAAGTTCAGGTGGTGATTGATCTACCCATGGTCAACTTTGCTTTCGACAAGGCCGAACTCACCCCGTCGTCTTTCCGCACGCTGGATGAAGCTGTCGCCACTTTGAATCGTCACAGGAACGTGATGATCGAAGTTGCCGGTCACACCGACAGCAAAGGCAGTGAAAGCTACAACCTTGAGCTGTCTGATCGCCGTGCAGCCGTGGTACGTGATTATCTTATCAGCAAGGGTATTGATGCCGATCGCATGACCTCTGCAGGTTATGGTGAGAGCCGTCCGATTGCCACCAACGATACCGACGCTGGACGCGCCCAGAATCGGCGTACCGAGCTGGTCATTACCAGCAAGTAAGTGTTGTCCATGCCGTCGGCATCACGCCGACAGCATCTCGGCCAACAGATAAAAGACCTGATCAAGCCGCAGTCACTGACTGCGGCTTTTTTATTCTTGAAAACTGTGCCTATGAGTCTTAGATATGGTATGCAGCCGCCAATCGGGGCTGCGCAATGCGTCCAGACGGAGCATTGCTGAGTACATTTCCATATTTAACTTATTGCTTGATGAGGATAAGACTATGACAACATATGACTTTAGCCCTTTGTATCGAACCGCCATTGGCTTTGATCGACTTGCCAATGCTCTGAGCAATAGCTCCAGAGTTGATAATGGTGGTTACCCACCTTACAACATTTTGTCCGTGGACGAAAACCAGTACCGCATCACCATGGCGGTGGCAGGATTCTCCGAGCAGGATCTGTCCATTGTCAGTGAGCAGAACACGCTGGTGGTATCAGGTCGTCTGGCCGATGACGAGCAGCAGAATGAAGCTGAGTACCTCTATCAGGGTATTGCGAATCGGGCCTTTGAACGCCGCTTCCAGCTCGCTGATCATGTCAAGGTGACCGCAGCTCGTCTGGAAAACGGACTGTTGCACATTGACCTGGCACGTGAATTGCCTGAAGCAATGAAGCCACGCCAGATCAAGATCAACAGTTCTGCCAACTCGCGGCTGCTGGATGATGAAGGCTCACCTGATCATGTTGACAGTAATGCTCAGGTCAAAGCTGCCTAAATAGACAGCAACAGCAGCAGTTTTCTGTCACAACGGCAAATGCAAAGACAGGGCGCCACTGGCGCCCTGTTTTGCATCTGGCTGGTCAGCCAAACCTGCTTCACGCATAATAGACACATGATTTATCTGCATTCCAATTGTGCTCCATGAAGCTGTTGCTGGCTGCTTTGCACAAGTTCTGGTTGTTGCTGGTATTTGTGCCGTGCGTGTTGTTATCGACAGTGCTGGGCGTAGTAGCGTCTTTTATATTGCGCCTGCTGCTGGGGGAACGTCGTGCAGGTGCCCTGGTGGCGCCTGTATGGTCACGCACGCTGACGCTGTTGCTGCCGCTGCGGGTGGTCGTGGGTGGACGTAATAATATTGATCGTACACGTGCCTATGTGGTCGTGTCCAACCATGAGTCGCAACTCGATATTCTGGCCTTGTACGGCAGGCTGGGGCTGGATTTACGCTGGATAGTAAAGAAAGAAATCCGCAACATTCCATTGCTGGGTTGGGGTTGTCGCATTGTTGGCCATGTGTTTGTTGATCGACAGAATCGTGATGCGGCCATAGCCAGCATCAATCAGGCGGTACTGCGCCTGGAGCCGGGTGAGGGCATGTTATTCTTTCCAGAAGGTACGCGCAGCAAGCAGGGGGCTTTGATGCCGTTCAAAAGCGGCGCTTTCCGTACCGCTTTGATGCTGAACATGCCCATTCTGCCGGTATCTATTGAAGGCGCCTGGGAGTTGATGCGTCCCGGTCAGTTATTACCGAATTTTGGTACCGTGCGCGTGAAAGTGCATGCTGCGATCGAGACCAGCGGTCTTGATGATAGCACAGAGCAGGTGCGCGATTTGATGCAGCAGGCCCGCTCGCGCATCGCCGCGGGCATTGATGAACTGCAGGCGCAGCCAGCGATGCCACACCCGCAGAGCAAATTGCATGAAAATTGAACAACCAGATCCCGGCTACACCACGTCATTGCGCAGCCGCCGAAATTTCCTTACCGCAGTGCGTTTCAGCGTCATGTTTACGGCACTGATCTGGCTGTTGTTTGCCGGTAACTGGATTTTCGGCCTGAACATGCAGCAGTATGGACTGCTGCCGCAGCAGCAATCAGGACTGTGGGGCATTTTGTACACGCCCTTGCTGCATGGTAGCTGGCAGCACCTGATTGCCAATACCTTGCCGCTGCTGGTGGTGCTGACCAGCATGCTGTTCATCTATCCCAATGCCAGTCTGCGGGTGGTGCCGGTAATCTATTTTGGTACCTCGGTGGTGGTGTGGGTGTTCGGGCGGCCGGACATTCATATCGGCATCAGTGGTCTGGTCTATGGTCTGTTGGCTTTTATCTTCGTCTCTGGCATTTTGCGACGCGACATTCGCTCGATATCCGTGTCGCTGCTGATCTGGTTCCTGTTCAGCCCCTTGCTGGCCGGGCTGGTACCAACTGCGGGACCGGTATCCTGGGAAATGCATCTGGCCGGATTTATCTTGGGTATTGTGCTGGCCGTGATCTATCGTGACTGGGATCTGCCACCGGTGAAACGCTATGCCTGGGAGGATGAGTTCGATGAGGACGACCTCGACAGTCTGCTGCGCCGCCATGATCTGGATGACCATGATCCCGAGCGTTAAGCCCCGGACATGCTGCCATATATGCCTTTATCGTGACTGATATCTGCCTGCACATCATCGGTGCCGGTCGGGCTGCGCAAACACTTGCCGCGGCCTGGCGCGCGGCGGATAGCTTATCGATCGGGCTGGTAGTGAACCGTTCCCTGGACAGCGCTGAACAAGCCACAGCGTTGATCGGTGGCGGTCAGCCCTGCAGCGACTTGCAGTCGTTTTGCCAGGCACTGTCGCAGCTCACCGCAAACCGGGCCGAGCATTGGCTGCTGATCGGCACAGCCGACAGCAGCATCGGTGCAGTCGCCGATGCGCTGGGTAAATGCTGGCAAGACTGTACTCAGGCTGATCTGCCGCTGGCCTGGGCATTTCATCTCAGTGGCCAGCAGGGTCCGGAGGTTCTGCAAGGCCTGGCCGCTGCGTCTCAGCGGCTGCAGCTCGGCGCGGCGCACCCGATGGTATCGTTTGCTGATCCGGCGCGAGCGCGCCTACAACTGGCCGATAGCTACTGCCTGCTGGCCACCCGGCCTGTAGCGCAGCAGGCCTTGGCAGCATTGTTTACGCAGTTGGGCATGCATGCGATCACGGCGCCCGCGGAACTGGATCGCGCACGTTATCATGCGGCATTGGTGATGGTGAGTAATTTTCAGTGCGCCTTGCATAACATCGCCGAGCAGTTGCTCACGCAGGCTGGTTTTCAGTCGCAGCAAAGTCGTGCGTTGCTGGCCAGTCTGAGCACCACGGTGGCAGCAAACCTGGACTACAGCGGCAGCCTGGCTGCGCTCACCGGGCC
>CAZHRH010000093.1:6190-8648 GCA_964534475.1 uncultured Wenzhouxiangellaceae bacterium
ACCCAATCATGCTAAAAGACCAACACCAGAGTCCGGCACCAGCACAAGTCACCCGCCGCAGCGACTACCGTCCTGCTGCCTACCTGGTGGATGAGCTGGCGCTCACATTTCAGCTCGATGCTGAGGAAACCATTGTTGCCAGTGATTTCACGGTCTATCCGAACCCGCAACATGACGGCGAGCTGCCGCCGCTGCGGCTGGACGGTGAGCATCTGCAGATACGTTCAGTACAAGTCAACGAGCAGGAGTTGACTGCGGATCAATATCGGCAAAGCGCGCATGCGCTGGAACTGGCAGTGCCCGATGAGCCGGCGCGGATACGAATTGAGGTCGCCATCCGGCCGGCAGCAAACACCGCGCTGGAGGGCTTGTATGTGTCCGGCGACTTTCTGCTGACGCAATGCGAGGCGGAGGGCTTTCGGCGCATCTGCTATTTTCTCGATCGACCCGATATCATGTGCCGCTACCGGGTCACCATGGTGGCAGATAGGGCCAGGCTGCCGGTGCTGCTCAGTAATGGCAACCTGGTTGCCAGCGCTGAGCTGGCTGACGGCCGGCACCAGGCCGTGTGGGAGGACCCATTTCCCAAACCCAGCTACCTGTTTGCGCTGGTGGCAGGAGACCTGGCCTGTGTGGCTAGTGATTTTCGCACTGCCGACGGTCGCCAGGTGGCGCTGAAATTCTATGTCGAACATGGCAGTGAGGCACAGTGCGAGCACGCCTTGAACAGCCTTAAGCGGGCCATGCGCTGGGACGAGCAGCGCTTTGGGCTGCAATACGATCTGGATGTTTACCACGTTGTCGTGACCCACGATTTCAACATGGGCGCGATGGAAAACAAGTCGCTGAACATTTTCAACTCGCGCTACGTGCTGGCCGATCGCGACACCGCCACCGATGCCGATTTCACCGCGGTGGAAGCGGTCATTGGCCACGAGTATTTCCACAACTGGACCGGTAACCGGGTCACCTGCCGTGACTGGTTCCAGCTCACGCTGAAAGAAGGCCTGACCGTGTTTCGCGATCAGGAGTTTTCCGCCGACATGCAGTCGCGTGCAGTCAAGCGCATCCAGGACGTGCGCGCCTTGCGTGAATACCAGTTTGCCGAGGATGCCGGGCCCATGGCGCATCCGATCCGCCCGGATGCCTACCAGGAGATCAACAACTTCTACACCGCCACGGTGTACCAGAAAGGCGCTGAAGTGATCCGCATGCTGCACACCATGCTCGGCGAACAGGGCTTTCAGCAGGGTATGCGGCTGTACTTCCAGCGCCACGATGGTCAGGCGGTGACCTGTGATGACTTCGTCGCCGCCATGGCCGACGCCAACGATGTCGATCTGAATGCGTTTTTCCGCTGGTACCGTACGCCGGGTACCCCGCAGCTTGCAGTCGAGATGAGTTTTGATGCGCAGCAGCAGCGCTGCCGTTTGCTGCTGCGCCAGCATCTGCCGGCGGGCACTTCCGCGGACAACAAACAATGGCTGACCCTGCCAGTGCGGTTGGCCCTGTACGACAGCAGCGGCAACAAGCTTGTGCCGCAACTGCCAGCAGACGCTGGTGACAAGGTGCGCTGCACTGAAGACGGCGAGTTATTGATCACACTCGATGCACAACAACAGGAACTGCTGCTGGATCAGGTCCAGAGTCGGCCGGTACCCTCGATACTGCGTGGACTGTCGGCACCGGTGCTGCTCAACTACGCTTACTCACGCGCCGACCTGGCTTGTCTGATGCAGCATGACGATGATGCAGTGAACCGCTATGATGCGGCCGAGCGGCTGCAACTGCAGGTGCTCGATGACATCTATCAGGCCATGCGTCAGGGCAAACAGGCGCAGGTGGATCCGCTCTACACGGAGGCTCTGCGCGGCGTGGTCAATGATCAACGCAGCGATCCCGCACTGCTGGCGCAATTGCTGAGCCTGGTCAGTGAGGCATATTTCAGTCGCCAGTACGCGCAGATGGATATCGATCTGATTCATCAGGCACGGCAAAAGCTGGCGCAACAGGTGGCCAGCGAGCTTGGCGGGCAGATGCAGCAGCGCATGCAACAGTTGCATGACAGCGGTGACTGGTCGCTGTCAGCCGCAGCAATGGCGCGACGCAGCTTGTACAACGCGCTGCAGGGCTGGTGCATGCACAACGCCGATGAAACTTTGCAGCAAATGGTCTATCAGCGCTATCAGCAGGCCGCCAACATGACCGACCGCATGGCCGCATTGTCTCAGCTTGTCTGGCAGCGCAGTCAACACGCACAGGCAGCGCTGGATGACTTTGCCGCGCGTTATCAAGACGATCCGCTGGTGATGGACAAATGGTTTGCGGTCCAGGCCATGGTGCCTGGATCAGCGGTTGCGGCAGTTGAGTCGCTGCTGCAGCATCCGGCTTACAGTGCGCGCAATCCGAACAAGGTGCGCGCCGTGCTGGGCAGTTTCAGTGCCGCCAACCTGACCTC
>CAZHRH010000094.1:0-8482 GCA_964534475.1 uncultured Wenzhouxiangellaceae bacterium
CCGGACATCGTCATCACCGTTTGTGCCAGCGCCGCCGATGAAACCTGCCCGGTCTATCTGGGCAAGGCCATGCGCAGCCATTGGGGCGTTAACGATCCAGCCAGAGTCAGCAGCAGCGATGCCGAGATCAATGCCGCCTTCGAGCAGGCCTACCGCACATTGCGTGCACGCATCGAAGCACTGCTGCGCGAGCCGCTGCACACATTGCAGCAACATCCGGCACAACTGCAGACAGCGCTGAACAACATTGCGCTGATCACATGAATCAACCACAAATGAGTCTTGCATCAATATGACTAAAACAGACATTTCCGCCAGCATCGGCTTTTTTGAACGCTACCTGTCAATCTGGGTTGCGCTGTGCATTGGCGCAGGCATCTTATTGGGCAAACTGCTGCCCGGTGTGTTCCAGGCACTGTCGCGACTGGAGTACGGCTCGGTCAACTTCATTGTCGCCGTGCTGATCTGGTTCATGGTCTACCCGATGATGGTGTCGGTGGATTTCTCCAGCCTGAAACACATTCACAAGCGGCCCAAGGGGTTGATCATCACGCTGACCGTGAACTGGCTGATCAAGCCGTTTACCATGGCCGCGCTGGGCGTGCTGTTTTTCCAGTATCTGTTTGCCGATCTGATCGATGCAAAAAACACCAGCCAGTACATTGCCGGGCTAATTCTGCTCGGCGCGGCACCGTGCACGGCAATGGTGTTCGTCTGGTCACAATTGACCCGCGGTGACGCCAACTACACGCTGGTGCAGGTGGCCTTGAACGACGTCATCATGATCTTTGCCTTTGCCCCGATTGTCGCTTTGCTGCTGGGTGTAACCGATATCGAAGTGCCCTGGGCCACGCTGCTGTTATCGGTGGGGCTGTACGTGATCATTCCACTGATCGCCGGCGTCATCACCCGGCTCAGACTCAGCGCCGGGGCGAGCAACCCGGCGCAGGCCGATATCAACGTGCGGCGCTTCACGCAACAGGTGAAACCGCTGTCGGTGCTGGGCCTGCTGGTTACGGTGGTGTTGCTGTTCGGTTTCCAGGGTGGCGTCATTCTGGCCCAGCCGCTGCTGATCGCGCTGATCGCAGTACCGCTTTTAATCCAGTCCTATGGCATTTTTGCCATCGCCTATGCCGCCGCCAAAGCCTGGCGGGTGCCGTTTAATGTCGCTGCACCCTGCGCGCTGATTGGCACCTCCAATTTCTTCGAGCTGGCGGTGGCGGTGGCGATCGGCCTGTTCGGACTCAACTCAGGTGCCGCTCTGGTCACCGTGGTCGGCGTACTGGTGGAAGTGCCGGTGATGTTATCGCTGGTGGCCTTTGCCAACCGCACCAAACACTGGTTTCCGGCCAGCAGCGAGGACAGCGACAACCAGCAAGCGGCCAGCATGGCCGCAGGAGTCAGTGATCATGTATAAAAAAGCGCTTATTGCACTGGATTTATCTCCGGCGACACCGGCTGTGCTGTCCTGCATGCCAGCGCTGCGTGACTGGGGCGTGCAATCCCTGCGGCTGTTGCACGTGTTGCCGGTCAGCTACATGCAAGGCATTTCCCAGGCTTTTGTGCAAGATTACCAGCGCTGGCTGGAGCAGTTGGCCGAACCAATGCAGCAGCAGGGCTTTGAAGTCAGCGTGGAGGTGCGCATGGCTGGCGAAATCGCCGCCGAAATCCACCGCGACGCCGAGCAGGCAAAGGCGGATCTGGTGGTGATCGGGTCGCGTGCGCACAATGTCATCAGCCGGCTGTTTCTTGGCAGCGTGGCGCGCGAAGCCGTCAGGCTCAGCGACAAGCCGCTGCTACTGCAATGGCTTGAGCCAGTCGACCATTTGCAAGCAAGCAACTATCAATGCGATGCGATTTGCATAGATACATTACGCCACGTGCTGCTGGCCACCGACTTCAGCGCCGCCTCGACCGGCATCGAACAGGCCGCCGGGCCGATGGCCGCGCTGGCAGATGTCATGGAATGTGTGCATGTGCTGGAAAGCGCAACCCCAAGCGCTATTGAAGAAGAACAGGCCAAACAACAATTGCAGGCATTGCAGGATCGCTTGCGCGGCCAGAAAGCACAAATTCATACCCGCTTGCTGCACGGCAAAGCCTCCACCGCCCTCACTGCACATGCCAATGAGGTCAACGCCTCACTGGTTATGATCGGCAAACATCAGCAATCACGCCTGGGCAGCAAGCTGATCGGCAGCACCGCCAGCAACGTCTGCGAACATGCCGGCCGATCTGTGCTTATGGTACCTTGATCTTGTTGCTTACCCCTGCAGCGATGTCAGGGCTTAATCAATAGCTCAGTTTGGAGCAGGCTTTTCGATCTTTTGCTGCGCATAGCAAGCCTGATTAACGATATTATGAGCACTCATTGCAGAATGGTTTGCACCACTCTTTACCCATCACATCGCGAGTGGGTTGACCACAGATAGCTTGCCAAAACGCTGACCGTGCGTCAGATCCTCAGTATAGAGGGTGCCACAGCCACTGCGTATCGCCGCTTCCACGATTAAGGCGTCAAACCAGGACAGTTTTGCTGCTTGCGCCAGTTTATGCGCATCGATGACAAGATTGGAATTGGCCGGTACCACTTCGAATTGCGCGAGAACTTTGAGCGCCTCATGGATAGCCTCCCCGGACATCGCAGGTTTGAGCTTACGCGATAGCACCGAGCGAAATTCAATCAGCACCTGGGTACTGATGACAATTTCGTGATCAAACGCCAGATTGCGCAACCAGTCCCTGATTAAACTGGACTTTTCTGGTTCACGCCGATCGAAACGATACATCCATACATTGGTGTCAACGAAAACACGCACCTGTCTACTCGGCGCTGCGCTGGTGCAGCGACTCACGCGTCCAGCGCTCAGCGCTGGATGATTGGCTGTGTTCAGCCAGAGCATCCAGTGCATCCAGTGCGCTTATACGACGCGCCCGGGCATTAACATAATTTTGCAGATACTCACGCACCAGCGCGTTCACCGAGGTGCGTTCACGCAACGCTGCCTCGCGTGCTTGTTGCAGCAGTTTATCATCCAGACTCAAAGTCAGATTCGCCATGTGAGTTTGCTGATAGTTTGTAACACGTAACCAGTGTAGCACATGTTCAACATAATACGCTTCAAGCGCCGACCGACGAGCTTGTGTGACGCTGTGCTGGCGCAGCTTTCAAGGCTACAATGTGCTGATGATAGCCAGGCAGGCCACACCTGATACCAGCACCACCAGCCAGCAACCGCTGGCCGATGCCCTGCGGCCACAGAACTTTGCCGAGGTCGCCGGGCAGGAGCAACTGCTCGCCGACGATGCCCCGCTGGGGCGCATGATCGCCAGCGGCCGTCTGGCTTCGCTGGTGTTCTGGGGGCCGCCGGGCAGCGGCAAGACCACGCTGGCGCGGCTTCTGGCAGGCGTTGGTGAGCTGGCGTTTGTGCAGATTTCGGCGATCTTCTCCGGCGTGGCGGATTTGAAGAAGATTTTCACTGCTGCCCGCAAGCGCCGTGAACAAGGCCTGGGCACCTTGCTGTTTGTCGATGAAATCCATCGTTTCAATCGCGCCCAGCAGGACGGTTTTCTGCCCTATGTGGAGGATGGCAGCATCATTCTCGTCGGTGCCACCACCGAGAACCCTTCCTTCGAGCTCAACAGCGCCTTGCTGTCGCGCTTGCAGGTGCTGGTGCTCGAGCGTCTCGACCTGGCTGCGCTGGAACAGATCATGTCGCGCGCGGAAGCGTATATGCAGCGCCGGCTGCCGCTGGATGATGCCGCCCGGCAACGCTTGCTGACGCTGGCCGATGGCGATGGCCGCTACCTGCTCAACAGTTGCGAAATGCTGTTCAATCTGCAGCCGGCAGCAGACAATGATCCCGACAAGCTGCTCGACAGCGCCGCCATGCTGCGGTTATTGCAACGCCGCGCTCCGGTGTACGACAAGGACCGCGAAGCACACTACAACCTGATCTCGGCGCTGCACAAGTCGCTGCGCGGCTCGGATTGCGATGCCGCATTGTACTGGCTGGCGCGCATGCTCTCCGGCGGCGAGGACCCGCTTTACATCTGTCGCCGACTGATCCGTTTTGCTTCTGAAGACATCGGCCTGGCCGATCCACAGGCGCTGCCGCAGGCGCTGGCGGCACGCGAGGCTTTCCACGTGCTGGGCTCGCCGGAAGGTGAGCTGGCGATTGTGCAGGCGGTGATTTATCTGGCCACCGCGCCGAAATCCAACGCCGCCTACCAGGCGCAGAAACAGGCCATGCGCGCGGCCGACAAAACCGGCTCGCTGCCGCCGCCGGCACACATTCTTAATGCCCCGACGCGGTTGATGAAGGATCTGGGCTACGGCAAGGACTATGCCTATGATCACGACACCGCGGCCGGTTTTTCCGGTCAGGATTATTTTCCCGAAGGCTTGCCGCGAGCGCAGTATTACCAGCCCGTCGAGCGCGGCTTCGAGCGCGAAATCCACAAGCGTCTGCAGTACTGGAAACGCTTGCGAGAGCAGGCGTGAGCAAGCTGGTTGGACTGCTGTTTTTGCTCATCGCTGCCGCCATGGCAATCTGGCTGATCAGCGATCTGTATCGCTGGCTGCAGGTACAAAGCTGGCAGCCGGTGAGCGCCGAACTGCTGCAGGTTGAGCTGCAGGAAAACCGCTCCGACGACAGCACCACCTGGCAGGTGCAGGCACGTTATCAGTATGACTTCGGCGGTCAACAATGGCAATCCGAGCGCGTCGCCATCAGCACTGGTAGCGACAACATCGGCGATTTTCACCGACGCTTGCACAGCCAGCTCAGGCAAAGCTGGCAACAGCAACAGTCGGTGACCGCCTGGGTCAATCCCGATGATCCGCAGCAGGCGTTACTCAATCGCGAGCTGCGCTCCGGTCTGGTGGCACTGAAAGCGGTGTTCCCGCTGGTTTTTGGCGGCTTTGGCCTGGCTGCCCTGCTGTCTGGTCGCGGCAGAAAAAAGCCAGCCGACAGCGCCGGCAGCGAGGAGCAGCAGGATGCGCCCTGGCGACAACGAAAACAGTGGCAGGCAAACACGCTGCTGGGCGCCGGCAGCAAAAGCTGGATCGCGGCCATAGTCATGGCGCTGCTGTGGAATGCGATCAGCCTGCCCTTGCTGTTTGTGCTGCCCGACGAGATTCGTGGCGGCAACCATGCGGCGCTGCTGGGCCTGCTGTTTCCGCTGGTTGGCATCGCTCTGCTGGTCTGGGCCGTGCGCAACTGGCAGCGCTGGCGCCGTTATGGCCAAAGCCAATTGCATCTCGACGCCATGCCGGTGGCTTTGGGCGGCGTGCTGCGCGCGACACTGGAGATCCCGGCACGGCTCAGCAGTCGCAGCCTGCAGGTGCAATTGCTGTGCGTGCGCAAAACGGTGCGTGGCACGGGCAAAAACCGCCGTACCAGTGAATCGATTCTGTGGGAAAACCAGTATGACGTGAGTCTGCAGGCAGGCGCCAGCGCTGGCGCACACAATGCCCGCATTGTTATTCCATTACCCGATGATCAGCCGGTCAGCTCGTGGCAGAATCGTCGGGACCAGATCATCTGGCGACTCTGCGCAGAAGCCGATGAACCGGGCGTGGATTATGCCAGCGAGTTCGAGTTGCCGGTGTTTGCTGTCGATACAGAGCCGTCCAGCGACGAACTCTTAGCCGAGCTGCCAGCGGAAAAACCCGATCTGTGGCGTGCTACCGGCGTGCAGCACGGCTATACCAGCCAGGGCCAGCGCTTTTACTGGCCACGCTTGCGCTTGCTGACAGCAGGCTTGTCGACGCTGCTGGCAGCCTTGCTGTTCGGCGGCATCGGTCTGTTTTTGCTGCTGCAGGAACAGGCCTGGCTGCTCGGTGGCGTGTTCACGCTGGTGGCGCTGCCGATTTTATGGGGCGCGATTACCATGTTGTTCCAGCGCAGCGAAATTATCATCGGCCAGGGCCAACTGCGCTATCAACATGGTGTATTTGCCGGCGAGAAAGTCATTCCGCTGGCAGAAATCCGCACCTTATCACACCAGCGCAGCGGCAGCATCGGCAAGCGCACATTCTACCGGCTGGAAGTACAGCGCTGGGGCAGCGAGCGCAGCATCAGCATTGCCGGCTGGCTGCCCGGCGAACGCCAGACCGCTGCGCTGGTCAAGCATTTGCAGCCATTGCTGTGAGCTGCAGCAGGCTTAGCCCGGGGTCATAAAGCATCCGGGCTTAGAGAAATTCCAGCAATAGCTTGGTCAGAGCGGTCTCGGCGGCGGCAAAGGCCTGGAACGTCGCCGCCTTGCTGTTGCTGTTGATGGCTACCACCAGCTGCAATTCGGGATACACCACCAGCCAGCTCATGGCGCCCTTGGAGACACCGCCATGATGCGCATGCAGCAGCGGTTTGCCCTGATACTCGAGCAAGCTGGAAGTATTGACACGCCAACCGACGGCATAGGATTGCGCATTGATTTCACCTGAGGCCAGCCGCTGCGGCGTCCAGAACTGCTGGCGCACTGATGGCTTGATATAGTCATCGTCCAGCCAGGCGCTGCCCAGCCTGACCAGATCTGACGAGCTGGACAGCAGCCCGCCACCGGGCCATTTCAGGCTCAGATCGACATCCCGCCAGGGTCTGACCTGACCATCAGCGCGCAGACGATAAAACGTCGCCATGCTCGCCGATCGGCGGCTAACATCATCCACGCTGGTGCTGTTCATCTGCAGCGGAGCAAACACCAGCGATTGCATCAGCGCCGGATAGTCCAGCCCGGTGATGCGCGTCATGACGTGGGCATTGACGTTGCTGTCAAAAGACGAATAGTGGAAGTCGGTACCCGGCTGAAACAACAGCTCGCTGCCATCAAACACCGCCAGCATGTCATCGGTGCTGGTGAAACGCCGGCCGAGACGGATGGTCTGGTACACGCCCCACCAGTCGCGGTTTTCCGAGTATCCCGGCAAACCTGCAGTATGCGACGCCAGTTGTCTGGGGGTCAGTGGCTGCCACTCCGGGTTCGGCAGATCATCGACGTAGCGGCTGATCGGCGCATCCAGATCCAGTTGGCCTGACTGTACCAGCCTGGCCACCGCGGTGGCGGTCACTGCCTTGGACGTGCTGCCGATGCGATACACCGTATTGACACTGGCCGGCACCGGCGGCTGCAGGCTGGCCCAACCGGCCGTCGCCGCCCAGATGATTTCCCCCTGCTGCGCCACCGCTGCCGACAGCGACGGCGTGCCGATGCGCGCGCGCTCGGTCAGCAGCAACTCCAGCGCCGCTGCGGCAAAGCCGCGATACTCCGGCACAAAAGTCTGATCCGTCGGGATCTGATCGCTAGGGGGCTGATCCGTGGATATTGCAGCTGACGGCAGCTTGTGCCAGCCCCATGGCGGCGTCAGGTAATCGGTGTTGTAGCTGATCCAGGCAGCTGCTAGCAGTAGCAGCGTCAAGGGGATAAAAAATATGACAATTTTGCGTTGCATGGGAAACCATCCGCGTGATAATTAGCGAGACAAGTCCAGACCTGCTGAACTGAGTTTGACTTACATGCATTGCTGCCTTACCGACCGCCGGGCCAGGTTTGGTTTTTGGCTTTAGCAATATACGCCCCGTCTGATCATCGTCTGGCTGGTTGTAGTGACTTATCGCGTTGAGGTCATGAATGCTTATTTTCAGGGCTGGTAGCGAGAAAATTCGCGCAGTGTGGTGCGCAACAACCACTTTTCACCCGCCAGCACCGGCGTGCCGCTATGCAGCGACAGCGAGTCCGGCTTGCCGTCGGTATCCGCATTATAGTGCATGACCGCCATGCGCCGTTGATAACGAATGCGCACGCCTACGCGATCGTATAAGGTTTCGCCACCCTGATCCGGGGCCACCATGCAAATCAGAAAAGTCACCATGCGCTGACCACTGAAATCCTCCAGTTGCTGTTTGTTTTGCTCGATCTGCTCGGCGGTGAAGTAATCCACATGCGGCCGGTATTCATGTCCGGGCTGATAGCGGATCACCGAGCTTGGCTCCAGTGCCGACAGATCCCAGTCGGTATAGGCGGCGATGCGCCGCTCGATCATGCGCACCACGGTATCCGATGACAGGGCGCCAAACGAGCGCCCCAGCCCGGTGAAGTAGGTGTTTTCGGTTTGTGAATTGCTGGCTGATGTGGTGTAGCTTGCCGCCGGCGCCAGTTCACCGGCGACCAGAAATTGCACATGTGCTGATTCTTCATCGCTAATGAAATCATCACTGCTGGCGATGCGCGGCGGCTGCGCGTGCCAGCGCCATGCCGCTGGTGTGGCCTGGTACTGACGATCATTGTCTGCCGTCATCTGCAGGCGCTGATCTGCATCGAGCAAAAGACCCGGATGTCCCAGCTTGACAAAATGTGCTTCCAGCTCGCGTAGCACCGGCAGCAGGCTGTTATCCACCAGCATGCCGGCAGACTGCAGTTGCTGCAGCAGGCTTTGCGCCGTTCCCAGATTATCGCGCAGCCGCGCATACCAAACCTGGCA
>CAZHRH010000095.1:0-8292 GCA_964534475.1 uncultured Wenzhouxiangellaceae bacterium
TCAGTTTGCTGAAGATGATGCTGTCAGTGTCAGTTTTGCCACGTTACCACGTGTGTGTGCACTCAGATCAACCAGCTCACCGTTCAGCGTCATATCAACGGCTGATGCCTTGCCTATCAGGATATCCAGCGGCAGATCAATGGCATACTGGTGTAATTGACCGGTTTTGAGCAGATCAAACTCGATGCGGTTGCCGTTAACGTCAGTGATTTCCACCCAGGAGTCATTGAGCATCCGCAACTGCAGATTATTGTTGCCGCTGACAGTGCCATCTTGCTGCATGCCAGACTCTGCAGGTGCCGCTGTAGCTGCCCGATAGGGGGGAATCGGCATCTCCATCGTCGCATTCAGCATGGCCATATCACTGCCCAACATGGATTGTCCACCCAGCATGGGCATTTCTGTCGCCGGACCAGCTTGCCGCGGACGCATGCTGGCAAACGGCGCTGCCGAGGCACTGAGATGACCGGGTCGTATACTTGCTGTACTCTGCGGGCCAGTGCTGATTGGACGAGTATCAATGCTTGTTGCGGTTTCACTCACCAGGCTTTCATCAAAAGACATGCGCACAGCACCCTGTGTGAACCACCACACCAGCGGTATCACCACACCTGCGGTGACAATCAGATAACTGGCGATGCGCAGCGCGTGATCGAAAGTACGGCCAGAAGATGTTCCCGTCAGTGCCGATGAAAGTAAAGCGGCAGGCTGCTGGCCCGATGCGTCAGCAGCATTTTGCCGCTGCCGGAACAACGGCTCGGCGTTAATGCCGTCGAGACTGGCATCGCCTGCGTTAAGAAGATGAATGTAGCGTTGAACATGGCCTTTCATGTAAACCGTCGGAAGACAGTCACACTGGCCCTGCTCGATAGCGTGCAAAGTGCGTCTGGGCAGGCGCAAGGAGGTCGCAACGTCTTCTAATTCGAGTTTTTGTTTGCGCCGCGATTTGGCCAGGCATGCTCCCAATGACTGCCAAGTTAAATCATGTGCTGGCTGGTTCATGTCAAGATTTTTCCTGATGTTCCAATGTATCAGTTGATCCCGGATACAGACTTTCAAGTTGCCGGGCGTAGCTGCTGGCAGCCTCGGCATTGTTCAGCACCGTTTCGATCCGGTAGCCCAAAGTCAGGCTGGATCGGCTGGGGGCGGCCACAGCTTCATATCGCTGCAGGAAACCACGTGCGCTCATGAATTCCTGTTGTTGATATTTGATCGAAGCCAGCAGCAACAATGCCTCATTTTTGTCCGGGGCGATCTGTAGCGCTTTGCGCAGATGTTGTTCTGCCCGGGAATATTCCTCAACCTGTGCGATACAACGAGCCGCATTGATCAAAGCCAGTTCCGGGGTCTGGTAGAACGCGTTGTTGGCAGCATTGAGAAAATGTTTTTCCGACTGCCTGTGTTGCTCTATCTTACACAAAAATGCGCCGTAATTGTTTTGCACCGTGGCATCTTCCGGATCCGCCTTCACTGCCTGGCGGTGATAACGGCGCGCCTCATCAGGCTCATTGATCTGCTCATGCAGGATGGCCAAAGTAGACAGGGCCTGGGCATTGCCCGGATCAAAGGCCACCGCTTTCTGCAATTTCTGCTGCGCCAGTTTATAGTTGCCGCGCCGCATGTAGCCGGCACCAAGTTCAGTGTTGATACGTGAAGCCTGCTCTGAGCGGGATGGCGGAGCGATGTCATCGCGTGTGTTTTCTTCGCTGGAACAGGCAGTTAAAAACAGCAATATGATCAGGCAGGAACCATCTACAACGCGACGATAAGTGAGTGCCGGCATCGCTTTCATACTGCGACCTGCAGACGAATGCGCTCACGCCGTGTGGTGCGATCCATGAAATCGCCAGCCAGTTGACCACAGGCCGCGTCTATGTCCTGCCCCCTGGTACGGCGCACGGTAGCGATGAAACCTGCCGTCATCAGACGCTGTTGGAAGTTCTCGATGGTACGCTGCGGGCTGCATCGATAGCTGCTGCCGGGAAACGGATTGAATGGTATCAGATTGACTTTGCCGGGCACCCGCTGCAGCAATGCAATCAGATTGCGCGCATGCTCTGTTTGATCGTTGACGCCGTCAATCATGGTGTATTCATAAGTGACAGTGCGTTTATTGTGCCCATTGCTGTATCGGGCGCAGGCAGCAAGCAGTTGCTCGAGCGGGTATTTACGATTCAGCGGCACCAGTTCATCCCGCAGAGCATCATCGGCGGCATGCAGCGACACTGCCAGCGAAACGTCAACGGCTGCTGCCAGCTCATCTATGGCCGGCACCAAACCGGCTGTGCTCACGGTAACGCGACGACCGGCCAGCCCAAAGGCAAGATCCTCGCTCATCAAGCGCAGCGCCGGCAGCAGCGCCGGCATGTTCAGCAGCGGTTCACCCATGCCCATCATGACCACGTTGGTAATGCGCCTGCGGGCATTACGCTGGTGGCCCAGACGTCGCGCCGCCTGCCACACCTGACCGATGATTTCCGCCGTACTCAAATTGCGATTGAATCCCTGTGCCCCGGTGGCACAAAAACTGCAGTTGAGCGCGCAACCCACCTGCGATGACACGCACAAGGTGCCGCGGTGGGATTCCGGTATGAACACCGTCTCGATGGCATTGCCGGCACCGACATCAAACAGCCATTTCACCGTGCCGTCACGCGAGAGCTGCTCATCAATGATCACCGGCGGTCGGATCTCGGCATGCTGTTGCAGCCAAACACGCAAATCCTTGCCCAGATTGGTCATGGCGGCAAAATCAGTCTGTTGCTGGTGATAGATCCATTTCAGCAACTGATCCGCACGAAAAGCACTTTGCTGGCGCTCGACAAACCACTGCCGCAGTCCTGCGCGGTCATAGTTGAGAAGATTGTCCAGGTGGTTTGGGGCAGTGCTAATCATACGCAGACTGGATCTTTACTCTCTGCTGCAAAGTTCGTCTGCAGTGAAGAAATAGCCGATCTCGAAAGC
This sequence comes from uncultured Wenzhouxiangellaceae bacterium, assembly GCA_964534475.1. Classification (GTDB taxonomy): domain Bacteria; phylum Pseudomonadota; class Gammaproteobacteria; order Xanthomonadales; family Wenzhouxiangellaceae; genus JAHJQV01. The sequence goes on from CAZHRH010000095.1 coordinate 2,965, forward strand.
TGCCGTGTCGGCACCGTCGGAGCCGTGCACAGCATTGGCTTCGATGCTGGTGGCAAAGTCTGCACGCATGGTACCGGGTGCGGCCTCTTTGGGATTGGTCGCGCCCATCAATTCACGATTGCGACTGATGGCCTGTTCTCCTTCCAGCACCTGAATCATGACCGGGCCCGAGGTCATGAAATCAACCAGATCATTGTAGAACGGGCGTTCCTTGTGCACTTCATAGAAACCTGCCGCCTGATCCCGGGTCAGATGCTGCATGCGTGCGGCGATAATGGCCAGACCGGCGCGTTCAAACCGGCTGTAGATTTCACCAATGACGTTCTTCGCCACAGCATCCGGCTTAATGATGGAAAGGGTACGCTCGTTCAAGTGATTCACTCCTTAATAGTTAAAAAGTAAGATATAACAAAGCGACTTAATATCTTGTTAACTATCAATGTTTTAACAAAGACCGATACAAACAGCCGGTATTCAATTGGCACGACTCGATGTCAGCTTATCTCTACTGGCAGCGGCGGCAGCGCGGTTGTAAGGCCACAACTCAGCACCACACTACACTCGAAAAAACATTAAGTTACCCGAACAGCATAATGAAATGCTGTCTTTTTCACAAGCAAAAAGAGAGCGCCGCATGCAGTTCAAGCGGCGCATGCATGCTGTCATGCTGCCAGATAGGCAGGATCGAGCGGCCTGGCGGTAGATTGGCAAGAAGTTCAAGGGAGAAGAATAGGCGGATTGCATAGCAATGCCGCATAAATGCGCGGTGGCGCTGCGCAAGCGCCACCGCTAATGCCAGTGATTCCCCAAATCTGCTGGCGTGCCTGAACCAGCTCAGGCGAGATCTATACTAAGCCCGAAAGTGAATTCTCAATGTACGAATAACTCGGGGCTGAATGTAAGCATTCTGCGCGATGCTTTGTAGGAAAATACGGCGGGCTTGTAAGCATACCATCAAATCGTCAGCAATCTGACCCGATCGCGCCATTGCTGGGCCCAGTAATACAGTTGCGCTGCAACCGATCCGGCCGGACCATATACCGGTCGCGCCCGATAGCGATCAAACCATTGATATTGATCACTTTCTTCACATACACCCGCAGCCAGAAGCTCGCCAGCTAAAGCAGTGGTAGCGACACCGTGACCACCAAAGCCGATCGCCGACCAATGACCATCGCCATGATGGCGAATCTCCGGCATGCTGTTGCGTGTATACGCCATCAACCCACCCCAGGCATGGCTGATGCGCACCTGGCGCAACTGCGGGTAGAGCGCGACCATATCGGCATGCAAGCGGGCTGCAATCCAGGCTCTGGAACGCAACCGGGTCGAGATTCGCCCGCCCCACAGCAGCCGCCGGTCGCGGCTTTTGCGGTAATAATCAAACGCGAATCGATTGTCATAGACCGCCACATCTGCCGGCAGAATCTCGTCAAGCTCGTCCTGCAGCGGCTGCGTGGCAACCATGTAAGTGGCGATCGGCAGGATACCGGTCGCCTGCGGCACCTTCAACCCCTTGATGTAGCCACCACAACAGATCACCAGCTTGTCACAGCGCACCCGAAATTCAGTGCCGTTACAGCGCACGCGCAGGTGCCATTCACCTGCCTCTCTGCTGACCTGCGTACAGCGGCTGTGGGTGTACACGCTGCCACCATCGTGTACCACCTGGTCGGCCAGCGCACGGGCATAGGCAAGCGGCTGAAAATGAGCCCCTTGTGGCTCATACAGACCACAGTAATAGCGCTCACAACGTACCTTGTCGCGCAACTGTCCGGGTTCCAGCCATTGCCAGTCCGCGTTGAGTTGTTCATTCATCAGGCGCTGCAGATTGCGCAGTTGCTGCGGTCTGCGGAAGCGATCGGCCAGCACGATGCCGTCATCCACCAGATCACAATCCATGGCCTGTTGCCGAATGCGTGTTTTGATCGCCTGCTGCGCGGTCACCGTGAGTTGATACAGCCGCGCGGCGGCAGCCGCGCCAAGCTGCTTGATCAGTGCATCCGGTGGCAGCGAATAGCCGCCCATGATAAAGCCGCCATTGCGCCCGGAAGCACCGGCACCAACCTCATCGGCCTCGAACACGGCCACATCACCAGCGCCGCGCTGCAACAGGCCGCAGGCGGTGCTCAGGCCAGCATAACCGGCACCGATGATGGCCACTTCCAGCCGCTGATCGTCTTGCAGAGCGGCGCTGGCATGGCGTTTTTGCTGCTGCATTTCATCGGCGTAAAAACAGCCTTGCAAGTCTCCATCGCTTCCTTGCTGCTTTGTCTTCATGTAAAGTTGTCTGTCATAGTTCGGTGCATTTGCATGTCTTCTTCATTGTCCCAATCTCTATAAGATACATCCACTGAAATCGAGTGCTATATGAGCAAAACCAGCAATTACGAAGCCAAGATTCCAGACGCGAACGGCATTATCGCCTATAGCGACGAAGAAAACGCCGTCTGGCATGACCTGTTCACCCGACAAATGGACATCATCCAGGATCGCGCCTGTCCCGAGTTTATCGACGGTCTGGAAATTCTGGATCTGCCCACTGATCGCATACCGCAGCCCGGTGAGGTCTCGAACAAACTGATGCAGCGCACCGGCTGGCGCGTTGAACCGGTGCCGGCGTTGATCAACTTCGACCGCTTTTTCAGCCTGCTGGCGCAGAAACGATTTCCAGCCGCTTCGTTCATCCGCAGTCGCGAGGAGATGGACTACCTGCAGGAACCGGACATCTTCCACGAGATATTCGGTCATGCCACCATGTTGACACACCAGGCGTTTGCCGATTTTACCGAAGCGTATGGTAAAGCCGGTCTCAACGCCAGCAAGGCTGATCGCGTCATGCTGGCCAGATTGTACTGGTTTACCGTGGAATTCGGCCTGATTGACTCGCACGATGGCATCCGCAGCTACGGTGGCGGCATCAACTCCTCACCCGGTGAATGCGTCTATGCCGTGGAAAGTAATCAGCCCATCCGCCGCCGCTTCGACATTCTTTCGGCGTTGCGCACACCTTACCGCATCGACATTTACCAGCCGGTTTACTACGTGCTGCATAACTTCAACGACATGTTTGAAGTGGCCGGCATGGATTTGATCAACTGGATTCGCAAAGCCCGCGTCATGGGCGAATTTGCACCGTTGTTTCCACCCAAACAGGCCGCCTGAAGCAGGCAAGCTCTGAAAACACGAAACCTGATATGAACCATGGAGTAATCAATGACTGATCTTTCGCAACAAAAATGCGTTCCCTGCGAAGGCGGTACCCAGCCGCTGAGCAAAGAACAGGCCGCTGAACTGCTTCAGCAAGTCCCCGGCTGGACCCTGCACGAAGACGGCAAGACCATCCAGCGCCGCTTTGAGTTCAAGGGTTTTTACAAGACCATGGCGTTCATCAATGCCATGGCCTGGATCGCCAACCAGCAGATGCACCACCCCGACTTCAGCGCCGGCTATAATTTCTGCCTGGTGACCTTCACCACCCACGCCATCAACGGGCTGTCAGAAAACGATTTCATCTGCGCTGCCAAAATCAACGAACTGCTGGATTGAATGCCGGTCTATAATTTTGTGCATTCACACAGCTTTGAAGCGAGGTGCCAAGCCATGAAAACCAGGTTGACTGCCGTTGTTGTTTTGGTAAGTATTGTATTAAGCGGCTGTGTCAGTATGCCCAAGCCACTGTCCGGCGAGTTTGCCGGCATCAGGCCTGCTGATGTTGCCAATAATCCGGCTGTGACCGGAACACAGGTGCGCTGGGGTGGCTCGATCCTGAAAACCTACAGCGACAACGGTCGTTCCTGTATGGAAATACTTGGCCAGTCACTCGACGAGGATCTTGCCAAACCGGTCGATCCGGATTTAAGTATCGGTCGCTTTGTTGCCTGCAAGGATAATTTTTTGGACCCCGCAGTGTTTGCGCCCGGACGCCAGGTCACTGTGACCGGCCGTATCGAAGGGATTGCGACAACCTCAATCAATGATTTCGATTACCAATATGCAGTCATTGGTACCGACGTATTGTTCCTGTGGCCGGAAGACACCTCCGGCTACTACGCCGGCAGTGATTATGAACAGTCCAACGGTTATTACGTCGCCAAATACCGGCAGCCAAGCTATTTCTATGGTTACAGCGGCGGTTTCTACAGCCCGTTCTATTACCCCTACTATTTTGGTGGCTTTGGTCATGGTTTCTATGGCCCTGGCTTATACCGCGGTTTTTACAACGGCTTTTACCCGCACTCCATTTATTTTGGCGGGTTCCGCGGGGGGTTCGGCTATCGCAATGCGGGTCCCCGCTATACCCAGCCACGCCAGCGGCAGGCGCGGCGGTCATTTCAATCGGGTAGTGACATACGTGCCTCCAGACCAGGTGCATACTCTCGCAGCGGCAGTGCCGGACGGTCAGCACCAGCAATCAACCGACAAAGTGGAAGCGCAACTAAGCGCCAGTAAGACTTGCTTCACAGTAACCTGCTACATATAACTCAATACAAGCTCTGGTGAGACGCATCGGCTTAATAAGGCTTGCAACCATTGACGATTTATTGACGACCATGTGCTGGATCGCTGAGCAAATGCACTGCCATGCGCATAGTCAGTCATAGCTGCTCCAACACCGAAATCATATGTGCCCTTGGCTGCGCCGACCAGCTGGTCGGTGTGGACGACCATTCGGACTATCCATCTGACGTGGTCGCTAAGCTGCCACGGGTGGGGCCGGATCTGGACGTGGATCCACAGCGCGTGGCGGCATTGCAGCCTGATCTGGTGGTGGCTTCCAACACCGTGCCCGGGCATGAGCGGGTCATCAGCAGACTGCAGCAGCAGGGTCTGCCGGTGCTGGTCACGGCACCACGACAGCTCGACGATATCGCCAGTGACATGCGCGAGATTGCAGCAGCGCTTGGCGTGGCCCGCCGCGGCGAACAACTGGCGCAAGCGTTTCTGCAGCAATTACACAATGCGAGCGAGGTCAAGTCTGGCAGCCGGGGTCCCGGAGTATTGATCGAGTGGTGGCCTAAGCCGGTGATCGTCCCGGGACGGCAGTCGTGGGCCACGCAGTTGATCGAGCTGGCCGGCGGCAGCAACCCGTGGGCTGACGAGGACGTCGCCAGTCTGGAAATCAGCACCGACCAGGCACAACAGGCAGCCCCCGAGCTGATCATCATGTCCTGGTGCGGCGTCAGCAGCGACAACTACCGGCCACACATCGTGCGTCGTCGAGATGGCTGGGACAGCATCCCGGCCATCAGCAATGATCAAATCCATCCCATCAGTGAGGCCTGGCTGGGCCGACCCGGACCGCGTCTGACGCAGGGCCTGCGCCAG
>CAZHRH010000096.1:0-8218 GCA_964534475.1 uncultured Wenzhouxiangellaceae bacterium
GATCGCGTTTATATCATCACCGGTTCCAGCCGCGGCATCGGTCTGGCCACGGCCAGATTGCTCGCCACCCAGGGCGCTGCGGTGGTCATTTCCAGCCGCAAGCAGGCAGCCTGTGAGCAGGCCGCCGAGGCGCTGCGTGCTGACGGCCATCGCGCGCTGGCGCTGGCCTGCCACATCGGCAAACACGACGATCTGCAAGCTCTGGTCGACGCCACGCTGGCCGAGTTCGGCCGCATTGACGGGCTGGTGTGCAATGCTGCCAGCAATCCGGTGTATGGGCCGCTGGCGAAGCTGGACCGGGAAGCGTTTGATGTCATCATGCGCAACAATCTGTTCAGCCAGATCGAACTCTCACGCATGGTGGCACCACATCTAGAGAAAACCGGCCATGGCGCCATTGTGCTGGTGTCCAGCGTGGCCGGTCTCAGCGGTCAGAACAAGCTCGGCGCCTACGCCATTTCCAAGGCCGGCGAGATGCAACTGGCGCGCAATCTGGCGCTGGAATACAGCCGCCCGGGCATCCGCGTCAACACCGTGGCACCGGGACTGATCCGCACCGATTTCTCGCAGGCGCTGCTGGCCGATGCCGACAAAGTCAAACAACTGGAACACTCGTTGCCCAGCCGCCGCGTTGGTGAACCCGATGACATCGCCGGGGTGATTGCCTTCCTGCTCAGCGATGCCGCAGCTTACGTCAACGGCCAGACCATTGTCGCCGATGGCGGCATGCTGATCGCGCAGTCGCTGTGAGCAGCAAGATGATTATGCCGCACGTCCAGCAACGCACGGCCGTGGTCACCGGTGCCGCCAGCGGCCTGGGCGCGGCCATGGCCCGCTATCTGGCCGCGGCAGGTTTTCAGTTGGCGGTCACCGACCGCAATCTGCAGCAGGCCCACGCACTGCTGCAGCAGGACGATTTTCCCGCCGGCAGCTTTGCCGCCGAACTGGATGTAAATCAATCAGCACACTGGCAGCAACTGCAGCAGCGCATTAACGATGAGTGGGATGGTCTCGGCGTGTTGATCAACAACGCCGGCGTGGCTGCGGCCGGACCTATGCAGGAAGACCCGCTGGACAACTGGCGCTGGCTGTTCGAGATCAATGTGTTTGGCGTCACCACAGGCTGCCAGACCTTTCTGCCCATGCTGCTGCAGCAAAACAGCGGCCACATCATCAACATCGCCTCGTTCGCGGCGCTGGCCGGGGCCCCGGCGATGAGCAACTACGGTGCCAGCAAGGCGGCGGTATTTGCACTGTCGGAAAGCCTGTATACCGAACTGGCGGCCTCTGATGTGGCGGTCAGTGTGGCCTGTCCAGCCTTTATTCAGACCGCCTTGATCGACAGCATGCGCGCCCCCGAGGACAGCTACAAAAAACGCGCTTCGCGCTGGATGCAGAATTCCGGCATCAGCGCCGATGATTTTGCTGCTATGCTGTTCCAGGCAGCGTCCAGACGTCGTTTTCTGATTCTCACCCACACCAACACGCGCTGGTTGTGGCGACTGAAACGCTGGCTGCCGGCAGCCTACTACGGCCTGTTGCGGCGCAACGTGCGCCAGTTTGCCCGCCGCAGCAAGGCAGATTAAAGCACCTTACAAACGAGAATAAACTGCCTCGGCAAAGCTCTGCGTAGTGCCGCTGCCGCCCAGATCCGGCGTCACCCGATCACCGGCTGCAACCGTCTCACGGATGGCGCGACGCAGTTTTTCTGCGCAGTCATGCAGTTCAATATGGTCCAGCATCATTGCTGCCGCCAGCATCAGCGCACCGGGGTTGGCAATGCCCTGCCCGGCGATGTCCGGGGCCGAGCCGTGCACGGCCTCAAACATGGCAGCGTCGTCGCCGATGTTGGCGCCCGGCGCCAGCCCCAGGCCGCCAACCAGACCGGCACACAGATCGGAAATGATGTCACCGAACAGATTGGTGGTCACCAGTACATCAAATCTGGATGGGTCCATCACCAGCTTCATGGCGCAGGCATCGACAATCATTTCTTCATATTCAATATCCTCGTACTCGTTGGCTATCTTGCCCACGACATCGAGAAACTGACCGGACACGGCTTTGAGGATATTGGCCTTGTGCACGGCGGTGACTTTCTTGCGCCCCTGTTTGCGCGCCAGATCAAAAGCATAGTGGGCAATGCGTCGGGACGCATATCGGGTATTGACCATTTTCGATTCGGCACGCTCATCATCATCGCTGACAAAGGAGTCCAGCGCCAGATAGGCACCTTCGGTGTTCTCGCGCACGGTGATGATGTCGACATCCTCATAGCGCGACAGCGTGCCCGGGAACGACAATGCCGGACGCACGTTGGCGTACATATCAAAGTGATTGCGCAAGGTGACGTTAAGCGAGCGAAAGCCGCCGCCGACCGGTGTCATCAGCGGTCCTTTCAGCACCACGCCGTGCTTGCTGATCAATTCCAGCGTAGCATCCGGCAACAGTTCGTTGCATTCCTCCTGCGCCGCCACACCGGCCTGGGCGTAGACAAACTCCAGCCCGCAATCCAGCCGCTCCAGGGCACCCACAGTGGCGCGGGTGATTTCCGGCCCGATACCGTCACCGGGAATCACCACAACGCTGCGCGCACTCATGCCGATGCACCAGTCACATCAGCCAGCAGCCGGTCCAGATCACCTTTTTGCTCAAGCGCGTTGAGATCATCGAAGCCACCAACATGGTGATCGCCGAAGAAGATCTGCGGCACTGTTTTGCGCCCGGCGAGCTCAATCATGCGCTCGCGCAGCTCGTGCTTGCCTTCGATATCGATCAATTCATACTGCACTCCCTTGTTGTCCAGCATCTGTCTTGCCATGCGGCAAAACGGGCAGTGCTGCTTGCTGTAAACGACGATTTGCTTGCTGTTGTTCATAAGGCTCCAGATGGTTTGAGAGTAAGAATTCAGATACAACTGACCGGGATCGGCAGCCCGGCATAACAACTCAGTTGTCGCGCCGGAGAGTCGGGAAACAGTCGATACAGATAACGACTGGACGCCAACTCCGGTGACAACCGCTTGCGCACAGCCGCAACCAGCAGACGCATGCCCGGCTCGATGCCGTAGTCATCATGGTAGCTGCGGACAAAATGTATCAACTGCCAGTGTGCTGCGGTCAACTCGATATTATCGCGCGCTGCCAGTGCCTGCGCCAGTGCCTCGCTCCACTGCTCGGCATGCAGCAAATGGCCGTACTGATCCAGCGACACAAGATCATCGCCGATGGGCAGTTGCTCGGCGGCATAAAGCGATCCGCGCAAGGCATCTTGGTTGCTGCTCATGGCCAGCTTCGCTGCAGTGGATGCTGCCTGATCAAGACGACAATTTGCGGCCATGCCAGCAGCTCAACGGTTGCCGGCGGCGGCACAGATGTGCATTGCCACCAATACTGCTCACATATGAACATATGCTGCTGCCCGGCGCAGTTTTCAAACGCCGGATGCAAGGCCAACAACACCGCCTCACCCAGCAGCAACACGCTGTCTGCCGGTGCTACCTGCTGCAGGCAGGCGCGCATCACCGCCACATCATCGGCGCGTCCCATGAGCCAGTGCAGAGTGCTGCGCTCAGACATTGAGCAAGTGCCGGCAAGCCTGTTGCCGAGCGCTGATCTCAGCCGGTGTCATGATCTGTGCGGACAGCGCCAGGTCAGCCTGCGACCGGCCAAGACTGGACCATTCCTGCGTACTGATGATCAACTCTGCACCCAACTCTGCGCCAGCCAGCCACAGCCTGGACCAGGCCCGGTGCTGATCTGCCGGCACCGTATTGACAGATGTCGATGGCGCATGCTGCTGACGCGGCAGTTGCGCCAGTGCGGGCCCGGAGACAAACAGCAGCACCTGCCAGTCCATACTGAGCAGGGCCAGCGGCCAGTCCAGGGTTTCCCGCGGCAATGCAGTGATGCTGCGCTGCAGCAACAGGCCGATGCTGTTTTCTGCATTTGTTTCAGTCGACAAAGCTGATCACCCGATCGGCCTGCTGCAGCAGCTCAGCCATTGCAATCAGACCCGAGCTCTGCCAAGGCGGCAGCAGCGCTTGCTCGCTGCGCCGGCTCAAACTGGCGCGGCATACCAGCAACTGCAGGTGTTGCTTGTGCGCCTGTGCCGACCGCGCAGCCTGTTCATTGTAGTGCTCATGCAAAGACCTGGTGCCCGGGTCCATCGCCGCCACCGGCAAGGCATGATAAACGCCGTCGGCATGAAAAAACATCGTCACCTGGATACCATCTGCGAGTGCCGCACGGCTCAGTTGCAAGGCGGACTCGGCCACCATGCTGGCAGGTGCGCTATGCACAATGATTAACCAGTGCATGGCCGTGGATCAGAGCTTGTGATTGAGAAAACGATAACTCACTCGCATATTATAATCGCTTCGTATTTTGAATCTCTGCCTGCATAAGCACAGGCGCTTTGCCCTGAACCTGACAGGCCCGGTCGCAGTCTCAGTTAGCCTATGCTTCAATCATCTTCCAGTTCGAGCTTTGCCGCTGTTGGCCAGGCCGTCAACCACATGCTGGCAGCACTGCTCACCCCCGCTGTGATCATGCTCACCGGTGTGTTGCTCAGCATGCAACCGCTGTACGCACAAAGCAGCGATCCAGCCGGTCGCGTGCTGCTGCCTGATCTGGGCTCCTCGGCCGGCAAGCTGATTCCCGAGCACGAAGCCAAATCCTATTCCCGATATCTGCTCAGCCAGTTGCGCCAGCATCAACTGGTGCTGGATGATCCGCTGGTGGAAGAGTACATTCAGGATATGGCGTTTCGCATCGTTGCCGTCAGCGACGAGCCGGACCGGCAGTATCTGTTCACCGTGCTTAACGACAACAGCATCAATGCCTTCGCCGTGCCCGGCGGCCTGGTAGCCTTGCATACCGGCATGCTGCTGGCAGCCGACAATGCCAGCGAGATCGCCGGTGTGCTGGCGCATGAAATCGCCCATATCAGTCAGCAACACGCCGCGCGACGGTTTGAGCAGGCGCAGCAGATGTCGGTGCCGTTGATGATCGCCGCCATCGGCCTTATTCTGGTCGGTGGCACCGGCGCCATTGCCCCCGCCATCATGGGCACCCAGGGCGTGGCCATGCAGCAGCAGATCAATTACACCCGCAGCAACGAGCATGAAGCCGATCGCATCGGCATTTCCTGGCTCTCGGCGGCCGGTTATGATCCCAACGCCATGGCCACCATGTTCAACAAGCTGGGGCGCGCCTCGCGCAATTTCGCCATCGAAGTACCGGAATATCTGCGCACTCATCCGGTATCATCCACGCGCGTGGCGGAAGCCAAGGATCGCGCCGCCAGCATGCCCCAGCACGAAGACCCGGCAAACATCGATTTCTATCTGGTACAGGCACGTGTGCAGGTACTCACCGCAGCCCGGCCGGAAGCAGCGCTGGAGCAGTTCCGCGACAAGCTGCGGGCCGATGACAGCCCGTTTCCGGAGGCCTGGCTGTATGGTGAAGTGCTGGCATTAACACAATCGGGAGACTATGCAGCAGCACGCAAGAAAATCGACACGCTGTTGCGTCAGGACCAGAGACTGGAATATCAGATTGCCGACGCCCGGCTGGATCTTGCGGCCGGCAACACCGCGGCCGGCATGGAAAAATTTGACCGCTTGTATCGCAGTTTTACCGGCAACCGCGTGCTCGGACGCTATTACGCCAAGGCGCTGTTGCAGACCCAGCAACCGGAACTGGCGCAACGCGCGGGTGAAATACTGCGCGAAGACCTGCGCATGCAGCGCGATAATCCAGGTCTGTATGAACTGCAGGCGCAGGCGGCTAATCTCGCCGGCGACGATGTGCGCGCGCTCAGCGCCAGCGCCGAGGCCAGCTACTGGCGTGGTCAGATCCATGATGCCATCAGTCAGCTACAGCGCCTCAACCGGCGCGATGACCTCAGTTACTACCAGCAGGCCAGGATCAGCAATCGACTGAACGAAATGCAACTGGAACTGGAACAACTCATTCGCCTCGGCTACATCAGCGCCGAACCCGGCTAAAAAATCGAACATTGCACCGGGCAGTCATACTTTCGTAACATTAATCCATATAATCTGTAATGATGTTTCTTTAAGCGACATCATCTTCATGCAGCAGGCGACTTCATTGACTGGACCCAACATCAACGCAGACATACTCATCGTCGATGATGAACCCGCCATCCGCGATATGCTGGCGTTTGCCCTGCAGCGTGCCGGCATGACTGCGCGCACCGCCGAAGATGCCGAACAGGCGTTGCACGCCATCACCGAAAAACGCCCGGACATTCTGCTGCTGGACTGGATGATGCCCGGCATCAGTGGTCTGGATCTGGCGCGACGGCTGCGCCGCGAAGACTTTACCCGGGAGCTTCCGATCATCATGCTCACCGCTCGCACCGCCGAAGATGATCGCGTGCACGGGCTGGACTCGGGCGCCGACGACTACATCATCAAGCCATTCTCGCCGCGCGAACTGATCGCGCGCGTCAAGGCTTTGCTGCGCCGCAGCAGCCACACCGATGCCCAAGGACGCATTACCTGTGGTGAGGTCATTCTTGACAGCGACAGCCACATGGTCAGGGTCAACGGTGACACGGTGAGTATGGGGCCTACCGAGTACCGCCTGCTCGAGTTCTTCATGAGTCACGTCGGCAAGGCCTATAACCGCACGCAATTGCTGGACAATGTCTGGGGCGCCAATGTTTATGTCGAAGAGCGCACCGTGGATGTACACATTCGTCGCCTGCGCAAGGCTTTGGGCGAGCATGGTGTCTCGCAATACATTCAGACCATTCGCGGCCACGGCTACCGATTCACCCCGGATGCCAGCAGTCACTGACCATGCCCGACCAGTGTCGCCATGAGCGGCATGCTGTCTTCTGTGGTCAGTCGCCAGCATCTGTACCGGTTGCTGTCACTGTTGTTGCTGGTGCTGGTACTGCGCCTGCTCAGCGGACTGTGGTGGCCGGGACTGTTGCTGCTGGCTGCTGCGCTGATCTGGCAGAGCTGGCAATTGCTGAAACTGGAGCAGAACATCAGCAGCCGCGGCATTGATGCCAAACCTGCCAAGCTGAATCAGTTCACCGGCATACATCAGAAAATCTACCAGCGTCTGTTGCTGCTGGAAAAACACCGCAAACAACAACGCAAACTGCTGAAAAGCACGGTACGGGAACTGCGTTTCATCACCGAGTCGTTTCCCGAACCGGCCATCATGCTGGATGATCGCAGCCACATCGTCTGGTTCAATCCGGCCGCAGCACGCGCGCTCGGGCTGCGCAAACCTGACGATCACGGCCAGCCACTGATCAACATTCTGCGCTATCCGGCTTTCACCGACTGGCTGGCGGAAGGTCTGCCCAGACCGATCGATATCAACAGTCCGGCCGACAGCACCTGCAAGCTCAACGTGCGCCTGTTCATGCTCAGCCAGCGCCGTCGCCTGTTGCATTTTCGTGATGTCACCGAGTTGCGCAATGTGGAACAGGTGCGACGCGATTTTGTCGCCAACGTCTCACATGAACTGCGCACACCGCTGACCGTGCTCATCGGCTACCTGGAAAGCCTGCTTGAGGAAACCGATCCGGGCGTGCGCATGGTCAGCGAACGCATGCGCGAGCAGACCGTGGCCATGCGCACGCTGATTGATGATCTGCTGGAAATCTCCCGGCTGCAATCGCAAACCAGTGAACGCCACGATGCGGTCGTTAATATCCATCATCTGCTGCAGACGCTGGAACGTCAGGCTGATAATCTCAACGACAAGCAGCACGAAATCAGCTTTCATTGTCAGTCGCCCCATCATCTGCTGGCTGCAGGCAAGGACCTGGAAAGCGCGTTCGGCAATCTCGTCGTCAACGCCATTCGCTACACGCCGGCCCGGGGCAAAATCGATGTGCGCTGGGAAGTAACTGAAGATGCTGCCGTGTTCAGCGTCAGCGACAACGGTATCGGCATCCCCAGAGATGACATCCCCAGGCTCACCGAACGCTTTTATCGGGTGGCCAAGGATCGCTCCCGCGCCAGTGGCGGCTCCGGACTCGGACTGGCCATTGTCAAACACGTGCTCAACGCTCACGAGGCAAAACTCGAAATCACCAGTGAACTGCATCAGGGCAGCAGCTTTCGCTGTTTGTTCCCGTTGCAGCGACTGCTCATCGACGACAGCACCGAAAAAATGTCTTCGTCTGCTTACGCTGATGCCGAACTGGCCACAGCGGCAACCGC
>CAZHRH010000097.1:0-8206 GCA_964534475.1 uncultured Wenzhouxiangellaceae bacterium
AGCAAAAAGAAGAACGCCAGCAGCAGGCCCATATCGGCCTGGAACTGCAGATCCGAAAACAGCCAGGTGCCGACTCCCACCGCCAGCGTCACCGCGGTGAACACCACGGCACGGCCGGTCAGGCGCAAGGCCCGGTAATAGGCGTCGGTCAGCGACAGTCCCTGGCGCATCAGATCCTGCAGCCGTGAATACAGATAAATGCCGTAATCGACACCGATACCTACTCCCAGCGCGACCACCGGCAAGGTATTCACTTTCAAGCCTATGCCCTGCCAGGCCATGAAGGCATAGGCCAGATACGACACCAGCGCCAGCGGCAATACGATGGCCAGCGTCGCCACGATGGAGCGAAACGTCAGCAAGCACAACACGACAATCGCTGCATACACCCACAGCAGCATCGGTGTCTGTGCTTTTGACACCACTTCATTGACCGCCGCCATCACGCCGACATTGCCGGTAGCCAGGCGCAGACGCAGACAATCCTCACCGGCGGCATCGGCACAAACGTTGTCGCTGATCTGATTCAGTTCGGTCATCACATCCGGTGCCACAGCTTCAGCATCAGCTATATCAATGGCCACGGTCTCAGGCAACAGATTATATTCAGCCCGCAATAATTTGATCTCTTCAACCACCCGGGTAATGGTTTCAGCACGATGATCGTCGGTAAAAATCAACACCGGCATGGCGCTGCATTCAGAGTTCAGCAGCCCGGTGCTGGTTTCAATACCGGACAGCGCCTGGCGCATGATGTAGGGATCACTGGAAAGAATCCGCCATTCCGGATTGCCCTCGTTCCAGCCGGCATTGACGATCTTGGCCACCATCGGCAGGGTCAGTACTTTCTGTACCCCTTCGACGTTGCTGATCAGCCAGGCAAATTCATCAATACGACGCATGACCTCGTGGTTCTCGGTACACGACTGCGGTGCGGTCTCGGCGATGACGCCAATCTGGTCCACACCCAGGGCAAAGTTTTCGGTGATGTAGCGGGCATCCTGGTTATATCGCGCATCCTCGCGCAGTTCCGGCACGCCGGATTCGGAATCACCGATTTGCACGTCCTGGCTCTTCCAGAAACCAAACGCAAACAGCACCACAGCAAGCGCAACACCAATACGCGCCGGTCCGGGACGTGCCATTTGCGCTGCCCAACGCCAGATCGGCATGCTATTGCCGGCATTCGCAAGCGCCTTGCGTTGATAGTCTTCGCCGTTTTTCATCGGCAGGTAGGACAAGATCACCGGCAGCAGCACCAGATTGGTGAAGATAATGATGGCGACGCCGACACTGGCGGTGATGGCCAGTTCCTGAATGATGCGGATATCAATCAGCAATACGGTCATGAAGCCGATGGTATCGCTGAGCAAAGCAATACTGCCAGGCGCCAACAGCCGGGTGAAAGCATTGCCGGCAGCATTCAGGCTGTCGATAATCGGCAACTGTTCCAGCTTGATGCCCTCATCCAGACACTGCGTTGGTGAGATTCCATTGAAGAATTTCTCAACAATGAAAGCGCTGATCATCTGCACACCGTGACTGACGCCGATGGCAAAAATCAAAAACGGCGTCAGGATGTTCATCGGATCAATGCCGAATCCCAGCAGCCGCAATGCGCCCAGCGACCAGATCACTGCGACCAGCGCACACAGCATCGGCGCGATGGCCAGCACCAGCGAACGGGCATAGAACCACAGCAGCAACAGCGTGATAACTATGGCGACGCCAAAGAATACGATCACCGATTTCGCGCCTTCGGCGATGTCTCCGACGATCTTGGCAAAACCGATGATATGCACGCCATGCTCAGCATTCTCGAAATCGGTGCGAAGCTTCTCCAAATCTGCCGCAACACGCTGGTAATCGACCTTTTCACCGGTCAGTGGATCTTCCTCCACCAGGTTGGCCCAGATCATCGCACCATCGAAATCGTTCGTAATCAAGCGACCGATTTCACCGGACTTGACGATGTTGGCTCGAACGTTGCGAAAATCTTCTGGTGTGGGCTGAAAATCCGAAGGGATCACATTGCCGCCGGAAAAACCGCCTTCAACCACTTCAATAAAGCGCACGTTAGGGGTAAAGATGGAACGCACGGTGGCGCGATCAACACCATCAATGTAGGTGACGCGCTCGGTCAAAGCTTCCAAGGCGCGAAAATAGTCGGCATCGAAGATGTCGCCGTCCCTGGCCTGCAGCGCCACCAGCAGACGGTTGGCGCCGCCAAACTGTTCGTAGAACTCGAACGTCTGCATGTATTCATGTTCGAGCGGTATCTGTTTCTTGAACCCGGCATCAACCCGCAGTTGACTGGCAAAAAACAACATGGCGATTGTGCCCAGCACGAAGGCCAGCAAAATCACCGGTCTGGCAGCGAAAACCACCCTGCGCAGGCTGGTCGCAAAGCCGGTTGATGCAGATGAAGCTGTAGGCTTGGTGTGGGTCACTACTAGTCCGTCGGCACAGTATTGTTGTTCAGGGAAGCATAGGGTTTAATCTGCGGACCGGATTCGCCCAGCAGCAGCAACCCTTCTGCAAGCGGCATGACAGCGGTGAAATCATCCCCCTGATCGACGGTAAAATCACTGATTTCGCCGTTGCCGCTGAGGCTGAAAATGGCACCGTTGGCACCGACCAGCCAGGTGCGCTCACCGTCGTCAGCGGCGGCAAACAGACCGGCATTGCTGCCGGTCTTGATTTCCTGCCACGCGTCGAGCTGGCGCTCTCGCTGATGTTCGCTGCAATTGCGGAAAACATGCCCACGCAGTCCGTACATGACCAGACAATTGCCGTTGTTGCTGCTGGCAACACCAAACAGAGAACCCTCATAGTCCAGACGGTTTTCAGCCCACAGCCGACCGCCATCGGTACTGTAGTAATAATGCCCGGCTTCGGCCGCAACCAGCAGCGTCTGCGCATCGATTTGCACCAGGCCGTTGAGATGGTATTCAATACCGACATCTTCATAGCTCGCCATGGCATCCTGATCAATCAGGCCCATTTCATTCAGCGCATTATCAGCAGAGACATCCTCATCGACCGGCGCCGACACCAGGTCCACCATGTAATCGGTGCTCCAGCTCGCACCCCAATCATCGGAACGCATCAGCAGGCTGTAGGCACCGATGGCAACGCCATGACCCTGCGCATCGAACATCACCTCCAGCAGCGGATCACCGCCGGGCTCAGCGTGCACGAGTTGCCAGCTCGCGCCGCCATCCTGACTCTGCAGAATCGAAGTATCATGGCCAACAGCCCATAGCCGTTCACCGGCTGCGGTTACACTGATGAGCATGCTGCGGGTGGGCACACCCGCTACCTGTTGCCAGCTTGCACCCTGGTCTGTGCTGATCAGGATATGCCCGCGTTCGCCGACGGCCACCAGACGATCCCCACTGCTAACCACATCCTGCAGCAGAGAAGCTTCCGCCCTTGGCGCATCAATGGCCTGGGTGCCGTTGGCGATCCCTTGCCATCGATCATCAGTGTCCACTGTCTGTGCCGACAGCCACAGCGGCGTAGAAAAACACGCTGTTAGTAAATATAAAACAAGTTTTGGCCGCCAGAGGGCGGCCTTCACATGAAAGGCACAGAATGCAGAATAAAAGTGCATCAGACGACTATGCAGTACTGGCTGGTTTGATATTGAATGAACTGTGCTCAGCGTCGACCGCGCTTGCGCAAGGCCTGCGGGGTATAGCTGATCGGATTCAATGATTCATCAAACGAATTGACACGCGTGTTGTTGTCCAGACCGATGGCCAGGTAACGTCCTGACTGCAGGTCATAATGCACTTCAATGGTGGACCAGAACGTCGGCACATCATAGTAATTGATGCAATGTGCTTCGGACAAACGCCAGATTTCTCCGCGACCATCGTAATGATCAATGATCAGCGGCTGATAGCTGTCTTCGTCCAGATACATGGTGCGCTTGGCATTGATGTGACGTTGGTTTTCTTTCAGTGTGGCGTCGAAAGTCCACACCCGATGCAGTTCATAACGCATGATGGCAGGATTCATATGGCCTGCCTGCACCATGTCTGACGGGCTCAACTCATCGGTGTGTGCACCATAGGCGTTGTACGGTACATACATTTCCTTCTTCACCGGCTCGGACCAGTTAAAACGATCGGTGGCACCATTGAACATGTCGGTCATATCGGTGGTACGCAAATTGTCGGATGCGGTGCCGGGATTGTCGTAAGCGATGTTCGGGGCCCGACGCACACGACGCTGACCCGGGTTGTAAACCCAGGCCTGTCGCGGTTGGGTGACCTGGTTCAGCGTTTCGTGCACCAACAGAATGCTGCCGGCCAGTCGCGCCGGTGCTTCCACTTCCTGGAAGAAGTACAGCAGAATATTATTGATGTCCTTGACGTCAGCACCCTCTTTGTAATAGGGCCCCAGAAACTCTTCACGCAACTCCACCAGGTTAAAAGAACCACCCGCGGTGGCCGCCGCCTGATTGTTGTAGCGTACGCCGCCGGTGCTTTTGTACTTTAATTTGTGATTCCAGATCAGCTCCTTGGCGGTTTCCGGAAACGGAAATGGAAACCCCACCGAGGCGTCAACAATGCCTTCACCGTCATTCACCGTGGAAGCCGTGGCGCCGTTGCGTTTGGTGGCATCATAAACACGTTGCGGAAACGACACCGTGCGGCGCGTCGGATAGATGTTCATGTAGAACGTGTCCGGATAGCGCTCGAACATGCGCTGCTGGCCTACCGACAGCTTGTCGGCATATTGCTGGTAGTTGCTTGCGTTGATGACAAACAGAATTTCATCATCAGGAAACGGGCTGGGATGATGATCACCTTTGCTGTAGCCTGCAGGCGGCTCGGTAATACCACCGGTCCAGGCCGGAATCGTGCCGTCCTCGTTGCCCGCCTGAATCGAGCCCATCGGGGTCAGATCGCCAGCACCACCAAGACGCTCGATTTCACCGGGCTTGGGGCCGGCCAGCGCTACCATTAAAGGGGCTGTCAGGACGATCAGAAAGGTCAGTAACTTGCTCATATATAATCTCCTCGAAGGCATTCTTGCAGTACTTTAAAATGCGTAGCTGACTGAAGCTGAGATGAAATCCCGGTCATGTATCAGATTGAACTGCTTGGCACCGAAGAAATTGGTATAAGATAATGTCCCAGTCCAGCGCGCCAGATAATCAGCACCAATGGCTATGGTTATGGCCTTGCGGTCTTCGATAAAGTTCCCGCCCGGTCCTGGTGTCGTGCCATTGACATCATGGTTAAATGCAATGCGCGGCGTCAGCGTGACCGAGCCTATGGCATTGTTGTAAGTAGCCACCAGGGCAGTGCGATAGCCCCAACTGAACGAGGTCGGGAAGCCTTCCACCTGGGTGATCGGATTGGTCAGGTTGCCGCTGAATTGATCCGGACCGCCGCCGGTGGCTGTGCCCGGACCATCCAGACGCAGTTGGTTTGGATCAGGCAAGTCCCACACCTTGGTGGCACCCACCTCGCCGACAAAAGCGAGTTGGTCATAGCCAAAGAAGTCGCTGGGCTCGAAGATATTGGTTAATGTCATTTGTACCTGCGACGCCTCAGTACGGAAGACACCGCTGAGTTCTTCACCAAAACCAAATTGACCCAACTGGCTCACAAAGCGATTCACTGGCTCCGGTATACCGACATTCAGCGGACTCAAACCAGCAAACAACACTTCCACATCATCAATCTGATAAGGCTGATTGGAGCGGTAGGTAACCTCACCGGCCAGCGATATGGTGCCGCCCAGGGTGGTATTGAAACTGGCCCCGAACAGATCGATGCCTTCCGGATACTCAACAAAGAAATTGCCGCTGGAAAGGTTGCTGTTGGTCACGGCAGTGCCACTGATCAACGGCAGACGCGAGTCGTAATGCATATAGTAGAAACCAAATTCGGTGCCATTAAGCGCTTCGGCATAGTAGCGCAAGGCAACACCGAACTGATCCTCACCGCGATCATCCGGCGCACGATCGAGGCCGCGCGGCAGTGCACCAAACGGCAGGCTGCCATCGGGCAGTCGATCATCGCTGAGCAGGCCGAAACCAAGCATGGCAAATTCTCCGCCCGGGGTAGCGAAATCATTGGTGCTGAAGAAGGTGCCGGCAGGATCCGGATCGATCTGCTCGAACTCGAGCAGATAGACGGCTTCCATGGACAGGTTCTGCGTGATCGGCAGCGATAACCAGACCATCTCGATGGGCAAAAAGGCGTTGCGCAGTTCCGAACCGGCTTCGCGCAATGCCGCCACATTGACCGGATTGATCACGTTGAGTCCATTCTGGATGAAAGTACTTTCACCCCAGCTCACCACCTGGCGCCCCAGCCGGATCGAGCCAAAACCCTGACCGAGCTGAAAATCGCCGTAGACGTAGGCATCCAGCAACTGGATGTCGCTGCCGACAAAACGCTTGGCGGTATCGGAAATGTCATCACGATCATCCAGTTCGAAGTCATAGAAGCCGGTGGCGCGGACAAAGGCACCAAACTGGCCATTGCTGATATCAAACTCGGAGGTGATACGGCCGCGGTTACTGATGATGTCGCCGCGATCAAACTTAAGATTGCCATCGTCACCATTAACGGAAAATCGCCCCGGTCCTCGAATCAGCTCTTCAGTCGGAATGGCACCGGGATTATCGAACAGGTTGGCATAACCGACCAGGTTATCATCGCGCCTTTGCGTGCGCATACTGATACCGTAGGACACGGTGGTGTCCAGCCGCGCAGTCCAGTCACCGAACTCAAAACCGATGGCCCGGGCCGGATTGCTGTGCATTACACCGAAGCCCAGCGCCACCGTCATGGCCGTGGTCAACAGGGATTTTTGCAGCATCGGTGTAAATGAATTTTGCATATTTGTGGATTTCATCATCATCTCCTCCCTACTGAATCACATCAGGATTGTCGATGACCACGGTGGTACCGCCCGTTGACAGCAGGCTGGCCATCTCGCCCTGCATTTCTGCGGTTGCTGCCGGAGAATCGGCCGGACTCAGCAGTGACCCATGACCCGCTGGCGGCAGCAAGGTCACGTTGGCGCGTACGCCCATGGGATCGCTGGTGGTGCTGTTGATACTGGGCAACTCCATCGCCGCAATCAGCGGTAAACCACCGGAGAGCGGCGCACCTGGCACCGTGTTGGGAATCACCTGATCATCGATCACGGTCTGCAGGACCACCGCATTGGTGGCTGCTGTCAATGCTGCCCAATTGATCGGATCGCTGCTGTCAACCACCTGCTGGGCAGCGCCGAGAAACTGGGCAAATTCAGGCGAACCCGGCTCAATGCCAGCCGCTGCCTGTAAACCGGCAGCAATGGCCGGGCCGAAGCTGGCCGAGCCGGCCAGCAGGTTGGCGATACCTCCACCCGGCACCGACAGCAGGCCGGTGTTGACGGTGGGCTCGACGGCCAGGAATGGAATGCCGGCCATGGCGCCCAGTGACTGGCCAACGAAGCGTATGGCACCGCCATCCAGATCCGGCAGACTGTCGCCATCAATATCCACTGTTGGAATGCTGACTGCCAGCACGGAGAGATCAGCGCTGGACTGGCGCAGGTTATCGCGTGAGGCCAGCAGATTGGATAAATTGACAAACTGGCTGCCGGAGGGGTCGATGACACCGTCCGGGCCCGGCGCGCCGCTGGCGTTGTCGGTGATGTCCAGATCAAAGGTGCGTTCGTTGGCGACCGGAGCAAACGGCGTGTTTTCGATATACAGCGGAGAAGTGACATCAGTGATGCCGTGCAGGGTTTGATCAATCGCGATCACTACAAAGCCGACTGAAGCCAGCGTGTCGGCAATTGCCAGCATGTCTGAACGATCACGGGTAATGCCATGCATAAAAATAGCGGTGGGCCAGCCCGCAGCAGGCTTGCTCAAGCCGCTGCCGGCATTGGGCACGGCCATCAGCACCGGCACCGTCTGGGTGTCAGTCTGCACTGGAATCGGATTGGCCACGGTGATATTGGTTGAGGTTGGATCCAGTCCGAGTTGATCAAATGGCGGCAGGTAGGCCCCGGGTTCAGCGCGCCAGAATTCATTCAGCGGCGCCAGCGGATCTTCCGCACTGGGCACACCAAGGTAGTACGGCAGGGAAATCGTGCCAATGAATACATCGGCGATGCCGGGAGATGCGCCCGGCGGCAGCACATCGGCCGTAGTGAGCCCGGTCGGCACCACCGTCACCGG
>CAZHRH010000098.1:0-8087 GCA_964534475.1 uncultured Wenzhouxiangellaceae bacterium
TGCAGGCAGCCGCCCCACGTCATGTCGAGATACTCGGCTGTCGATCTGAAGGTCTGTTCGAAGCCGACTGGCAGTGCAGGATCCGTGCTTGTTGTCGCAACAAACAGATGCCGCCCGGCTAGCGCGCGGCCCAGCGGCTTTCGGATCGTCACGAGATCGGGCAGGCGGTCGACGAAGCGTTTCATCGTCGCGCTTATCGAGTACCAGTACAAGGGTGTGGCCAGTACGATGCACTTATGGGTCATCAGCGCATCCATGAGCCCGGCAAAATCGTCGTCTCGGTTGGCGTGCTCGTAGTCATAGTCGGAAAACGATCGCACGCGCAGATCGACCAGCGTCCGGCATGCTGCCGGAAACGTGGCATCCACCAGCATGCGCGTGTTGCCCCGACTACGGCTGCTGCCAAGAACTACCAGCACTGGCGCGTAACCGGGTTCATTTAGCGACATCGCGCAACTCCACGCGCCACGGCGGGTTCCGTCGATTTTCGCCGGCATGATAAAGCTTGATCTTGTTGCCCGAAGGATCGTGCAACACCGCCTCGCGCCACAGATAGCGCATGTCTGTCGGCATCTGGTCGAACTCGATTCCGATTGCAGCAAGCTCTTCCACCCACTCGTCAAGCCGATCGCTTTCGAAGTAGATGATCGTGCCATTGGAAAATTCACCTTCGCTTAGCGACAGCGAAAACGTTGAGTTGCCCTCGGGGCACTCGAAGCGCGCATAGTGCGGCGTGTCGACAATCTGGATAAAGCCGAGCTTGCGGTAGTAGGCAGTGGCGTCATCCATGTTACGAACCGGCAACGTGACCTGGTTCATTCTCATTTTTTGTTCTCCTTTGTTGCAAGATCACTAGTGTAGTGTCTAGGGAACCTCTGACCAATTATACGCGGAGCGCGTTCTCGGCGACCGTAGAGATTGGAAGAGCTTGGGACACCCTGGAGCTCGCCAGTAGTTCTTGTACGATCCTCATCGGCCACCGATCGTTGCTGCAAGCGAGTCAACGATATTCTCCATTGCTTGCGGCGCGAAGGTTTGCTCGATCGCAACGTACTCTGAAGGCGCACCGGTCTCGGCTTCCTGGAAGAAGTGGTTCAGGCCCGAAAGCGTCTCGATCGTGGCGTCGCTTTCAAGCGCGCCGCGCCATGCCTGCTCGGCACCGCCGGCGTCGATCTGCCGATCCTTGCCGCCGTAAAGCGCGAGTACCGGTATGCCCGCATCATTTAGGGCCGAGCGCGGATCGAAGGCCAGGGAAAAGCGCGCCTGGGGCTGCGACAGCCCTTGAACGAGTTGATCGACGATGGTCTGCGCCTGGCCGGAAAGTGCTGCACGCTGCTCGTCGTGCAGCGCTTCCAGAAACCCGCTCGCCGCTTTGCGCAACGGTTCGTCGGCGCTTTCGCCGGGTTTGATTTGCAACGCCGCATCGGCCATCGTCGCCTGCAGTCCGGCAATCGGGTTTGCCGAGCGCTCCGCCTGCGCCCGGAGCCCCTCGATGCCGGGCCGCGCCGGCGCGCCGAGCATTACCAGAAAATCAACCGATTCATGCGTTGCGATGGCGAGTGCTGCGACGCGCCCGCCCTCGGAGTGCGCGAGCAGTCCAATTCTGGCCGGGTCGGAATCCTCCTGCCGACGAAGCGTTTCAACGGCGGCGGCGATGTCGCCGGCCAGGGCCTCGCCCGAAGCAGATGCGAATTCGCCGGCAGATCCACCGACCCCGCGCTCGTCGAAGCGCAACACCGAGAATCCGACCCGCGTCAAGTAATCCGCCAGCACCAGCAGGGGAAGGTGGTTCATGAAGCTGCCGTCGCGGTCGTGCGGGCCGGCGCCTGCGACCAGCACCACGCCAGGAAACGGCCCGCTGCCTTCCGGTCGGGTCAATGTGCCGGCCAGGTGATTCTCGCCGGCACCTTCGAACGAGACCGCTTCGGATCGGTATGGCAACGGTTCGGATGGCTCTTGCGGCCGCTTCGGCGGGGCGGCAGAAAAGGATTGCTCCAGCGTAAGCGGGAAGGACTGTCCTGCCTGAGAAAATGTTCCTTTGATCGCTTCGCTGGCGCGTGAACCCTCAAAGCGCGCTTGTCCCGGCAAAGGCATCTCGATCGTCAACAGGTCAGCGTCGGTTTGCACGGCTGGTAACGGAAGGCCCATGGCGCCCTGGGCCGGCACGTCCATACTGCCGGTCCAGGCACCATCGGCACCGGTTTCCAGGTGATAGATGATTTCGAGCTGTTGCTCGCCAGCCTGCAACAAGCCTTTTCAGTCGCCAGCCGGCCACTCGGTTGAGCCTTCGGCATACAGTCCGACCGTACTCAGGACAAGAATTATGGCCATGGTCAATCGGTAAGCGTTGGTCATTTTTGTTTCTCCAGTTGTTAAGACATAAAAGGCGATTCATGCGGCATGTGTGTAGCAGATGATGAATCGGGTAGTAAAGAAATTAGAAAATCTGATCTGCGCTCAGCTTGCGTCATCAAGAAAAAACACGTCTTCCAGCGGCACCTGAAAATAGCGTGCGATTTTCAGCGCAATGATGGTGGAAGGCACAAAGCGACCCACCTCGATGGTGCTGATGGTTTTGCGGGATACGCCGATCGCCGCAGCCAGCTCGGCCTGACTGAGTCGGTGTTCGGCACGGAAGACCCGGATCCTGTTGCCCAGTTCATGACTCATCGCTGCTGCCCGCACGCGTGAAGAACAAAAAGGCGACACTGAAAATCAGCAGCATGATGGCCAGAATGCCCTGAATGACGATCTCCAGCGGCATTGCCGGAAGCCGTGCCAGGACCAGGTTGTCCAGCGCCTGCAATATCACCAGAAGCAGGAAACTCAGCATCCAGGATCTGGCCATGGCTTTCTGGAACGCGATTTGCAGAAAACCGTCCTCGGCCAGATACTGATTGCGCTGGTCGCGGCTCATCGGTCGGAATTTCCAGAAGTACAACAGCGCCATCAGGCCCAGAATCAAAATGCCCAGCGCCTTGACGGCAATATCAATGATTGCTGCGATCGGTTCGCTAGCGAAGAACTCGACGACGGACAGGGAAAATATGAGGGCAACCGCAAACATCGACCAGATCAGCAGATGCAGGGTACGCTCGGCAAGTTCAGCCGGTGAGAAAGTTGTTGATGTTTTCATGACTGTTCTCCAGTGGTGCTAGTGTGGTCAAGGGTGTCAAATAGAGTGTTTAAGGTTACTTATTGATACTCTTAGGTTACATTTTTGCAGATTTTTCCAAGTTGTCAACCTCTTCGTATTCCTCTCGTGTTGTTAGCACGCTTGACAGTGGCCGCCATATGGTAAAAGATACTTCCAGCGCTGATTTGAGCCAGCTTGCGGGCGCTATACAAATGAAAGCTAAAGCGGCCGGTGAGAACCGACCCGCCTTGCCCGCATTGCTATGAACTCTCTTATCGGCACGTGCTGATGACTACATCCGCTTATGCGCGACGAATCAATGAGAGCAACATGACCGGCAAGCAAGGCAAGAAGGATCAACCGAAATGAAACTGCAGCAACTGCGCTTTCTGCTGGCGGTGGTGGACAACGATCTGAACATTACCACCGCTGCCGAGACGCTGTTTACCTCGCAACCCGGGGTTAGCAAGCAATTGCGCCTGCTGGAAGAGGAACTGGGTCTGCAGATTTTCGTGCGCAAGGGCAAGCGCATTGATGCTTTGACCGCTGCCGGTGAGCGTGTGGTGCAGCATGCGCGCAAGGTCTCGCAGGAGATTGACCAGATTCGCTCATTGGCCGATGAACTGCGCGGCACTACCAGCGGCAGCCTGTCGCTGGCGACCACGCAAACCCAGGCACGTTACGTGCTGCCGGGGGTGATTCGGCGTTTTCGTCAGCGCTTCGCTGATGTCGATCTGCACCTGCACCAGGGCACCAGCGAGCAGATCGGGCAGATGCTGGATGAGCGTTCGATAGATTTTGCCATCGTCAGCGGTTCCAGCGAACCATTCCCGGACATCATCACCTTGCCGCTGTATCAATGGGATCGAGTGGTGGTGGTGCCGACAGAGCATGCTCTGGCCAGCGCCGATGAGAGCCTGAGCCTGGCCCAATTAGCGGAATATCCGCTGGTCACCTACCTGTTCAGCGAGCGGCCGGAGTCTTCGCTGATGAGCGCGTTTGCCGCTGCCGGGCTGGAGCCTCGGATCGGCTTTACCGCGCGTGACGCCGATGTCATCAAAACCTATGTGCGCAACGGTTTCGGCGTGGGTATTCTCGCCGGCATGGCGATTGAAACCGGCAATGATGATGATCTCAAGGTAATTGATGCCAGCGGCCTGTTCCCGCGTCTGACCACCTGGCTGGGCTTTTCCCGTGACCTGCTGCTAAAGCAGTATCACTGCGAGTTCATCCAGTTGCTGGCACCGCACCTGAGCGAAAAGCAACTGCAGAAAATCTGCCGCCACCCGGACAGTGACGAGTACCGGCAGTGGCTGCAGGATGTACAGCTGCCGCTGCTGGGTGGTCACAGTAGTGACAACGCATCCAGCTACCAGGCAATGCCGTAATCGTCGCCCTGATCGCTGGCACCGCCCTGCATGGTGCCGTGTTCAACATCAAACCAGATCGCCGTGGTCGGGTTGTAGGTGCGCTCGACCAGTTCCACGTCATAGCCCATCGCCTTGAGTTGCTCACGCGTTACCGGAGCCACCTGATCGGTGACCTGCAGGCGGCCCGGCTGCGCCTGATGGGCGCCGAACGAACTTTGCATCTGATAGCTGAGGATGTTGCCATGGCCATCGGCGGCCTGCTGCACGTTCATGTCCCACTCGGTCATGTTGAGGAAAAACTGCAGCAGATTCTGATCCTGCGTGTCACCGCCCTGCACCGAGAACGCCAGCAGCGGCTTGCCGTCTTGCAGCGCCAGTGATGGTGTCAACGTGACCCGCGGCCGCTTGCCCGGCGCGACCACGTTGTAAGGGTTCAGCCGTTCATCGAGCACAAAGCTCTGCATGCGCTGGCTCAAGCCGATGCCGGTATCGCCGGCAATAAAGGCCGGAATCCAGCCACCCGATGGCGTCACCGAGACCACCCAGCCTTCGGCATCGGCGGCCTGGATCGAGGTGGTGCCGGCCTTGAAGCCGTCGTCATGTGTCATGACCCCGGCCTGCTGGAAACCTTCTTCGCCTTCGGCTGCCGCGTCCGGTGGCACCATGCGCCAGGCTTCACGCAGCTTGGCGAACGGATTGCTTTCGCCCTGATGCGGATAGGGATCACCAGGCAGCACCTTGTCCTGCATGGCATCTGTTTTGATCAGTTTGCGGCGTTCAGCCGCGTAGTCTTTCGACAACAGCCCAGCGACCGGCTCGGTAGGCGGGAAGTAGGGATCGCCATAGTAGAAGTCGCGATCGGCAAAGGCCAGGTTCATGGCCTGATACAAGGTGTGGATGTAGCGCGTGGAGTTGTAGCCCATGGCCTTGAGATCAAAGCCCTCAAGGATGTTCAGTGCCTGCAGCAGCACCGGACCTTGCGTCCAGGTGGTCAGCTTGTACACATCGACACCGCGATAACTGGTGCTCACCGGCTGCTCCAGCTTGACCTCCCAATTGGCCAGATCTTCGCGCGTGAACAGACCACCAGCGTCGCGTGTCGCGGCAACAATCTTCTCGGCGATATCACCCTGGTAAAAGCGCTCGTAAGCGGCCTGGATGGCCTGCTTGCGGTCCTTGCCGGCAGCCAGCGCCTCGGCTTCGGTGGCGACCAGCTTTTCCAGTGTGGCGGCCAGATCCGGCTGGCGGAACACTTCACCGGCACGCGGTGCGGCGCGCTGCTCGGGATGATCAGGATCAAGATGCGGCAAAAACACCTTGCTGGAACTGGGCCATTGCGCAATGATGTCGCGGCGGCGCTCCATGTTGTCGGCCTGTGATTGCTCGATGGCATAGCCGCGTGCCATTTCTATCGCCGGTGCCAGCACCTCGGCCAGACTGAGCTTGCCGTATTCGGCCAGCATCACCATCAAGCCGCCGGGCGTGCCCGGTGTTACCGCCGCCAGCGGGCCGAATTCCGGCGGATACTGCATGCCCTGTTCACGAAAGAATTCCGGCGTTGCGCCAGTGGGTGCAACACCCAGCGCGTTGATGCCAATCACCTTGCCCGTGTTGGGGTTGTAAATCAGCGCCTGGGTTTCTCCGCCCCAGCCCAGCGTGTCCCACATGGTCGCGGTCGCCGCCAGCATGGCAGCGGCGGCATCCACGGCGTTGCCGCCCTGGTGAAACATGCGTGCACCGGCGGTGGCCCCCAGCGGCTTGCCGGTCACCGCCACCCAGTGCTTGCCCATCAAAACGGGCTTGTTGGTCGGCTGGCCGACCGCATCAAGTGCGAGTGCCATCAGCATTCCCAAGCAGAGAAACAGGGTCAAGGCGTGAAGAATGGGCATACGCCTGCACTGTGTTGAGGATATGAACATGTTTCATCTCCGCTAAATGACTATCAAAACGACACAAATTGAGGGTTTATAAACATGCGATGAGTGTAGCGCAAACCTGACGTGCATCCAAACACATCCGATGCGCTTCAACGACTTTCCGTTAGCAGATCTGAGCGGTCATTGATCAAGCTGGCTGCCGCAGACCGGACAATAGCTGATCTCAAGATTGGTATTCTCGGCAATATCGAGTACGTTGAACAGATCTGCCTGGCAAACGCTACACTTGGCCACCTTCGCTTTTCTGACAGTTACATAACAGATACCACCCCAGAAAACTGTAGCCAGAGCAAATAACACAGTCTGGTTATCATTCAGATAATGATTGATCAAGAAGATTGACAACAACAGCAATGCGGCATTGATCATTGCCAGCAACAGCATCTTGCGTATGGAACGTGCGTATTCGATCTTGGCCACGATGACTTTCTCACAACGAGATATGTCGTATCAAGGAACGAAGAGATAAATTGTTAAATCCATGATACATCACTTGCAGCGACCGCCACGGAGAATCAATGGGATTCCTAGCAGCCTGTCGGACTTAACGCTGACCTACTGCGGAAAAGCCGGATTGGGCCAGCTTTCCCGCTCTTCATCGTTAAATAGGCGCACTATTCGCCTCAAAAGACCGAAATATCTGACTCCAACCGGCTTTTCCTCGCGACGATCGGTTAAGTCCGACAGGCTGCTAGCTTCTCGCATCCTGCCGCTTTAAGGCATCTTTCCATTCAAGCAAGCGGGAGTCGGCAGTGATTAGAATTGCCTGCATACGGATGGCGCAGGCGGCAATAAAGCGGTCAGCGGGATCCTGGTGGGGAAGGTTGAGTTGAGTCGCCAACACAGCCGTTGCCCCATCAAGTGGGCATTCTTCCAGGCCTGCTTGCAATAATTCTTCACGCCAGCCCGAAACCGGTAGCGGCAATACGATGCGCTTGCGTTCATGCAACATGGCGCATTCCCAAAATGTCACGGCGCTGACCACCACCTCACCCGATTCCCAGGCCTGTTGGATCAGCCCACGGGCCTTGTGTCCCAGAGACGGATCGTCGGCATCCATCCAGATCAATGCATGGGTATCCAGCAGGATCACGATTGCGCTTCCCATTCGATGGCGACCGGTGCCATGATGTCACCCGAGATTTTGATCAGACTATTGTGTAATCCGAATGGAGATTTTACCCGCGCACCCGAACACGGTCGCAATTCCGCGACCGGCTTGCCGTATTTCGTGACCTGAATCGGAACGCCTGTACGCGCCACTTCATCCATCAAAGTCAGGCATTTGGCCTTGAACTCCGAGGCTTTGATTGTTTCCATATGATCTGACCATGGTTATGACTATAGTCATTATAATATGGCATTTACACGAACTCAAGACTCACAACCAACCAGTGGATTGAGTCAGGGCCTGTTTACACTAATCCAATTGTAACTGTTGCACCTAAAAGAGTGCCAATCGAGGCGCGAGGAACGCAGTATGGTGATTCCAAATAAGCGACGAGCAACAACGAGTGGCGCTGTTTCATGCGCAACCCGCAGGGCTGGGCTGATTTTCCGCCCAGCGGCATTATCATTCGCTCATGTAGGATGACTACACATCGGTCATTCTGCCTTGCTGGACGAAAAATCAGTTCCAGCAGA
>CAZHRH010000099.1:0-8032 GCA_964534475.1 uncultured Wenzhouxiangellaceae bacterium
GGGCTTATTTTCTGCGACGTTGCAGCCAGCGCATGACACCGACCAA
The DNA here is from genome assembly GCA_964534475.1 of uncultured Wenzhouxiangellaceae bacterium. Lineage (GTDB taxonomy): Bacteria > Pseudomonadota > Gammaproteobacteria > Xanthomonadales > Wenzhouxiangellaceae > JAHJQV01. The sequence continues at coordinate 47 of CAZHRH010000099.1, forward strand.
ACTGATGCTGATCCAGAATATTTCGATGATGAACGAAGCCCAGTTGAAGGTATACAGCAGTGATATGAGAATCAGCACGGCGCTGATACCGTTGAGCAGTGAATAGGCCAGCGACTGTGAACTGATGCGATCAATCTGCAGTGCGAAATAGGTGCCCAGCAACATGACCACGCCGGCCAGCCCGACCACATCATGCCATCCAAAACTATTGAAGTTGCTGCCCATTTTAGGCTTGAAGAGCCGGTTTACTGGATCCGCGCAGCGTCAAAAACTGGCCACACAAAGTCCGATCAGGATATTGGCAAACAGACCAATCAGCAGTTGCGCACCGCCGTTGAGGGTCAGTGCAGCACGAAAATCGGCCGCCACCGCAACTGGCTGATCATTGTCTGGCGCATCGAAATACATCAGCTTGACCACACGCAGATAATAGAACGCACCAATCACCGAGAACACCACCGCCAGCACGGCGAGCCAGATCATCTGCGCCTCAATGACTGCCTGGATCACCAGCCACTTGGCGAAGAATCCGGCAAACACCGGCACCCCGGCCAGGGAAAACATCAGCATCAACATGATCAGTGCCAACCAGGGACTGCGCTTGCTCAGCCCCTTGTAATCCTCAAGATTTTCCGCTTCCTCGCCGTTTAGAGACAGCAGTATGATGACGCCAAAAGCGCCGGCCGCCATGATGGCATAGACAATGGCATAAAACATGGCGGCGCTGAAACCCTGATCACTGCCGGGCAGCAGACCCAGCAGCATAAAGCCCATATGACTGATGGTGGAATACGCCAGCATGCGTTTGATATTGCTTTGCGCGATGGCTACCAGATTGCCCAACACAATGGAAAGCGTTGCCAGCACCGCCAGCATGCTCATCCACTGCAGATACATGTTGCCAAGGCCATCAACGAGCAAACGTATGGCCATGGCGAAAGCCGCCAGCTTGGGCAGGGAAACGATCAGCGCGGTCACCGCAGCCGGCGCGCCATGATACACATCCGGCACCCACATATGAAACGGTACCACACCCAGTTTGAAGCCCACACCAATGACAATGAATATCAGACCCAGCACCAGCACGGTATTGCTGCCCATGGCAGTGATGTTGGAGATCTGAGCCAGGCTCAGCGTTCCGGTGACGCCGTAGATCATTGACATGCCATACAACAGCAGACCGGAGGCCAGAGACCCGAGCACAAAATACTTCATTGCCGCCTCGGTGCTGCGCCGGTCATCGCGCCTGAGCGCCACCAGCGCATAGGACGGCAACGCAACCAATTCCAGCCCCATATATACCGTAAGCATGTTGGCGGCCGAGATCAGCACCATCACGCCAAGCAGCAAAAACAGGCTTAGCACATGGAATTCAAGCACGGCCACCTGATAGATACGCAGATACTGGCGTGCGTAGATAAAATTGGCCGCCAACACCAGAAAAGCGGTCAGTTTGAGTATATCGGCCATTTGATCGCGCACAAAAGTGGCGTTAAAGGCATAACTGACCGCGGCTGGATCGGGATCATCCCAGCCCAGCAGAATGATGCCGGCAAACAACAGCGTCATGACCGCAACAAAGCTGATGATGCCCTGGCGCTCGGCGGGCAACCAGAGACCGAACAACATGAGGAAACAGGTCATGCCCAGGACGAAGATTTCCGGCAGCGCCAGCATCAAATCAGCAGCAGTCATGATCAGGACACCTTCGATTGTGAGATATGTGACAGCAGTTGATCAACGGAAGGCTGCATCAGCGTAATCAACGGATCCGGCCAAACACCCAGCAGCAGCACTGCCAGCGCGAGCACAGCAAGGATGGCGAATTCACGCCGGGATAAATCCTGCAGGTCAGCGACTGCCTTGTTCTTGACATCGCCAAAGATCACCCGCTTGACCAGATACAGGCTGTAGGCGGCGCCAATGATCAGGGTCAGCCCGGCCACTGCCGCATACCAGAAACTGGCGGCAAATGACGACAATATGACAAAAAATTCACCGACAAAGCCACTGGTGCCGGGCAATCCGCTGTTGGCCATGAAAAACAGCACGACGAAGCTTGCAAACCACGGCATGCTGTTGGCAACACCGCGATAATCAGCAATCTGGCGCGAGTGCATGCGATCATACAACACGCCCACACACAGAAACAGCGCGCCGGAAATGAACCCGTGCGAGATCATCTGCACCATGCCACCGGTCAAACCCATATTGGCGGCATCGGTAACACCTGCGTCGCGCACGATGGTTAGCACCACAAAAAATCCAAGCGTGGCAAAACCCATATGCGAGATCGAGCTGTAGGCGATCAGCTTCTTCATGTCCTGTTGCACCAGCGCCACCAGCCCGATATAGACAATGGCGATCAGCGAGAAAGCAATCACCAGCCAGTCCAGCGCAGCACTGCCATCTGGTGTAATCGGCAAGGAAAAGCGCACAAAACCGTAACCACCGATCTTCAGCATGATGGCGGCCAGAATGACGGAACCACCGGTGGGCGCTTCCACATGCGCATCCGGCAACCAGGTGTGCACCGGCCACATCGGTACCTTCACCGCAAAGGCGATAAAAAAGCCCATGAACAGCCACTGTTGCGCGCGCAGTGACAGCGGAAAATCATGCCAGCCAAGAATATCAAAACTGCCCGATTGCAGGTACAGCCAGATCAGACCAACGAGCATGAACACCGAACCGAAAAAGGTATAAAGGAAAAATTTCAGAGTGGCATAGACACGCCGCTCACCGCCCCAGATACCGATGATCAGAAACATTGGAATCAACATGGCTTCAAAGAAAATGTAGAACAGCATGCCATCCAGCGCTGAAAATACGCCAACCATCAGCCCCTGCAGGATCAAAAACGCCGCCATATACTGCGTCACACGCTGTTGAACCGACACCCAGCTCGAAGCGACAATAATGACGCCGAAGAAACAGGTCAACAGCACCAGCGGTATCGAGAAGCCATCCACGCCCAGGTGATAATGGATATTGAAGGCCTCGATCCACATCATTTTTTCCACGAACTGCATCGCCGCTGTGCTGCTGTCAAAACCGCTGTACAGCGGCACGCACAGCGCCAGGCTGGCCAGCGTGATCAACAAAGCAAGTATCCGTGCCAGCATTGGTCGGTGATCGCCGGCCGCCAGCACCAGCACAGCACCCAGCAGCGGCATCCACACCAGAAGTGATAACAATTGCACTGCGCAAGCTCCCTGATCAGGCGAGGATAATGTAGGTGAAAATGATCATGATCAGGCCAACGATCATGGCAAAGGCATAGTGATAGAGATAACCAGACTGCAGATAACGCATGACACCGGCACACCAGGCGACGATACTCGCTGAACCGTTGACCACCAGGTTGTCAATGACGGCAATGTCGCCGAAGCGCCACAAGCCATTGCCCAGCCGGGTACTGCCACGGGCGAACAGTACCAGATAAATCTCGTCAAACCAGTATTTTTTATCCAGCACGTGCACCAGCGGCGAGAAACGCTGTCGGCACCACACGGCAAGCTGTGGCTTCCAGTACCAGATGGCCACCGCCAGTAAACTGCCCAGCACCACCAGCCAGAACACCGGGGTCAACAGCGCATGCAGGGTCATCGCCCAGGGGCCGTGGAATTGCCTGCCAATGTCGGCCATGACATCATTGCCGGCGGCAACAAAGATGGCGTCGCCGAAAAACTCACCGAACAGCATCGGCTCGATGGTAAAAAAGCCGATCAGTACCGATGGAATCGCCAGCAGAATCAACGGCACAGTAACCACCCAGCCCGGCTCACGGGCATGTTCGCGCACCGACGCTTCCATGCGTGGCTCGCCATGGAAGGTCAAAAACAGCAATCGCAGCGAGTACATGGCCGTGACCACCACGCCCAGCAGCACGCACCAGTAGGCAAAGCCGGCACCGGGCCGACTGGCCAGATGCACCGCCTCGATGATGATGTCCTTGGAGTAGAAGCCGGAAAACAGCGGCACGCCCATCAACGCCAGCGAACCCAGCCAGGCGGTGGCAAAAGTGATCGGCAGGTAACGCCGCAGACCACCCATCTCGCGCATGTTCTGGCGATGATGCAAGGCGATGATGACCGAACCGGCAGCGAGAAACAGCAACGCCTTGAAGAAAGCATGTGTCAGCAGATGAAAAATGGCCGCACTGTAAGCTGAAGCGCCCAGTGCCACCGTCATGTAGCCCAGTTGCGACAGAGTGGAATAGGCAATAACACGCTTGATATCGTTTTGCACCAAACCGATCAGCCCCATGAACAGGGCAGTAATGGCGCCAATGACCAGCACGAAACTCAACGCCGTTTCCGACAGCTCAAACAGCGGCGACATGCGTGCCACCATGAAAATACCTGCGGTCACCATGGTAGCAGCATGAATCAATGCTGAAATCGGCGTCGGCCCCTCCATTGAGTCCGGCAGCCAGACGTGCAATGGTGCCTGTGCCGATTTGCCCATGGCGCCGATAAACAGACAGATGCAGATGAATGTCAGCAGCGCCCATTCCACGCCGGGAAAGATGCTGATGGACTGATCCACCGCAGCGGGTGCAGCGGCAAACACCTCGGCATAATCCAGGCTGCCGAAAGTGACGACGATGGCGGCAATACCGAGCAGAAATCCGAAATCACCAACGCGGTTGACCAGAAACGCCTTCAGGTTGGCAAAAATCGCCGATTCCTTCTTGAACCAGAAGCCGATCAGCAGGTACGACACCAAACCAACCGCCTCCCAGCCAAAAAACAACTGCAGAAAATTGTTCGCCATCACCAGCATCAGCATGGCAAACGTGAACAGGGCAATGTAGCTGAAAAAACGCTGGTAGCCGGGATCGTCATGCATGTAGCCGATGGTATAGATATGCACCATCAGTGAAACAAACGTCACCACCGCCATCATCACCACTGTCAGCGCATCAATCAGAAAACCGATTTCAAACTTTAATGTGCCGGTTACCGCCCAGGTGTAGATACTGGTATTGATCGGCGCCATGTCGTCAAACACGATCAGTTTGAACACATACAGCGACAGCAGGAAGGATGCCGCCACCGCCAGGATGGTGATCCAGTGGGCACCGACGCGACCGATCTGGCGTCCGAACAGACCGGCCAAAAGCGCACCCGACAGCGGCAGCAGCGGGATCAGCAACAGCATGAAATGTAAATCTGTATTCATATCAGCCTTGCAGTTCATCCATATCTTCAACGTCAATGCTGTCGCGATTGCGGAACAGCACCATCAATATGGCCAGACCAATGGCAGCCTCGGCAGCGGCCACGGTAAGTATAAAAAACACAAAAACCTGGCCTTCCAGGTGGCCATGAAAATGCGAGAATGCGACAAAGTTCATGTTCACTGCCAGCAACTCCAGCTCAATCGCCATCAACAGGATGATGATGTTCCTGCGATTCAGAAACACGCCGGCCACGCTGAGACTGAACAAAATGCCACCCAAAGCGAGAAAATGTGCCAAAGTCAGGCTCATGACTGCTCCTCCTCGGGTTGCTTGACACTCTTCATGCTGACGATACGCACCCGGTCTTCACGCCGGGTACTAACCTGCCGTGATGGATCCTGGTAGCGTGTTTGCGCATTGCGCCCGCTGTAACTGAGTGCGATGGCGGCAACAATCGCGACCAGCAGAATCACAGCAGCAATCTCAAATGGATACAGATAGGCGGTAAATAAACGCTCACCCAGCATGGCAGTATTGTTGCCGGCATCGGTCTGACCCGGCGGTAACGGCAGCTTTTCCGCGCCCTTGGTCCAGAACACGAACATCAGTTCGCCGGCCATGACCAAGGCGACCAGAATACCGACCGGCAAATAGCGCGAAAAAGCAGTGCTGGCACGGTCGCTGTTCATGTCCAGCATCATCACCACGAACAAAAACAGCACCATCACGGCACCGACATACACCAGTACCAGCGTAATGGCGAGAAATTCAGTTTCCAGCAGCATCCAGATGGCAGCGGCGGAGAAAAATGTCAGCACCAGGAACAAGGCCGCATAAACAGCGTTGCGCACGGTAATCACCGCCAGTGCCGACAAGATCAGCACCGCGCTGAAAAGATAAAAAACCAGTTCAATGGGTGTCATGAAAATGCTCAGCCTGACTTAACGGTAAGCCGCATCCTGACGGCGGGCGGCAGCAATGCTGTCTTCAAATCGGTCACCGAGGGCCAGTAACTGCTGTTTGTTGACCACGTTTTCGCCCCGATTTTCAAAGTGATATTCATGAAAATCGGTCTCGACAATAGAGTCTACCGGGCATGACTCTTCGCAGAAACCACAGTAAATGCATTTGAACAGATCAATATCATAGCGGGTGGTGCGGCGGGTGCCATCGTCACGCTGCTCCGAGTCGATGGTGATGGCCAGCGCCGGGCACACCGCTTCGCACAGCTTGCAGGCAATACAGCGCTCCTCGCCATTGGGATAGCGGCGCAGCGCATGCAGACCGCGGAAACGGTTCGACTTGGGGGTTTTCTCTTCCGGATAATTGAGCGTGATCTTGGGCTGCAGCATATGCCGCCAGGTCACGCTCAAACCACGCCACAGTTCCACCAGCATCAGCGAACGCAAATATCTCGTCACTGCAGTCATAACAATCCTCCCGGTACTCCTTGCGCGAGCAAAGCAGTTGGTCAGGCTCCACGCACAATGGTGCCGGTAAGCACCAGCACGGCTGCCACCACCACCCAAACGATGGTGATCGGAATCAGCACTTTCCAGCCCAGGCGCATGATCTGGTCATAGCGATAGCGCGGAAAGGTGGCGCGGAACCACAAAAAGAAAAACATGAAAAAAACGGTCTTGGCCAGGAACCAGCCGATACCATGTGTCGCTAAAACGGTATCACCGAGCAGCGGCACATTTTCAAACGGTGACAGCCAACCACCGGCAAACAACAAAGTGGTCAACGCCGAGATCAGGATCATGTTGGCGTATTCGGCCAGGAAAAACACGGCAAATGCGGCCCCGGCATACTCGACATGAAAACCGGCAACAATTTCCGACTCGCCTTCCGCGACATCAAACGGCGCGCGGTTGGTCTCGGCCACACCGGAAATGAAATAAACCACAAACATCGGCAGCAGCGGCAACCAGAACCAGTCGAAAACGCCGCCCTGCTGGGCCTCAACAATGCCTTTCAGGCTGATATCACCGGCCGCAATCAGCACACACACCAGCGCAAAACCCATGGCGATCTCATAGGAAATGATCTGTGCCGCCGAGCGCAGCGCACCAAGAAAAGCATATTTGGAGTTGGACGCCCAGCCAGCGACAATGACGCCGTACACGCCCGTCGAGGTCAACGCCAGCACGTACAACAGACTGGCGTTGATGTCAGCCAGGATCAGCCAGTCACTGAACGGCACCACCGCCCAGGCCGCCAATGCCGGCCCCAGCGTCAGCACCGGCGCCAGATAGAACAGAAACTTGTTGGCGTTGGCCGGCAGGATGATTTCCTTGAGCAACAGCTTGAACACGTCGGCAAATGGCTGCAGCAGACCCCACGGCCCGACCCGGTTGGGACCGATGCGCGACTGCATGTAGCCGATCACCTTGCGCTCGGCATAAGTGTAATAGGCCACCGTCAGCGTGATCGGTATGATGATGAGGAAGATCTTTGCCAGTGTCCACAGCAAAGTCTGCACGGCCTGCATATCCATCAACGCTCAGCTCCCGCATGCTCACTGTCAAATGCCAGCGCCTGCTGCGCATCTGCCGGTGGCTGTACTGTAACCGGCCCGAAAGCCGCACCCAGCTCAGCCGCCAGCGCGGTGGTCAGGGGAATGCAGATGGTACCGCTGGCGATGGACGCATCGGCCACAAGCCGGGCTTCTGCCTGTTGCTCACCTTGTGTGATCAGCGCCCGGCCCTGATCAGCAAGCTCCAGATTGCGCAGATCGTGTGGATGCACCCGCGCCTGTCGCTCGGCGACCTGATGCACGGTGGCCTGCAATGCCG
>CAZHRH010000100.1:0-5224 GCA_964534475.1 uncultured Wenzhouxiangellaceae bacterium
ATTGGATTAGTGTAAACAGGCCCTAATGTGAACTCTGCAGCATGAAATCTATTCAACCATTCAACACCATCATCAGCGTGCAGCAGCATGGCGATAGCGACTGGAACCAGTTGGTGTATGAGCGCGTCAAGAGCCTGCAGCAGGATGACAGCATCAGCAATGCTACGGAGGTCCGCGACATCGCCACCAAACACGGCTATCAGCCGGATCTGAATCTGCACGAAGCCTGGGCCGATGACGAACATTGGCAGGCATTCCTGCAGCAGGTGGTACATCCCGACATCGGCCGTCACTTGCGTGAACACCATCGGCTGGCCGGCTGGCCGGCACCCGGTTGCGGGTATCAGTTTGCCGCCAGTTGGACCGTACTGTATCCGGCCGGCGCTTACCAGGCCCCGCATCTGCACCGCAATCGATTCTGTGTGCTGGCCTACTATCCGCGCGTGCCGATCCGCCCGGAGCCCGAGGGCGCGATCAGCTTTATCAACCCACACCCGGAATCACAATACCCGACCAGCAACGGCTGGCCATATGACCATCGCATTCAGCCGCGCAACGGCACCAGTATTGTCTTTCCCGGCTGGCTGCAGCATTTCTCGCACCCGCATCAGGGCAACGACGAGCGCATGCTGATCACGTTTGATATTGATCTGCTACCAGCACGCAAATCCTGAAAGCAAGTCAACCCTGCCTGGCCAATTTGCGGGCACCATCCAGCAGCACGGCAATGACGTGCTCGGTGTAGTCGAGCGGTTCGGCGGCATCGATCATCGCCGACAACTGCTGCCGCTGCAGTTGCACGAAGCCGACATAGGCGCTGTAGGTGAGCTGGGTATGCAAACGCGCCTGCTCGGCATCCAGCCCCATGGCCTGGTACTCGTGATTGAGAAAGTCCATGCGATACTGGGTGACGCGCTGCAAAATGGCGGCGATGGCGGCATTGCGCGGCGCCGACAGCAGCGCGCCATAGATATTGTGCGTCAGGTGCTGACGGCTGGTGCCGCGAAAAAAGTCGGCCAGCTTGTCGTACGGGGCCTGCTCGCGCTCGACAAATCTCGCCACACTCTCGTGATCCAGATGCTCCCAGCGCAACAGTGACTGCATCAACAACTGTTCACGATCATTGAAATGCCAGTAAAAACTGCCCTTGGTAATGCCCAGCCGGCGCGCCAGCGGCTCCACCTTCAATGCCGCCACGCCATGCTCGGCAATCCACTCCAGCGCTGCCTGCTCCCAGTCCTCCGGCGACAGGCTGGATTTGGCAGATGCAGTGAGGGCACTAGAAGACATGCAAATAAACCTGGATGAATCCAGCAGCGCTGGACATAGATAAAAATGTGAGTGCAGGAATCTCGTTACAAGATAGCCCAGCCGGTGTTGGCTGGCAAGTTTGTCAACAGACAAACCATGGATGATGGGCGATTTGACCTGGAATCAAAGCTGCGCCATACTGTAGCGTATGGTTACTGCCTTGATTTGCTGGTAGTTCACATATGGCCATTCGGCTGCAGTCAAATCAAGCACTGCAGCATGCCGAACATGGCCTTCAATCTGGAGAAAGACAATGGTGTGGTTAATTCTGGCTTTATTGACTGTTCTGGTGGTTTCAGCATATACCTCTGCCAGTCTGCGCGTCTGGACCATCAGCAGCGCTGTCGTATTGCTGGTCGGCACGTTCATGATGGATATCGCCTGGCCCGGGCTGACGCTGCTGTGGCTGTTGTTTGTGCCGGTGGCGACATTGCTGAATGTACCCACTCTGCGCCAGCAGTGGCTGACCAAACCGATGCTGGAGGCTTATCTGCAGATGACGCCCAAACTCAGCCCGACCGAGAAGGTGGCGCTGGATGCCGGCACCGTGGGCTGGGAAGGCGAGCTCTTCGGCGGCCGCCCGGACTGGCGCCGACTGCTGCGCCGCCGCACGCCGGAGTTGAGCGCTGAAGAACGCGCGTTCATTGATGGTCCCTGCGAAAAAGTCTGCAGCATGATCGATGAATGGCAGATCTGCCACGTTGATGCCGACATGTCGCCGGAGCTGTGGGATTATCTGAAAAAAGAAAAGTTTTTCGGCATGATCATCCCCAAGCAATATGGCGGACTGGAGTTCTCGGCGCTGGCACACCGTGCGGTCCTGCAGAAAGTCGGCGGCATCAGCGCAGTGGTCGGCTCCACCGTGGCGGTACCCAACTCGCTGGGCCCGGCGGAACTGTTGCTGCACTACGGCACCGAGGAACAAAAAAATTACTATTTACCGAGATTGGCGGTCGGCGAGGAAATCCCCTGTTTCGGCTTGACCGGCCCCACCGCCGGTTCCGATGCCACTTCGATTCCCGATACCGGCGTGGTCTGCAAGGGCGAGTGGCAGGGCAAGGAAGTACTCGGCATGCGGCTGAACTTTGACAAACGCTACATTACGCTGGCACCGGTGGCCACCGTGGTCGGGCTGGCGTTTCGGCTGTATGATCCTGACCATCTGCTGGGCGAGCAGGAAGACATCGGCATCAGCCTGGCATTGCTGCCGCATGACACCCCGGGACTGCAGATCGGTCGCCGCCATCTGCCGCTGAACAGCCCGTTCATGAACGGTCCGATTCACGGTGAGGATGTCTTTGTGCCGCTGGACATGCTTATCGGTGGTCCGGAATATGCCGGCCAGGGCTGGCGCATGCTGGTGGAATGCCTGTCCGTGGGCCGCGCCATATCGTTGCCGTCGAACAACACCGGCGGGGCCAAGCTGGCCACGCTGGCCACCGGCGCCTATGCCCGTATCCGACAGCAGTTCAATCTGCCGATCGGCCGCTTTGAAGGCGTGCAGGAGGCGCTGGCGCGCATGGCCGGCAGAACCTACGCCGCCAGCGCACTGAGCAAGATGACCGCCATTGCCGTGGATCAGGGCGAAAAGCCCTCGGTACCATCGGCGATTGCCAAATACCATGCCACCGAGAATGCGCGGGCGGTGGTCTCCGACGCCATGGACATACACGGCGGCAAAGGCATTATTCTTGGTCCGCGCAATTATCTTGGCCGCGCCTGGCAGGTGGCACCGATGTCAATCACGGTGGAAGGCGCCAACATTCTTACCCGCAGCCTGATGATCTTCGGACAGGGTGCCATTCGCTGCCATCCGTTTGTGCTCAAGGAACTGGAAGCGGCCCAGATCAGCGATCCGGAAGATCGCCTGCGCACCTTTGATCGGTTGCTGTTCGCGCACATCGGCCAGAGCATCGGCAATGCCTGCCGGGCGTTCCTGATGAGTCTGGGCACAGGCCGCCTGTCGGCCGTGCCCAGCGACCGCGACACGCGCCCCTACTACCGCAAGCTGAGTCGCTACAGCGCCGCATTTGCGCTGCTGGCTGACGTCATCATGCTGACATTTGGCGGCAAGCTGAAGCAAAAGGAGCGCATTTCCGGTCGTCTCGGCGATGTCTTGAGCCAGCTCTACATCAGCTCGGCCATGCTCAAGCGGTTTGAAGATCAGGGCCGTCCGGCGGCCGATCAGCCGATTCTGTCGTGGGCCTTTCAGGACAGCATGTATCAACTCCAGGAAGCGCTGCGCGGGGTGCTGGCGAATTATCCGAACCGCACCGTCGGCATGCTGCTGCGGTTTATCGTGTTTCCTCTGGGCATGCGCGAAGTGCAGCCGAATGATCGACTCGGGCACAAGGTTGCCAGCCTGCTGCTGGCACCATCAGAGACCCGTGATCGCCTCACCGATGGCGTCTATAAAACAGCCTCGCCGGGTTATGTCATCGGCGAGATGGAAGCGCTGCTGCCGCTGGTGATTGCCGCCGAGCCCCTGCAACGCAAGATCGACAAGGCCTTGCGTGCAGGTGAAATCACCAGCCGCAGCCAGCAAGACAACATTACCGCAGCGCTGGAAGCGGGCATCATCAACAGCGATGACGCCAGGTTGTTGCGCGAAGTGCATGTGCGCACGATGGAAATCATCGCCGTGGACGACTTCAGCAGTGACGAATTGCGTGCCGCCACCAGCAAGCTGCTGGATCAGACCGATCAGCAACAGCCTAAAGCGGCGTGAACCCTGCGCTTGCTGGCAAGCCAACAGCATGTCTGCCGGCTGTATGACCGATCTCAGTCAATCTTGTAGCGAAGTCTGTGCCATCTTTTGCTCAGAGAGCGCTCACTCATTGTGAAACAATCTGTGTAATCGGTGTAATCTGTGGATTGATTTTTGCTTGCGATGTATCTGCACATGCAGAATGTGGCCTATGGTGGATAGTTGAGAACATCCATTTTGTGGAAATATGACGGGCTAGCGAGTAAGCTGATGACTGGCACTCAACGAACTTGCGCCATGAAAGTTTTACCCCTCATAGGCTGCATTATGCTGCTCACAGCCTGCAGCGAAGCCGGCAACGATCAGGCCGATAACGGCAAACAACTCGACGACCAGCACTTCCTCAGCACCCAGACCGAAGCGCTGGACAAGGCCCGCGACGTTGAACAGGATATACTCGATGCCGCCCAGCGTCAGCGTGAGCAGATCGAGTCTGAAACCGACTGATTGACGCCGCGCCCATGCCCATGAACCGCAAACATCTGCTGCTGATACGGCACGCGAAAACCCTGCAGGCGCGCCCCGGCCAGGCCGACTTTGAGCGCGAACTGGCGCCCAAGGGCGAACGCCAGTGCGCGATCATGCGCGACTGGCTCAATGGTCAACTGCCCGCCGGTGCCTGGCAAGTGCTGTGCTCACCGGCGCGGCGTACGCGCCAGACCTGGGATCAATGCCAGCCGCAGCCAGTGGATTGCAATGTCAGTCATATCGACGCTATCTATGGCAGCAGCCACAGCGAGCTGATCGAGTTGCTGGCAGAACAACTCGATAAACACAACAGGGTCATTCTGGTCGGTCACAATCCGGCCATCAGTGAGCTGGTGGCCACACTTGCGCACGCTGACGAAGAAGCGCGCAGGGGATTCGGTACCGGCGATATGGCATTATTGCACAGCGCCAGCGGTGATCTGGCGCGAGCCTGGGAACTGGACTGGCTGTATCGACCCTGACGCACGTCGCCCCCACCCCGGCCCTCCCCCGCTACGCAGGGGAGGGAGTTCAGCATCACCGGCATGAGCCGCTTGATCTGCGCATCCTCCGTTGGCAGGAGAGGGAGCTCAGCATCAATATCATGAACAGCTCACCAGACTGGCAATGGCTGTATGCTGGTGAGGGGCAACTCCTTCCCCCGTGAGCGGGGGAAGG
>CAZHRH010000100.1:5324-8016 GCA_964534475.1 uncultured Wenzhouxiangellaceae bacterium
CGCGCAAGGTGCACAAGGGTGAGTAGTTTTGCGCATGGTGTCCAGGCAATCCAATATTCGTGGTCATTCGCGTGTATTCGTGGTTCATAAATACCCGCTCGTGAGTGAGTAGTTAAGTCAGAACAAAAAAATCCACAGATTACACAGATTTCACCGATTCCAAGGACTGAGAATACAGTCTCGCACTGAGTCATCTGTGTAATCTGTGTAATCTGTGGATGCTATATTTACTATGAGCACGCATATTCGGCCAAGCATATTCGCTTGTTATTTTGCAAACAGCCGCAACTCAGCCAGATCACTGGCGGCAAGCCACAGCGCTGCCAACTGCTCGATCAGGTCCTGATCGGCGGCAGTAAAACGATCCTTGACCGGGGCATCGATGTCCAGCACGCCAATGACCTGATCGTCATGCACCAGCGGCACCACCAGCTCCGCGCGGGAAGCGCTGTCGCAGGCGATGTGATCAGGAAAACTGTCGACATCGGCAATCCGCTGGGTAACACCGCTTGCTGCCGCCGCGCCGCAAACCCCCTGCCCCAGCCTGATGCGGGAACACGCCAGTTTGCCCTGGAACGGACCCAGCACCAGTTCATCGCCGTGACGAAAGTAGAACCCGGCCCAGTTGACCTGCTCCAGCCCGGCAAATATCAAAGCCGCCAGATTGGCCGCGTTGGCCAGCGCGTTGCGCTCTTCTGACAACAGCGCTTGCGCTTGCTGCAACAAGCTTTGTTGCGCATCAATGGTCTGCATGCTCATGCCTCACGGTGTATTGCTGGCTTGGAAAATCAGGGTGCGGTTGTTTGCCGGCATGGCGACATCCGCGATCAGTTTCAGGCCATGGTCGCTGCCCAGCCCGATCACGGCACGATCATCACGAATGCCCTGGCCACGGCCAGACGGCTTATCAGCACTGCGTAACTGGGCGTCAAATGCAGCATTGCCGGCTGATGTAGGCTGACCATCGCGATGGAATGGCCCGTACAGCAAAAATTTGCCATCAGCCTGCAGGCAGCGCTGGATCCCGGCAAACATGGACTCTACCTCGTCCCAGGACATGATGTGGGCGACATTGGCTGCATACACAGCGCTGTAACGCTCACGCACCGGCCAGTGGGCGGTGACGGCGACATCCAGCTCGATCGCCGGCAACACATTGGCAGCGGCTTGCTGGCGCAAACGCATGTGCAAACCGGGCAATTGCTGAACCTGTTCGCTGGGTTGCCAGGTCCAGTCCGGCATGGCAGCGGCGAAGCAGACCACATGCTGGCCGCTGCCAGAACCAATTTCCAGCAGCTTGCCGCTGCGCGGAAGATGTGCCTGCAGCAGCTCAAGAATAGGCAGTTTATTGCGCTCAGCCGCAGGCGCAAACGGCAATTCTGTCTCCATCACCAGCTTCGCTTCAGCGTGCCAGCAGCTTGATCAGACGCTGCTTCCAGCCGTGAAACGGTGGCTTGAACAGGCGCGATGCAGACAGTTTTGATTGCCGGTATACCGGCTGTGCCTGGGAGAATGTCTTGAAGCCATGCCAGCCATGATAACTGCCCATGCCGCTGTCGCCAACGCCACCAAATGGCAGATGCAGTTGCGCCATGTGCAGCAGTGTGTCGTTGATGCAGATGCCACCGGCATTGACGCCGGCCAGTAAACGCTCCTGTTCGCTGCTGTCGTTGCTGAACAGATACAGCGCCAGCGGTCTGGGGCGGGCATTGATGTAGGCCATGGCATTGTCCAGACCATCAATTTCCAGCACCGGCAACAGCGGACCGAAAATTTCTTCCTGCAGCAGGCGGCTGTCGCTGTCGGGATTGAGCACCGCCACCGGTCCCATGCGGCGCTTTTTCTCATCATCGCTGGCATGTTCGAACAATGGCGTCACCGCAGCGCCTGCGTCCCTGACTTCGCTGATCAGTTGCTGCAGACGCTGATAGTGATCATCGGTGATGATACTGGTCCAGGCTTCACCCTGATGAGCATCCGGATAGGCCTGATTGACCGCCTGCTGCAACTGCCGGATGAATGCTTTGCCAGTGCCTGCTGGCACAATGACGTAATCAGGCGCGATACAGGTTTGTCCGGCATTGAAGAACTTGCCGCTGACGATGCTGCTGATGGCAGCGGCAATATCATCCGCGCTGCTGATAATGGCCGGCGACTTGCCGCCGAGTTCCAGTGTCACCGGGGTCAGGTTTTGCGCTGCGGCGGCCATCACCTTGCGCCCGACCTCGGTGGAGCCGGTAAAGATCAGATGATCAAACGGCAATGCGGTAAACGCCGCACCGGTCTCGGGGCCACCGGTGACCAGCGTGACCTGCTCCGGCGCGAACAGTTCAGCAAACATGTCCGCCAGCACTGCGTTCGTCGACGGGTTGAACTCGGACGGTTTATACATGGCATGATTGCCGGCCGCAAGCACGGAGACCAGTGGCGTCAGACCGATCGTCAGCGGATAGTTCCAGGCGCTGACCACCCCCACCACGCCCAGTGGCCGGTACTGCAACCAGGCCTGACCGGGCCAGTACTTCCAGTCCACCGGCACCGCTCGGCGCTTGCACCAGGCACGCAAATGGCTGCGCGTGTGACGGATTTCCTCCTGCACCTGCAGCACATCCCCGAGCATGGATTCGGCATAGGGTCGATGCCCGAAATCGGCCGACATGGCTGCTACCAGCCTTGGCGCATACACGCTGAG
>CAZHRH010000101.1:0-5731 GCA_964534475.1 uncultured Wenzhouxiangellaceae bacterium
TGGCACTCTTTCAGGTGCAACAGTGACAATTGGATTAGTGTAAACAGGCCCTAGTCATCGCGACGAATCCAGGCGAGGATATCCTGCATCGATTGGCTCAGCGCTGTATCGGGGTGATCGGCTGAGCTGTGTGCTGTGTTGAGCGCGGCATGGATGCGCCGGGTGCAGCGTTTACCCGCTTCCACGCCCCACTGGTCGAATGGATTGCAGCCGATCAGGCTGGCAAAGGTAAACGTCTTGTGCTCACAGGCGGCCAGCAATGCGCCCAGCGTCTGCGCAGTCAGATCCGACAGCAACATGCCGCTGACCGGCCTTGCCCCTGGCAATTGGCGCACCGGGTCTGCCGTCGCGTCACCCTCAGCCAGTGTTTCCCATTGCGCCAGCATTTGCGCCAGCAACAGTTGCCTGCCGGCATCATCTGCTGCCGGCAGCACGCCGATCAGCTCCAGCGGCCAATCGCGCTCGCCCTGATGCAGCAGTTGGAACATGGCATGTTGCGCCTGTGGGCCATCGCCACCAAACACCAGCGGTGCAGCAGGTAGTTGCAGGCGTTGGCCGGACTGATTCACGTGCTTGCCGTTGCTTTCCATTTCCAGTTGTTGCAGCCAGTTGCTGAACAGATTCAGGGACGGATGATAGGTGAACACGCCGCGCGCGGGAAAGCGGCGGATGCAGTGATTCCAGAAGTCCAGCAGCGCCAGCTGCACCGGCAGATTGCGTGCTGCAGGTTGCTGGAAAAAATGCCGATCCATGGCTTCGGCACCGGCCAGCAGCGCGTTGAAATTGGCCGTGCCCATGACCGCCGCAGCGCTCAGACTGACCGCAGATGCAAAGCTGTAACGACCGCCCAGCCAAGGCCACAGCGGTATGATCTGCTGCGGCTGTATACCCATCTCCAGCGCCTTGTCAGTGGCTGCCGTAACCACCAGCTCCGGCTGCTGTTGCCAATCGCGCAACAGTTGCCAGTTATACAAGGTTTCCGTGGTGCCGAGGCTTTTCGATACCACAATGACCTGGGTGGTGGCGGGATTGAGTTTTGCCCGCAATGCCGGCCAGTGCAGACAGGGGCCGGACAGGAAATGTACATTCGGGCACTGCGTGGCCGCTTCTGTGGCGGTGAGCGATCGCAGCAGTCGCGGACTCAGATCCGAGCCGCCAATACCGATATGAATGATGTCCGTGATGCGCGCGCCATGTTCGCTGCGGCCTTGATGCAGACTGGCTGCGATCTGTAGCATGCGGGTGCGGGCAGCAACCACCTCCGCAGCCGTTGCTTCGGGCAGGAATTGTGCCGGATCAGCAGCACGCAAGGCCATGTGCAATGCGGCTTGCTGCTCGCTTTGATTGACCTGTGCGCCTTGATACAAGGCTGCCCTTGGCGCTGGCAGCAGGTCATCTGCCATTTTCTGCAACAACACCAGCGCCGCTTGCGGCATCTGGTTATGGCGGCGTAGCAGGTTAAACTTGTCTATGCGTATGTCAGCGCAGGGATCGTCGCGCCAGGCGCGGGTCAGCGCCAGACGGCGCAGGGCATGCATGGTCTGCGTGTCAGTCATGCCGGCACAGTCGATGTTCTGACATGACCGGCAAGAACTGCACTCGTGAACATGTTGCGCGGGCTGCCATCATGGGGAGCTACCCGGATCGCACTGCACCCAGCCGTAATCAGTCATCTGATGCAGGGGGGCAAAAAGCATTGTCAGCCAGTTGCTGACCTGGCGCTGTGGCGCAGTCCCGATATTGCAGTAGCGCTGCCATGACCGATTGCAACAGCGCACAGATGCAGTTGCGAGGTATCAGGCAGCCTGAGCCGGAATGGTGCCAGCCGTGTGGGTGATGCGGTTGTCAGCGTCTACATAGATCAGCGCCGGTCGATGCAGGACGGCTTCATTTTCCTGCAGTTGGGAATAGGCACAGATAATAACCAGATCATCCGGATCGGCGAGATGGGCGGCCGCACCATTGACAGAAATAATGCCACTGCCGGCCTCGGCATGGATGGCATAGGTGACGAACCGCTGACCATTGGTGATGTTGTAAATGTGTATCTGCTCGAACTCGCGAATACCGGAGGCATCCAGCAGATTGGTATCAATCGCGCAAGAACCCTCATAGTCCAGCTCGGCGTGCGTAACCTTCACGCGATGCAGCTTGGCTTTGAGCATGGTCATGTGCATGTTGAAATCTCCTGTATTGCTGCCGTTAGTGGCAGTCTGAAGCGTCCGTCTATATTAGATGCGGACGCACATGATACAAAAAAACCCCTCCTGATGCAGGAGAGGTTTTTTGCATTTCTAGTTGTAGTGCCCGTTGCGCCCGCTAGACAGTGTTTAAGGAGTGCCATCTAACTGGTTGTAACTATACCACTGCTGTTGCATAAATGCCAAGAGCTTTTGCAAAAAAATGTGCATCGGGCTGCCATGGCCCATATAAAATCGGTGATTCAGTAGAAGGATAATATAAAATACATAATATAAACAATGGTTTATGAGAATTAATGGGCGCGAAACAGTTTGTGGCAAAAAAACAACAACTAGTCCGCTTTAACCGCCACATTGTCGATCAGGCGCGCGCCTGGCAGTCTGGCGGCCACCAGAATGCGCAAATCACGATCGCCAGGCCGGGCTTGTCGCAGATCATCGGCACGGACAATTTGCAGGTATTCGACCTCGATCTCCTCTGCTTGCAGCTCATCAACGCCGGCCTTGAGCAGTTCCGGATAATCCCGCTCGCCGCTGCTGATACGCTCGCGCATGTGGCGCAGCAGGCGAATCAGCGCGCTGGCCTGCTGCTGATGTTGAGGCTGCAGATATTGATTGCGCGAGCTCATGGCCAGGCCACTGGCTGCGCGCACGGTCGGCGCCCGCACAATGCGCGTGGCAAAGCCCAGATCAGCACACATGTGCTCGATCAGCCGCAACTGCTGATAATCCTTCTCGCCAAATACAGCAACATCGGCAGCGCTGATCTGCAGCAACCGCGCCACCACGGTCAGTACACCATCAAAATGTCCGGGCCGGGAAGCACCACACAGGCACTCGGCCAATGCCGGCGGCGCCTTGACGGTGACCGCATTGTCGATACCGAACGGGTACATTTCAGCAACATCCGGAGCAAACAGCACGGCACAGTCGCTGGCCTGCAAGGCGGCACGATCTGCATCCAGAGTACGTGGGTAACGCTGAAAATCTTCTCCGGGAGCAAACTGGGTGGGATTGATGAATACGCTGGTGACGATCACATCCGCATGCTGCGCTGCAAGTTCGATCAGGCTCATGTGACCGGCGTGCAGGTTGCCCATGGTCGCTACCAGGGCGACGCTGCGTTGGCGCTGTCGATAAGGTGCCAGCGCCTGCTGCAGCTCGCTGCGGGTGTGTACTTCAATCATGCCGCAGCAGATTTGCTATTTTGCCAGCACATGCTGTGGCTGCGGGAACTGACCTTCGTGCACTGCATCGACGTAGGCTTGCAATGCCGCCTGGATGCTGCCGTTGTCGGCAAGAAAATCGTGACTGAAGCGCGGACGCTTGCCGCTGGTGATGCCGAGGATGTCATACAGCACCAGGACCTGCCCATCCACCTTACGGCCGGCACCGATGCCGATCACCGGGATGCTCAGTTCTGCTGCCAGTGCGCCGGCAAATCCCTCTGGCACGCACTCCAGCACCAGCAGGCTGGCACCGGCATCCTGCAGTGCATGAGCATGCGTGCGCATCAACTGTTGTGCGTCCTCGGTCTTGCCCTGGTAGCGGAAGCCGCCAAGCTGGTGCACATGCTGCGGGGTCAGACCCAGATGTGCACATACGGCAACGCCGCTCTCGCACAAGGCGGCGACGATTTCGACGATTCTGCCGCCGCCTTCCAGCTTGACCATGCTGGCACCGCCTGCAGCAAGCAGGCGATGGGCACTGCGCAGGGCCGTATCGACGCTGCTGTAGCTGAGAAACGGCATGTCGGCGATGAGCAAGCCATGCTGCATGCCGCGCGCAACTGCCGCTGTATGGTGTACCATGTCGTTGATGCTGACCGGCAGCGTGGTGTCGTGGCCGAGAATCACATTGCCCAGCGAATCACCCACCAACAAGCTGTCAATGCCGGTGGCATCAATGCGCGCAGCAAAGCTGGCATCGTAGGCAGTGAGCATGCTGATCGGTTGACCGGCCTGTTTTTTCGCCTGCAGATCGCGGATGGTGACGGTTTTGCGTTGACTGGTTGATGACATGCTGCTTGCATTCGTTGCTGTGGTGTATCTGATAGAACAGTATACGCAGCCGCCAGCGCGGATGGTATCCGGATCAACAGCGATAACACTGCCCGGCGACTGCGTTGCAGCCGATGCGGGTGGCTGTTGGGCTTGCGTCCGCACGCGCAGGCGAGGTGCCAGATGAGTGCATTATGCCGGTGGAAATCAGGCTGCATGGTATCTATACTCAGAAAATGACTGAGCTATCAATTCCTGCGCAGCGTAAAAAACACGTGGGCTGGTTCTTCGGCAGGTGGCAGCAAAATCTGCAGTAGTGTGCGTAAACGCTATCATGAGTTTTTTTAATCTCTCGCCTGACAGGGTGTGGGCGTTTTTTACCGGGCATGCAGAAAATGAGAACCAGCAGCAACTTTCCAGTCGGTGTGCTGCTTGCAGCCATTGTTTTTAAGCGAAGTCAGACGCCATGAACGAAATCATCACCATTGATTGCGGCTATCTTGATCGAGCACAGTTCGCCGCTGCCTATCTGCTGGTCGACGGCGACCGCGCTGCTTTCATCGACAACAACACCAACGCCAGTGTGCCGCTGCTGCTGGCGGCACTGGAGCGCACCGGGCTTACGCCGGCTCAGGTTGAATATCTGATTCTGACCCATGTGCATCTGGATCATGCCGGCGGCACCACAGCGCTGGCGCGCGCCTGTCCGCAGGCCACCATCCTGGCCCATCCGCGTGCCGCGCCGCACGTGATCGATCCATCGAAACTGGTGGCCAGCGCCAGCGCCGTCTATGGTGAGCGCGAGTTTGCGCGGCTGTATGGCAGCATCGAACCGCTGCCGGCCGCGCGGGTACGCACTCTGGAAGATGACGAGCGCCTTGCGTTCGGATCGCGGCGCTTGCGCTTTTTGCACACCCGCGGGCACGCCAACCATCACATGTGCATCCTCGATGAGTCCACCAATGTGGTTTTTACCGGCGATGCATTCGGGCTGATCTACCCGCGCCTGCAGCAATACGGCACTTTCGCCTTTCCGTCCACCAGCCCGACCGACTTCGAACCCGACCTGGCGCGAGCAGCCATCCGGCGCCTGATCGACTTGCGCCCGGCAGTGATCTACCCGACCCATTTTGGCGCCGTCACCGACTATGCTGACGCTGCAGCTCAGTTGTTGCGCCATCTCGATTTTGCCGAACAGTTGCGCGATCAGGCAGAGCGCAGTGAGCTGCCGGATGAGGCACTTGCAGACTTTATCCGACCGCGTCTGCGCGCTTATTTTGCCGGTCTGATGGATGCCTCAGGACCACTGGGCAGCGCTGCGGAAATCTGGGAGTTTTTGCAGCTCGATATTGACCTGAATATTCAGGGCATTGCCTTTGCTGCCGCAAAAAGACGCCGCAAAGCAAGCCAGCGTGATGCCTGAGCGGCATAAAATGGATAAACTGCACGGCTTATGTGACTAACACGTTAATACGAAGGAGAACGCCGCATGTCGTCGAGCAGCAACAGCATCGCCTGGGGCAGATTGTC
>CAZHRH010000101.1:5831-8014 GCA_964534475.1 uncultured Wenzhouxiangellaceae bacterium
TTTGAGAGTGATCGCTGGGACCCGTCCCGCAACGAGGGCCGTGGCGGTCCTGTGGCCGAGCAGGTCATCAGCTACCGGAAACTGCTGCTGGAGACGGTGATCTGTGCCGAGGTGCTCGCCGAACTCGGTCTGCAGCGCGGTGATCGGGTCGCTTTCAACCTGCCTAACATACCCGAGCAGCTCTACTACACCGAAGCGGCCAAGCGGCTCGGCATCATCTACACTCCGGTGTTTGGTGGCTTCTCGGCGAAAACGCTGTCGGATCGGATTTTTGATGCCGGCGCGCGCGTGGTGGTGACTGCCGATGGCGGCTATCGCAACGCCGAGGTGGTGCCGTACAAACAGGTTTATACCGATCCTGCGCTGGATAACTTCGTGCCACTGCGCACGGCGCTGGCGGCGCTGGATGCGGTGCTGGATGAGCTGGCCATCGGCGAGCTGGCTGCGCGTCTGCATGCCGCCTGCTCGGCAGGTCTCAGCGGCGAGATTACCATCGAACGCAGCGATCTCATGCGCGAGCTCGGCCGCGCGCTCGCGGCAGAAACCGATCTCACACCAGAGCGTACTGCGGCGATTCGCACCACCGTCGCGCGACGCCTGGCCGAAGTCGGTCATGCCGTCGAGCGGGTCATCGTGGTGCGCTATACCGGGCAGGAGATCGTTGCGCAGCCGCGCGACCGCTGGTCGCATGACCTGGTCGCCGCTGCCAGCGAACGCGTGCTGGCGAGGGCGCGTGACGCCGGCTTTGCGGTGGCAGATAGCGACGCTCTGCTTGAGTTAGACGATCTATCGCTGTGGCAAGCATTGCATGTCAGTCAGCCGGCCACGCCAGTCGCTGCCGATTGGCCGCTGTTCATCATTTACACTTCCGGCTCCACCGGCAAGCCCAAGGGCGTGGTGCATACACACGGTGGCTGGCTGGCCGGTATCGCCCACAGCATGCGCACTGTGTTTGACGTGCAGCCGGACGATTGTCTCTATGTGATTGCCGATCCGGGCTGGATCACCGGTCAGTCATATCTGATCGCCGCACCGCTCGTGCACGGCATCACTTCGGTGGTGCACGAGGGTTCGCCGTTGTTCCCGCATGCCGGGCGCTTCTCGTCGATCATCGAGCGTCATGGTGTGACGCTGTTCAAGGCCGGTTCCACTTTTCTCAAGGCAGTCATGACCGACCCGGCCAGCACCGAGGACATGGCGGCATATGCCATGGATGGACTCAGAGCTGCCACCTTCTGCGCCGAGCCGGTCTCCCCCGCGGTGCAGCAGTTTGCCATGGACCGGGTGTGTGATCATTACATCAATTCCTACTGGGCCACGGAGCATGGCGGCATCGTGTTCTCATGTCCCTGGGGCGGATTCAAGCCGCTGGCGGCCGATGCCAAGACCTGGCCGCTGCCGTGGATTGACGCCGAGGTGCGCATCGCCGAACAAAGCGATGCAGCCGGCCATGCCAGCAAGTGGCGCCGCGCCGAACCGGGCGAGAAAGGCGAACTGGTGATCAAGCAGCCCTATCCGTATCTGGCGCGCACCATCTGGGGCGATGCCGAGCGGCTTGGCACGGCGCAATGGCGTGGAGATCTGGAACGCTTCCGCGCGGTGTATTTTGACCGTTGGGCCGACAGTCTGGCCTACACCCAGGGCGATTATGCCCGCGAACACGCAGACGGCGGCTACACCCTGCACGGGCGCTCAGACGATGTCATCAATGTTTCCGGTCACCGCATCGGCACCGAGGAGATCGAAGGTGCGATCCTGCGCGACAAGGTGCTGCGGCCTGACTCGCCGCTGGGCAACGTGGTGGTGGTCGGTGCACCGCACGATGAGAAAGGCGAAACCCCGGTGGCGTTTGTCATACCGGCGCCGGAAGCTCGCCTCAGCGACGATGATCTGGCGCGTCTGAAAAATCTGGTGCGCACTGAGAAAGGCGTGACGGCAGTGCCGTCGGACTTTCTCGTCGTCTCTGCGTTCCCGGAAACGCGCTCGGGCAAGTACATGCGACGTACGCTGCGGGCGATCCTGTTGGATCAGCCGCTGGGCGATTTGTCCACGCTGCGCAACCCGGAGGTGGTCGACGAGATCCGTGCAACGGTGGCGGGCTGGCGCGACTTTGGACGTCTCGCCGATGCCCGCGATATCGTGCAGACCCACCGCTATCTGCGCGTCGAGCAACATGCTCTGGC
>CAZHRH010000102.1:0-7936 GCA_964534475.1 uncultured Wenzhouxiangellaceae bacterium
AATTCCGCAGCGATTTTCTCGGCAATCATGATGGTCGGGGCATTGGTGTTGCCGCTGACCAGCGTCGGCATGATCGAGGCATCGACCACGCGCAAGCCAGCAATGCCGTGCACCTGCAGGTGCTGATCCACCACTGCCATATCATCCCGGCCCATTTTGCAGGTGCCCACCGGATGATAAATGGTTTCCGCCTTGGTACGGATAAATTCATCAATAGCATCATCGTTATCGGCATGCTTGCCGGGAAAGATCTCGCGGCCACGATAGTCATCAAATGCCGGCGCGGCATGAATCTCGCGGGCGAGGCGCACACATTCGCGCATCATCTCCCAGTCCCTTTGATCGGAAAGATAGGCCGGGTCAATCAGCGGATCAGATTCAGGGCGCGTGTTGGCCAGGCGGATGCTGCCGCGGCTGTGCGGGCGCAGGTAGCAGGCGTGTATCGTATAGCCATGGCCGGGCAGACGGTTGCGGCCGTGATCATCAAGCTGTGCCGGCACAAAATGCATTTGTACATCAGCACGCAAATCAGCGCTCTTGCTGCTGGCGATAAAAGCACCGGCTTCGGCCATATTGGAGCTGCCGATGCCAGAATGCCTGGCCCAGTAGTTCAGGCCGATCGCCATCTCGTTGGCCTGGTCATAGGTGATCGGATCGCTACTGCTGCGCAGCACACAGACATCCAGATGATCCTGCAGATTGCCGCCCACACCGGGCAGATCGTGCACCACATCGATATCCAGACCACGCAGATGATCGGCTGGTCCGATGCCCGACAGTAATAGTGTCTGCGGTGAGTTGATGGCGCCACCGCAGAGCAGAATCTGCCCGCCTTCGGCGCGTTGCCGACGCCCGCGTTGCAGATAGTCGACGGCGACTGCACGCTGGTCTGCGACCAGCACACGAGCAACTTGCGCGCGGATCTCAATGTTCAGATTATTGCGTTCGCGCACCGGGTCCAGATAAGCCGTGGCGGTACTGCTGCGGCGACCGTCACGCTGGGTTACCTGATACAAACCGAATCCGTTCTGGCGGGCACCGTTGAAGTCATTGTTCAGCGCGTAGCCGCATTGTCTACCGGCCTTGATGAAACAATCACTGAGCGGGTTGTGGTGGCGCAGATCAGATACACCGAGCGGGCCATCAGTGCCGTGATAGGCATCGCCGCGGCGCGTGTTGCCTTCTGCCAGCCGGAACCAGGGCAACAGGTCGGCATAGCCCCAGCCATCGTTGCCCAGCGCCTGCCAATGGTCGTAGTCTTCCGCCTGACCGCGGATATAGCACATGGCATTGATGCTGGATGAGCCGCCGAGCACCTTGCCGCGTGGCCAGAACAGTCGCCGCTGCTGTAATTGTGCTTGTGGCGTGGTGTGATAGTTCCAGTTCAGCCCGACATGGCGCACCAGCCGCGACAGCCCCGCCGGCATGTGAATGAACGGATTCCAGTCGCTGCCACCGGCTTCCAGCAGCAGCACACGGTGGGCGGGATTGGCGGACAAGCGGTTGGCCAGCACACAGCCGGCCGAGCCGGCACCGATGATGATGTAATCAAACTGCATGAAAGACTGCGAACATCGTATCAATCCGGCATTCTAACGTGTTGCACGAATAGTCGCAGCTATTCACGGTCAATAGCTGCATCCGATAAGCCGCATGCCAGCGATAATGGCAGATATTCAATGATTTGTAACGAGCAATTGCAGTGATTTTGACCAAAGCATCATTGGGCAATCCGGTGGCGGTGGCGGTGGGTGCCATACTTGCCATAATTTTCGGCATCCTCAGCCTGCTGGATTTGCCCATCCAGTTGACTCCCGACGTGGAGCGTCCAAAAATTTCCATTCGCACCAACTGGCGCGCAGCAGCGCCCAACGAGGTGGAATCCGAATTGCTGGAGCCGCAGGAAAATGCTTTGCGCGGTCTGCCGGGATTGCGCCGCATGGTGGCAGAGGCCGAGCAGGGCAACAGCGATATCGATCTGGAGTTCGCTGTCGATGCCAACATGCAGGAAGCCCTGATCGAGGTGATCAATCGGCTTAATCAGGTGCCGTCCTATCCGGTGGACGTGGATGAACCGCGCATTACCGTCGGCAGCAACAACCGTGAGGATTCTATTGCCTGGTACTCGCTGCAGACCGCCGCGGGCAACGATCGCCATATCAGCAGCTACCAGGATTTCGCCGAGAATGTGATTCAGCCCCGTATTGAGCGTGTCGCAGGCGTCGCCAGCGCCAATGTTCGCGGCGGCCGCAATGAAGAGGTGCGCATCACTTTCGATCCCTACAAGGCGGCCAGTCTGGCGGTGGATCTGACCACGATATCGCAGGCGCTGGGCAGTAACACCGATGTTTCGGCCGGTTTCCAGGAAATCGGTCGGCGCCAGTATACGGTACGCTTCGAAGGCAAGATGGAAGTCAGCAATCTGGATGATCTGGTGCTGCGCTGGGACGGTGGCAGGCCGGTGCGACTGCGCGATGTGGCCAGTGTCAGCAAAGATCAGACCGACACTTCTTTCATGATGACCGGCAACGGCCGTGAATCCATCTTTATTAACATCGTGCCACGCTCCGGAGCCAACATCCTTGAGGTCATGGATGAGGTCAAGGTGATCGTCGGAGAACTGAGCAACAATGAAATCAAGCAGGCCGGACTGACTCTGAATCAACGCTCGGATGACACCGTTTACGTCAATCAGTCCATCGCCATGGTGCGCGGCAACATGTTGCTGGGTATGACCCTGGCGATTGGCGTGCTGTGGTGGTTCTTGCGCAAGTTTCGCGCCACGCTGGTGGTGGCGGTGTCCATACCCTTGTGTCTGATGGCCGCGTTCATGGTGCTGAATGCCACCGGCCGCTCACTCAATATCATCTCGCTGGCCGGTCTGGCGTTTGCCACCGGCATGGTGCTGGATGCTGCCATCGTGGTGCTGGAAAACATTTTTCGCCAGCGCGAGAAAGGCCTCAGCGGCGATGAATCCGCCTACCGCGGCACCACCCAGGTGTGGGGTGCATTGCTGGCGTCGACTGCCACCACCGTGGCCATTTTCATGCCGGTGGTGTTCATGCAGGACGAGGCCGGACAGTTATTCTCGGATCTGGCGGTGGTGATCTCCGCGGCCGTGATCATGTCGCTGCTGGTTGCGGTCACCGTGCTGCCGGCCGCTGCCTCCAGATTGCTGGGCAATGTCAATATCATTGATAACCACCAGTCCTGGTGGCACAACGCTGCAGCTTTCGTCATGCGCGTCACCGATACGCCACGCCGGCGCAGCTTGTGGGTGGCAGGCTTGATCCTGATTCCGCTGGCTTTGGTGGTGGTTTTGAAGCCACCGGCTGATTACCTGCCGGAAGGCAAGCGCAACAATGTATCTGCGTTCATGAGCACCGCACCCGGCATGGGTTTTGAAACTGCAAGGCGCGAGCTGATGGATGTGCTCAATGAGCGGCTGACGCCGTATCTGGACGAGGACAGTGATCCGCAACTGGACAATTTCTTCGTCGGTTTCTTCGGCAGCGGTGCGTTCATGAACGCACGTGCCAAGGACCCGGATGACGTGGATAAAATTTCCCGACTGCTCAACACCGAGATATTACGCGGCTTTCCGGATACCTTTGGCGGCGCCAGTCGCCGAGCCATCTTCGGCGGCCGTGGCGGTCGCAACATTGATATTGATCTGCAGGCAGCAGATTTTGCATCGCTGCTGGCCGCCGGCCGCGCCGGATTTGATCGCATCCAGGAAGTTCTGCCCGGAGCTAACGTGCGCCCGCAGCCAGGGCTTGAGCTGGCCGAGCCGGAGCTGCGGCTGATTCCGGATGACCGGCGCATCGCCGAGGTAGGCTGGAATCGTGAACGCACCGCCACCGCCATCCGCGCGCTGGGCGATGGCGTGTTTCTCGGCGATTATTTTGATGGTGATCGTAAAATCGACATCATTCTGCGCGGACCGGAGTGGCAGTCACCGGAAGAACTCGCGGCGATGCCATTGGCCTTGCCCGACGGCAGCATCCAGACCGTGGGTGATCTGGCCAGAATTGAACGCGTGGCGGGGCCATCCGAAATTCGTCGCATTGACCGAAGGCGCACGCTGACGCTGCAGGTGACTCCGCCTGCAGGCATGCCCATGGAAGTGGCCATCGCCACGCTGCGCGAGGAAGTGGAACCGGTGATCCGTGATTTGATGCCGCCGGATGGTCGCATCGCCTACACCGGTACCGCCGAGGCGCTGCAGCAGGCGCTGCAGACTATGTCCGGCAGTTTCCTGCTTGCCATTGTCATCTTGTATCTGTTGATCAGCGCCTTGTTCAAATCATTCGTCGATTCACTGCTGGTGATCACCACGATACCCATGGCCACCGTTGGCGGTGTCATCTGTTTGCGCATTGTCGATGAGTTTTTTGGCCAGCCGATGGATCTGCTGACCATGATCGGCTTTGTTATTTTGCTTGGTCTGGTGGTCAACAACGCCATCCTGCTGGTGTATCGTGCGCGCGAAGGTGAGCGCGATGGTGAATCCCGTCGCGATGCTGTGGCGCAGGCGCTGCGTCTGCGTCTGCGACCGATTCTGATGAGTACCACCACCACTGTATTCGGCATGCTGCCGCTGCTGGTGTTGCCTGGCTCCGGCAGCGAGCTTTATCGCGGCATGGCGGCTGTGATCGTCGGTGGTATGCTGATCAGCACATTGTTTACCCTGATACTGCTGCCAAGCATGCTGCGCTTTCGCGAGGAGAAACATCCGGCCAGAGGCACTGGCGATGAGCATGCATCAAAAACAACCGGCCCCGATGATTACACGGGCAACCTGATACCGGAGCATTCCTGAATGTTAGCTATAATCCAACGAACTTTTCTGGCGCTCGCCGTCGTCAATCTTGCTGCGGTAACAGCACATGCCCAGTCCGGCGGTGGTCGACCGCCGGCACCGGTGCACATCGCCGAAGTGGTGGATACCGAGTTGACGCCGTCCACCTGGGTTGCCGGTAGCGTGATTTCGCGTTCGGATGCACGTCTTTCAGCCGAGCAGCAGGGGCGTCTGCTGAGCATTCTGGATGTTGGCGCGCGCGTCAAAAAAGGCGATGTCATTGCCAGCATTGATCCCAGCGCGTTGACATTGCGCGTCGAGGAGCTGGAAGCCGACATCAGTCGTATTGAAGCCAGACTCAGTTATCTGCAGGCTGAATACAAACGCCAGCAGCAACTGGCGGAGATGCAGTTGACCTCGGACACGCAGCTTGATCTGACCCGTTCTGATCAGAAAGTGGCCGAGAGCGAACTGCGCGTGGCGCGCAGTCGCTTGAAGCAGGCACAGGAAGATCTCAGTCGCAGCAGCATACGGGCGCCGTTTGCCGGTGTCGTGGTCGAGCGGCTGTTGCAGGCTGGTGAGCGCGTCAGCATCGGCGATGTGGTGCTGCGACTGAAAGATCCGGATGCCCTGGAAGTGGTGGCCAGGCCGCCACTGGAGTACATGGCCTATCTGGATGTCGGTGATAAGCTGACCGTGGATGCGGGCCGGCAGGGCAAGGCTGCCTGGCCGGTGCGCACCATGGTTTCACTGGGGAATGAGGACGTGCATGTGTTTGAGTTGCGTGTTGATGTGGATGCGGCACGATTCGCCTCAGGTCAAACCGTCCGGGTGGAGGTGCCGATAGATTATGCCCAGCAGGTCACGGCGGTGCCGCGCGATGCACTGGTATTGCGCAGTGATGGTTTGTCGGTGTTTGTCATTGATGAGCAGATGACAGCACATCAGGTGGCGGTAACGGCTGGCGTCGGTAACCAGAATCTGGTGGGTGTCAGCGGCGATCTGCAGGCCGGGCAACAAGTGGTGGTGCGCGGCAATGAGCGTCTGCAACCTGGTCAGAAGGTACGCATACTCGGAGATACCACGGTGAACATCAATCCTGCCGGAGTCGCCGTGCGCTGAATGCTCCACTTATCGGCCACTGGTCGTGACACGCTGACCGGATGTTTATATGCTCTGCGTATAATGGGTCTATTCGATTAGCGAAAAAGCAGATGCCAGACCATTCCACCACCCACCTGTTCATGCTCGATGCCATCGTGCTGCTGCTGGCGTCTCTGATTGGTCTGCTGGCGTTCCGGCGTTTGGGTTTTGGCTCCATTCTCGGCTTTCTGGTCGCCGGCCTGGTGGTGGGGCCGTCGGTGCTGGGCTTCATCAAAAATCCGAAAAGCCTGCTCACATTTTCCGAAATCGGCATTGTTCTGCTGTTGTTCATCATCGGCCTGGAACTGCAGCCAAAGCGCCTGTGGGAAAATCGCAAGCAGTTGTTTGGCCTGGGCTTGTCGCAGTGGCTGATCAGCGCGCTGCTGCTGACCGCCGTGGCGCTGTTACTGACCGACGATTTCCTGCTGGCTGCCCTGATCGGACTCACACTGGCTTTGTCTTCTACCGCGTTCGCGTTGCAGTTGCTCACCGAACGCAATGCGCTGGCCACGCGCTGGGGACAAAGATCGTTCGCCATCCTGCTGCTGCAGGACATCGCCGTGGTGCCGATGCTGCTGTTGATCTCTTTTCTGGGTGGCGGCGCTGATGCTTTGAGCTGGCGACCGCTGGCAGGGGCGGTGTTCATCGTGTTGTTGTTGCTGTCAGCGCGCTATATTATCGAACCGATGTTCCGCGCGGTGGCGTTCTCCAAGAGCCCGGAAGCATTCACCGGCGCCGCCTTGTTGCTGGTGCTGGGCATGGCATTGATCATGCAACAGGCACAGTTGTCGATGGCGTTGGGCGGCTTCATCGCCGGTATACTGGTTGCCGACTCTGAATACCGGCACGAACTGGAAGTGGCAATCCAGCCATTCAAAGGTCTGTTGATGGGGCTTTTTTTTGTCACAGTGGGCGCCAGCATACCGATCACGCTGATGCTGCAGCAGGCCGGTCTGGTGTGGCTGCTGGTGGCATTGCTGCTGGGCAGCAAGATCATGGTTCTGTATGCGCTGGGGCGCTGGCAGAAACTGTCGCGGAAAAACGCTGTGCAGATGGCACTGATTCTGTCACAAGGCGGTGAGTTTGCCTTTATTCTGCTGCCGGAGCAGGTCAAATACGAGCTGCTGCAACCCGATCAGGTCGATCTGTTGATTCTGGTGGTTTCCTTGTCCATGCTGATGACACCGATTCTGCTGTATATTTTTGATCGCTACACGCGCAAGCGGTCCAGTGCTTCGAACAGGGGTGACCAGGCACAGGATAAAGACGATGTGCTCGACGAAGAAACAGCGCAAGTTATCATCGCCGGGTTTGGCCGTTTCGGTCAGATCATCGGCCGCAATCTGGTCATCCGGCGCATTCCTTACATCGCCATGGACAGCGACCCGGATCAGGTTGAGCTGGTCAAGCGTTACGGCAACAAGGTCTATTACGGAGATCTGTCACGGCTGGAAATGCTGCGCGCTGCCGGTGCATCGCAGGCCAGACTGCTGGTGATCGCACTGGCCGATGTGGATACCAGTCTGCGCCTGGCGCGCCTGGCTAAAAGCAGTTTTCCGCACCTGAAAATTTTTGCCCGCGCGCGCAATCGTGCGCACAGTCAGCGTCTGTTGAAGCTGGGCTGTGAGGTTGTTTTGCGCGAGACTTACGGCAGCAGCCTGGAAATGGCGCACGAGACGCTGCTGGCATCCGGGCTGACGGAATCCGCCGCTGCCAATACGGTCAGAGTGTTTCGACAGCACGATGAGAAATTGCTGCATGAGGCGGTCGAGCATGTCGATGATCTCGACAAGCGCATCGCCATGACGAAGAAAAGCCAGCGTGAGTTGGCGGAGCTGTTCGCCAGCGATGAATCCGCCAGCGAGGAGCGATGATGAATACACCACAATGGAGGTATCAAGTGAACTGTCTGGTATTGATTGATGAGAGGATTAAAACCGGATGCTGGCTGCTGTGTGTGCTCAGCGCCAGCGTGAGTGCTGATTCGCTGCC
>CAZHRH010000103.1:0-7876 GCA_964534475.1 uncultured Wenzhouxiangellaceae bacterium
GCAACAAATGGTTGACGGTTAAAATATTGTCATATAGAATGCAAATCTTTCTCATTTGTATTGATTTTCCTTGTCATGGATCATCATGCTTATGCATCTATTTACCAACAACCATCAAGGAGACCTCATGGTTCATGCAAGCACAGGTTCTGCTGATCTGACTTCCGCTTCTTATCGTAGTACAACTCGACAACCCTCAGCCCGATCCAATTTCCAGCGACGCGCGCTGGTCATCGCCATGGCCGGTATTCTGAGCACCCCCGGTGCCCTGGCGGTCGAGGCTGCCGCAGAAGCAGAAAATGAGAACCAGGCCGGGAAGGCACCGCAAAGCACAACACTGAATCAACAACCGGCTGCCTCTGCTGAAGAACGAGAGGACCAGGAAAAACCGGCCGAAATGGATCCGATGAACGTCGACTTTCGTGGCAAGCGCGTGGCTAGTCCCAAATATCAGCGCGACCTGCTTGATACGCCACGTATCATTAATGTACTGCCGCAGGATTTGCTGGAAGAGCAAAATGTGACCTCACTGCGTGATGCCTTGCGCAATGTTTCCGGTATCAGCCTGCAGGCCGGTGAAGGCAATCCACCCGGTGGTGACCAGCTCAAAATTCGCGGCTTTAACGCGCGTGAAGATTTGAATGTAGACGGCGTGCGAGATCTGGGCAACTACTTCCGCGATCCGTTCTACGTCGAGCAGATCGAAGTGGTCAAGGGTCCCAACTCAACCTTCAGCGGCCGCGGCTCGGCCGGCGGCACAATCAATTTCATAACCAAACAGCCTAGCATGACCGCGTTCAACCGCATTGAGGCCAGCGCCGGCACCGATGAATATGTTCGCGCCACGGCCGACATCAATCAGCCGCTGGACGATAACAGCGCGTTCCGCCTCAACCTGATGGGCCATTCTGCCGATGTGCCGGGACGTGATGTAGTCAACGACCAGCGCTGGGGCCTGTATGGCGCGTATACCTGGGGTTTCGCGCGCGACACTCAGATCACGGTCAACTGGCTGCACACCGAACAGGACAATCTCGAGGACAAGGGTTTGCCGTTTGATCGTGAAGGCGTGCCGGCAGAAAACGTCGAAGGTTGTTTTGATCCCGACGACAATCGCTTTGGTCGTACCGGCAGCCAGCGCTGCGGCGATGGCTTCTTCACCGGTGACTTGCCACCGGGCATCGGCTTCAGTGACTTTTTCGGTCACGTCGACGATTTCCAGCGCATCGATGTAGACATTCTTGGCGCGACTGTGACGCATTCGTTCAATGAAAACGTCTTTTTGCGCAACAATTTTCGCTACAGCCTGGTGAAGAACGATTCCATCACCAGTTCTCCACGCATCAAGGTACCGGATGAAACCCTGTGGGGTTCCGGTGACTTCTCCAGCGCACTGGTGCAGGGAGATCTGAAGCCCAGAGACCAGACCGATGAGGGTTTTTTCAACCAGCTTGATCTGGTGTTCAGCTTTGCCACCGGCCCGCTGTATCATGATTTGGTGGTCGGCGCTGAGTTCTCTGATGTCACTTTTGAAAACAATCGACGGCCAGACGTCAAGGGACCGCGCACCAGCCTGTTGAATCCCGAACGCAGAGTTCGACCGGCCGCACCGTTCGATGGTACGGTGCACATTTTCGAGGCTGAAACCTATGCCGTGTACCTGCTGGATACGATTGAATTCTCACCGCAGTGGCAGCTCAATCTCGGCCTGCGCCGTGATCATGTCGAGAGTCGTGCCCGGGACGAGGGCTGGGAGGCCAAGGGCGAGCAGCCGATTGACGTCAGCCGCACCGACCGCGAATTCAGCTACAGCGCCGGGCTGGTCTTCAAACCGATGGACAACGCCTCGCTGTATGCCGCGTATGGGACATCATTCCAGATAGCCGGTATTTTTGATCGCAACCAGATTCAACTCGCCGGCGGTGGTGGCAGCCGCATTACCTCGCCTGAGCTGTTCAATGTCGATCCGGAAGAAACCGAGGCTTTCGAACTCGGCTTCAAGTGGCGCGTGCTCAGTGGCCTGGAAGTCAATGCCGCTTTGTTCCGCACCGATCGCGACAAGGCGCGATTGCCCGGTCTGGGGCAGGGTGATCCTTCCGTACTGGACACCAAGCAGCGCGTTGACGGCATTGATCTGCTCGCCGCTGGCAGAATCACACCGGAATGGCAGATCTTTGGCGGTTACACCTACATGGACTCCAAGGTCAGATCATCCGCTGCGTTCCCATTCCTGGAAGGCCAGGACCTGGGCGGCACCCCAACTCACTCGCTGAATCTGTTCAGCACCTATCAGGTCACGCCGACACTGAGTCTGGGCGCCGGCATTCAGTACATCGACGATCAGATTTCGGCACCACTGCCGACCCCGCTGGAAGATCAACCGAGACGGCGTAACGTGTCCATCGACAGCTACTTCGTGGCCGATTTCTACGCCACCTATCAGTTGACACCGCAGGCACAGTTGCGCTTGAATGTTTTCAACATCGCCGACAAGAAGTTCATCTCGCAACTGGCCGAAGGTGGCTCCCAGGGTATACCCGGCAAAGGCCGCCACGCCATCGCAACCTTCCGCTACTCGTTCTGAGTAATTGGAAAGCCTGAGCTGCGGCAGCTTCATTGTGAAGCTGCCGCAGCTTTTTTTGCGCTGACCGTTTTTACCTGCAGTCAAGTTAGACTATTGCCATGGTCATCATTCTTGAAAACATTCTGGATCGGGCGCAAATCGATGCCATGCGCGCATCACTGGAGCAGTGTCGCTGGGCTGGCGGCATCAGCGCCGGTCCGCAAGCCAGATTAGCGAAAAAAAACCAGCAGGTGCCGGATGACGATCCGCAGATCAAGGAATTGCGGGTGGTGGTGATGCGCGCACTCAATCGCAGCGACCTGCTCATGTCGGCGCTGTTGCCGTTCAAGATTCTGCCGCCCAATTTCAACCGTTACACGCCGGAACACAGCCATTACGGTGCGCACACCGACAGCTCCATGCGCCCGCTCCCGGACGGCAGCTACCTGCGTACCGACGTTTCGGCAACGCTGTTTCTGTCCGACCCCGACGAATACGACGGCGGTGAACTGCGCATCGAAGACATCTACGGCGAGCAACGCATCAAGCTGGCGGCCGGCAGCCTGGTCGCCTATCCGTCGGGCTCCATCCATGAGGTCACGCCGGTGAGGCGCGGCACCCGGCTGGGCTGCTACATGTTCATGCAAAGCCTGATCAAGAACACCGAGCAGCGCCGCATGCTCTACCAGATGGATTTGTCGCTGATGGCGCTGCGCCAGCGCTACGGCGAAGACGAGCCGGATCTGGTCAGGCTGACCGGCCTGTACAACAACCTGCTGCGCAACTGGTCAGAGTGCTGAATCGGTAAGGCATCAAAACACGCCACGCGATGACACCCCCTCATACCAACGCTGCAGATGTTGCAGATCGGTATCGGCTTTGACTTTGATCGCACGCCTCGCGAAATCAATCGTGATGCGGGCATCAATGTCGGCGACGCTGAAAGCTTCACCGGCCACATAGTCCTGTTGCTGCAAACGCTGATCCAGGTCGGCCAAAAAATACTGGTAACGCTGCCGGTCGCGCGCGGCCAGTGCCGCTATCTGTGCATAATCACGTGGCCCCGGCAGAGCGCGCATGGCAAAGCCATCGGCAGCGTTGCGAAACGCGTTCATCACCGCGTAGAGGCCGTTGAACTCCACCCAGTGTTGCCACATGGCGACGTTCGCCCGCGCTAACGCATCTCCTCCGAGCAAGGCAGGTTGCGGATGCAAGGCTTCCAGATAACTGCGAATGGCGATGGTCTCCCACAAAGTACTGCCGTCGTCCAGTTGCAGCACCGGCACCGTGCCCTGCGGATTCAGTTGCTGAAATACCGGCTTGAGATGCTCACCTTTGCGCAGATCGACCTCGACCAGTTCGAGCTCGATCTGTTTCGCGCGCAGAAAAACAGTCACCCGTTCAGGAGATGGTGCGCCGGTGCAGGTATACATTTTCATCGGTTGATCTCCGAAGATGTTGCAATAACTAGCCACAGATTACACCGATTGCACTGATTGCAGGGCGTTAGTATTTCAGGCTATCTGTTGCAGAGACACAGGCTGCCTAGAAACCTCCTCTTCCCCAATGATTCGAGACCGCAGGGTCTGAGAACCATTCCTTCCCCCGCGGGCGGGGGAAGGTTGGGATGGGGGGCATACTCGAAACAATCCATAGCTCTGGTGCACAACTTCCACCGGACGCCATGATGCCAGTATCAGCAGCAACACCTCGCCACGAATCGACGCGGCAAATGGCTATACTGTGCCAGATGATCTGGTGGATACTTTTAAGCTTGCTGGCGCTGGCTGTCATCGGCCTGGTGTGGCTGTTCTGGTGGCCCGGCTGGCAGCGCCGGCGCATCATGACGCGGCCGTTTCCGTCAGCCTGGCAACAGATCATGCGCAACAACCTGCCCTACTACGCCCGCCTGCCGGATGCTCAGCGGCAGCGACTGCAGCAACGCATCCTGTGGTTTTTGCATGACAAAACCTTCATCGCCTGTGGCGGACTTGAGTTGAGGGATGAAATGCGCGTCACCATCGCCGCCGAAGCCTGTCTGCTGACCCTGCATCAGCCCGGCAGCGGCTATGCCCGCCTGCAATACATTTATCTGTATCCGGATGCCTATCAGGCAGCGCACCGTGAAGTCGATGCCGCCGGCGTGGTCAGCGAGCACCAGCAGCAGCGGCTGGGCGAATCCTGGCACGATGGCAAGGTTGTGTTGTCGTGGGATGATGTCAGCCGCGGCAGTCGCAACTTCAGCGATGGCGAAAACGTCGTGCTGCACGAATTTGCCCATCAGCTTGATCAAGCCTCAGGCGCCAGCAACGGTGCGCCACTGCTGCGCAGCTCACACAGCTACCAGCACTGGGCGACAGTGCTGGCGCATGAATTCGAGGCACTGCAGCGTGACGCGGCGCACGGACATCGCTCGACCATGAAACACTATGGTGCCACCAATCCGGCCGAATTCTTCGCCGTCGCCACCGAGCACTTCTACGAGCAGCCCGAGGCGATGCTGGAGCAGCATCCACAGTTATTCGAACAGCTGCAAAGTTACTATGGCGTGGATCCGCGCGTGCTGCATTAGACCCTGCTGCTGAGCTATCATGCAGTCGGTAACAAAAACAACAACACCGACACCATGGAATTTGCCCTCAACCCTGATATAGATCGCCACCTCGCCGCTGCCACCCTGCGAGCGAATGGCCGCGTGCAGATACACAACATACTGCAAGACGCCTGTGCCGAAGCACTGCTGCATTGCCTGCAACAGGACACGCCGTGGTCACTGACCTATTACGACGACAAGGGCCCCGGCATCATTGAGGCACACAACCTGCCCAAAGTGCCGGCCGCAGCAATGCAGAAGCTGCACGATCAGGTCTATCGCCACGCGCAACAAAACTTCAGCTACCTATACAGCCTGTTTCATCATGATCCGGCCACCCACAGCGACGGCCACTATCCGCCGTTGCTGAAGCAGTTCTTCGACTTTCTCGCCGGCGACGACATGCTGCAGTTGATCAGGGAATTACTCGCTGATGCAGATGTGCGCGAGGTCGACGCTCAGGCCACGCGTTTTTCCAGCGGCCAGTTTCTCGGCTATCACAACGATCTGATGCCCAAAGCCAATCGCCGCTGCGCCTACGTGTTCAACTTCACCTGCGACTGGCGCCCGGAATGGAACGGCTACCTGCAGTTCTATGACTCAAGCGGCAACAGCCCGGCCGCCTTCAAACCCAGCTTCAACACGTTGAACCTGTTCACCGTACCGCAGCCACACGCGGTGACCTGCATCCCGCCTTACGCCGGAGCGTATCGTTATGCTGTGTCCGGCTGGTATCGCGGAAAATGCTGAGCAATTTGACTGCAACATTATGCTGGGCATTGCTTGCGCTGTTTGTGGATACCGGGTATCGCTTGTGGCGATCGCAGAATGACGGCTGCGTTTGAGTTCCGCTCAGCCTGTTGCGATATGACGTCTGCATTTGAGTTTCGCCCAGCCGGTTGCGATGTGACGGTTTTATCTGGATATCAAAACAACGCTCGTCATTCCGGACAAAGATCCGGAATCCATGCATTAGCCTGCCTAGTGCTTTGGGCTCAATGGCGCCGCTTTTTTGGCGTCGGCTGGCTAAGGCTGTTATGCATTGTCACTGTGCTACTGCACGTAATTCATAGATACGGCCATATTTCGCAGCTAATTCAAGGTCTTTGCAGCGAAGTGCTGCTCTCACATCGTCCAATCTATGGGCATCTTCGATACGGAGGTAAGGAGACCAGCTGGTCTCGTCCTCGAGCAGTTCGACATCAACTTCGGCGACATATTGCCCTTCGTGAACGTACTTCTTTTTTTTACGCTGTTTCATCATTAACGCCTCCGCGTAAAGGTTTCATCCCAACGTTCTGGGTCTGGTCTATAGGCCGTTACCAACACAACAGGCTCATCTTGATCCTTGGGTATACCCCATACAACATGAACTGGCATTCCATTTTGATCCTTCTGCAGCATCAGAGCGCATGGTCCTTTGGGAAAGCCTGGATACTCTTCGACCAGTACCGCATCCAGAACACCTCCGAGCACCTCTCTCGCACTCAGCCCATCCTCACTAAGTTCATCGTATCCATGCTCCGATATACGAACGTCTCCGACAATGTGTAAAGCCCGCAGTTTCTCAATGAAAGTACTCAAGCTTCATCCTCTAGTGTGATAGGGGCGACCCTGAGAGCCTGATCAGATTTCGCTCCATCAGACTGTGTTCAAAATAACATTCTAGTGATCACAACAACGCCAAAGCCCACTTGCTGTTTTGCTTCAATCATACATCAAACCGTTTCAAAAGCGATCATTCCTGTACTATTTCCAGGCTATTTTACGTGTAAGCAGGCTTCTTCAGTACTTTGCCGTGTGCCCTTTGTTTACCCGTCCTACGTGTAATGCTACGCATGCATGCAGGCCCCTACAAGGCATCGTTTTATTTAACATTTAAACTTTATTCACCAGCAAGCACGCTCATACAAGCCTCTGTTTTTATTGGGTTGTGCTGGCATTGTTCGCCTGTGAGCAGGCTCCTACGGATCCTTTGATCTGTTTGTATCAATAGTTTTTATGCTTGACATGTGTGGGATGGACACAGCCGCGCCAGGTTGCTGCACGCAAAGTGTTGCGGCATGACTGGCAGTTTGCAGGCATTGCGTCAATGATCGCTGTTGTGACAGCGCGTGCAGGAAGTATCCGCAGAAAGTGTCGCCGGCGGCGGTGGTGTCGACTGCATTGACCTGTTCGGCTGGTTGCTGGAAGCTTTCTCCCTGTGAGAATGCCACTGCCCCGTCCGCACCCAATGTGAGCACAACGATGGTGTCGGGACAGTTCTGCTGCAGTTGTGCCAGCATGGCGTTGCGGTCAGTACTGCCGGTGAGTGCTTCGGCTTCGCTCTGGTTGACCAGCAGCAGTTTGAGCAGGTGATAGGGATAGTCGCGGGCGGCGCTGGTCATAGGCGCCGGGTTGCAGGCGGTATGCAGACCGCGTTCGCTGGCGGCCTGCAGCAGATAGGCCACCTCGCTGGTTTCGTTCTGGCACAGCACCCAGTCGCCGCTTTTGGCCTGCTGCAGTGCGGCATCGATCTGTGCGCGGCTGAGCCGTTGATTGGCACCGGGGTGAATGATGATGGCGTTGTCGCCGGCATCGCTGACCTGGATCACGGCGTGACCGCTGGCGGCATCGATGCGCCGGATCATGCTGGTGTCCACGCCATCGGCCTGTAGCTGCTGCAGCAGCATGTCACCATCAGGGCCAAGCACACCCACATGCACCACGCTGGCACCGGC
>CAZHRH010000104.1:0-5738 GCA_964534475.1 uncultured Wenzhouxiangellaceae bacterium
GTTTCTGGAGCGATCATGGTAGCGGATAGTCACCGGACTATTGTTTTCGGCGAGAATGTTCTGGATCTGGATCGTGGCGTGCTCTACCATGACAACGAAGAAATTGCTCTGCGGCCAAAATCATTTGCTGTTCTGACATATCTCGCTGAACATCCAGACCAATTGATTTCCAAGGATATCCTGATGGCCAATATATGGCCTGATGTTATTGTCACCGAAGGGGCGCTGACTCAGTGCATTATTGAGATCCGTAAAGCGCTCAATGACCGTGACATTATTCGCACAGTGCCACGGCGTGGCTATGTGTTCAATCCGAGTATGGCTCCCTCTGATAAAGCGCATGAAGCGAATCACCGCAAGCAAAACTCCTGGCTGCGCGTTTTCTCACTAGCTATATTGGTACTTGGAGCCGCAGTTGCGACAGTTATCCTGATACAAAAGCGATCTGATACTCATACAGTGCCACGAAACTCAACGCTTGCCGTACTGAATTTCAAAGATCTCACGCCGGCACCCGATAGAGCTTATCTTGCCGAAGGACTTACCGAGGAAATTCTCAATAAGCTGGCACAAGTGCCTAGCTTGACAGTGGTCAGCAAAACGTCAGCGTTTTCCGTCCCGGATGCCGGTAGCAGCACAACCGAGATTGGCAGGCTTCTCGGTGCAACGCATCTGCTTGAGGGCAGCGTGCGTGTTGCTGATGGCAAAGTGCGCGTTATTGCACAGCTGGTGGATTCGGATAGCGGATATGAGCTTTGGGCCGGTGATTTTAACGTCGAGGAAACTGACCTGATTACGCTTCAGGAAACGATTGCCGCCGCGATCGCATCCACACTACGGTCGGAACTATTACCGGCCGATATCGCCAGTGCGATCAGCGTCAGCATTGAAGATCCTGTGGCCTATGATCTTTATTTGCAGGCGAAAGAACTGTTGCGGCAGACGCGTGATACGGCTGAAGTTATCATCGCACTGGCGAAAATTGATGAGGCGTTGACTCGTGCACCGCTGTTTGCCGAGGCCGAAGCCGCCAAGTGTGAGGCTTATCGCCGTCAATTGAATCTGACTCGTGATGAGGCTTACATGAAGGCTGCAATCAAGTCTTGCCGTCGCGCCATTGACTTACAACCACAGCTCATCGAAGCACAAATTTCTCTTGGGAGACTGTTGGATCGAGCTGGTCAGTACCCACTGGCGCGAACACGTCTTACTACTGCCATTGAGCAGCATCCCACAAGCGCGAAGGCGCACTGGGCGCTTGCGGAAACGCTCTACAGACAGGGCGAGATCGATACGTCGCGACAACACTTTGAACAAGCGATAAAACTAGATCCTGCCAGCCCGGACGCGCTGGGAGGCTATGCGCGGTTTCTGGAGAAAACCGGTTCACTGGATGCTGCCTTGCCATTGTTCGAACGTGCCATTGCCGCAGCTCCCAAAGATTCCAAACATCGCGTTGATCTTGGAGTTGCTTTGATGTACGCCGGCAGATTTGCGGCAGCAGCTGAAGTGCTCGAAGCAGCCATTCCCTATGATGAAGATGCCGGAATCGCTCTGAACGCCGCAGGTGCCAGCCATTATCTGGCCGGTAACTACGCTCGCGCATATGCCATGTTCGAAGATGCGGCAACTGCCAATCACAATAACTATGCATTCTGGGGCAATCTCGGCGATGCCTGTCGGCATTGGCCCGGCTGCACTCATGATCCGTTAGAGTATTATCGCCGGGCACTTACACTGCTGAAGCAGGAAATTGCTGTTAGCCCCGATGATCCAGAACTGCTTGCTGTCACCGGCCAATATTTGCTACGGTTAGGAAAAATTGAACAAGGTCGCCAGTCCATCCAGCGGGCACTCTCTCAGCAACCGACGGCAAAAGCACTACTGGATGCATCGTTGGGTCTGATTGCAATCGATATGACCGAGCAGGCCTCTGAGTTGCTCGGCCAAGCCATTGCTTCGGGTTATCCGGAAGCTTTCGCCCGCGCGCTTCCGGAACTGCAGTCGCTGCCCATCTTTACCACAGGAACGTCAACCACTAAAACGGAGATAGAATGATGTCAAAGCAACCACAATCGCGCTGTTCGGCCGCTGTCACTTTTGAACAAGGTATGCTGCATATTGACCTTGGCCAGATTGAGACCAGCCAGGCAATAGTCATTATCGCCGATGCCGAGACTACACCACTTGATAACGGTTTGTACGTTGTTGAACTAGAAGGGCAGCGTCTGCACCGGCTAAGCCTGGCTAATAACCCCCCAGAGGGAGCATACGCCGTGGTGGTGATGGAACCGGACGCGCCACAAAAGGTACCAGTGACCTTCTGGTTGCAAGTGCCTGTGCACCGCTAGATCGAATCGGCGACTGTTGTCGCCGATCCTCTCGCATAATGTGCTGCGCAGATGTTCAGCGATTGTGCACGGCAACTTCTTGGTTCTCAACTCGATTGCCTGCAACCATTCGTGCCAGCGTATCTGGATCTGCCACTATCTTGCAGCCATGTTGTGCAAACAAACCACCGCCCGCAAGTTGTGCAATATTGTCTTCTATACGCCCTGAATTCAGCAATACAGAGCTTCCAGTCTCACAGT
Organism: uncultured Wenzhouxiangellaceae bacterium; assembly: GCA_964534475.1. Classification (GTDB taxonomy): domain Bacteria; phylum Pseudomonadota; class Gammaproteobacteria; order Xanthomonadales; family Wenzhouxiangellaceae; genus JAHJQV01. The sequence goes on from CAZHRH010000104.1 coordinate 2,592, forward strand.
AAATGCCGCCTCCACGAATTGCTTCATTGGCAGAGATCAGCGTGTCATGCAACTCAATCTTGGCACCGGCGCCTAGGTAAATGGCACCACCCTGATTGGCGTTACCGTGTTGAATCACAACATTTTTCAGTATCAGTCCTGACCAGCCTGGGAGCATACGGATGACTCCACCGCGGATCGGCCCCAGATTGTCACCGCTCAGACGCAGATAGCTAAACTCAGTTGGAGCGCTAGTATCACCCGGTTCGATCACGAACAGTGACTCCATTGCGGGTGCATGTAGAGCGGTATAAGTACCGCTGAATTTGCCTTTGCAGGCTGAAAAGCCGCCACGAACGACGATGCCTGCAGGCAAACGGATCATGCCAGAGTGTGAGTAAGCTAGACTTAAACGCAGTTCATCATCAAATCGCTCACCGGCACCTGCCGTCAGGGCTTTCTGGATAGTTGAATGATCACATTCGCCATCCGGGCCGATCCAGAAAATGCGTTGCTCCTGAGCCACGGCAATGGCAGATAGAATGATTGCTGAGACGATCAGACCGTTTAAAATGATCGTGATATTATGCACTGTCTTCATGATACACCTCTCGTTTTAAATTGCGCCGATCATTTACTGTCGACGTATGTACAATCTAATAATGTGAGGTGTACAAAATCTCGATAGAATTGCGAAAGTGTGCGTATAAATTTGCGATATTTCCGCGATAATGGCGCTAATCGCGCATGAAATGGCTCAATTTCTACCAGTTCTCGGATTCGCGTGCCTAAGCAACATCGACTCTCCTCCTGAAAAAGTTCTATTTGGCCAACCGGATAACACTTATGTTTGACCAGTGCGAGTCTTTCCAGCTTGAGGATCAATCCCGATCCTCAAGCAGCATGCTGGAGACACGTGCGTAGTAGATGCACGGACGGGCGTTGGCTGTCGCCGCGGCTTCTCACCTGACCAACTCAGCAGTTGCAGTCCTGACACACCGCTTTGGCCGGGTTCTTCAATGGCAGCATGCGTGCAACGGCCTGTTGTCAGAAGATCAGCACATCATCTTCACCAGCGCGGATTCGACGCACGTAACTGGACAAATGGCCTCTGAGACGCTGATGGAAACAGTTGTCGTCATGGTCAGTTGCTCAGATCACATGCATACAAGCATAGTGATCGAGTGCCACCCATAGATGACCTAATCTTTCTGCTGGGTAGCAAACAGCGTGCGGTGGAGCATTGAGTAAATATCAGTGTTGGCGATACCTTCGCTGGGCAGCAATGCAGCCGCGTTGTGACCCGCGGCCCGGGCGATGACGCCCGAGCCGGTATCATCACCAGTCGCCCAGACGACCGCGAATGGAAAGCGACGGCCCAGGGCGTCTGGCGCTGACAGGAAAGGCCGGGTTTCGCTGCCAGCCACGCCATCCAGCTTGGCTGCGCTGCCGCGCGCAACCGTCGGCACCGGAGCTGTGTCCGAATCAACTTCGTTGATCTGCATGCCCCCGGCGTTGCTGTCGCTGGTCGTGACCATGAACGTATCCGGTTCGCGGTCAATGAATTCAAGGATAACCCCGATCGCCGCGTCGGCCCGGCGCAATGCTTCCAGGCAGCCGCTCGCATTCATCATATTGCACATGTTGTCGGTGCCTTCCTCCTCGATCACCGTGAAGCTGCCGGCGGCATGGCCAGACAGGCGTTTGAGCACGAAGCGCGACATTTCGGCAACGCTGGGGGCGCTGGGCAGAAACGGCGGCAGACCCTGCTCGTTGAGCGTCTCCTCGGTCCGGTCGTGAAAGGTGTCTTCGCCGGCAAACACGCCAAGAACCCGTTCAACATCATCCGGCAGCGCCAGCATTTCATCGCGGGTGTAGACCACGACATAGCCGGCGTCTTCGGCTTCCTTGATCAGGTTGCGGCCGTCGCTGCGCACGCCCTCGATAAAACGACCCTGCTCACCGGCCGGCAACAGCCAGCGCTCACCGGCGCCAAGCAAATAGTCAACCTCTGATGCAATGATCTGGGCGGCAATCTCCTCGCGGTCGTCGTAGCGGTCCTTGACCTTGGCAACAAACGCAGCCGTGCCGGGCTCGATCAAAGAACCGGTCTGCACCAACGCCGTGGCCAGGCCGCATTCAACGGCTTTTTGCATGAGCGTGCGCGTGCTGCCGTCGGCGGCAACGACCTGCTGGCCTTCCTCATCAAGCCCGAATGAGCCGCGGTGGACGCGCGTTCCGGTGGCGTGCACCACGGCGCCGCCGTTGGATGTACCGGTCAGTGAGTCGAGCATGTGCCCGCGATAGGTCGTGATTTCCGGCAATCGGTTCCAGTTCAGCGAACCATCGGGCCCGGCAACGAGCAGCCTGGCTACATCCCAGTGACCGGCCGAGGTGCCGTCGGGATGAAAGAAGATCGCATGCCGGCCGGCCGGCTGCGCATCGCACTCGGCCAGTACCGGTGTCGAGCCAGCAGCCAGCAGCCATAGGCACAGCCATGCCAGCCCGTAAAGCGCGTCGCGCATGTGATTGGTTTTACTCATATTTAAAATGCCTTGTGTTGGGTTGCATTGGAGTCATATCGTGCCGCCACGTCTGGCAGGAACGAAAGATTACCATCTCAACATGAATATGTTGCAGCGAAGTGACAGGCAAGTGCCATATTCTTAATCAATCAGGGTAGCGCTGCTTGATGGCGCGGTACGATCCGGCAAGCAGTTGCTCGAGCACGTCCAGATCGACGTCTTGCAGACGGCGGATGGACAGACAGGCTTTGCCCATACGGTGTTTGCCGAGCTGGTCGAGCAGGGCTTGCTGGCCGTCAAAACTGGCCGTCAGGTACACACTGGTTTCGCGCGCCCGGGAAGCAAAGCCGATGGCCGGCGCATCGCCTTCGCGGCCGCTGTCGTAGACGTAGTGATAGCTGTCGAAGCCGACGATGCTGCTGCCCCACATCACCGGGTTCTTGCCGGTGACGCGGCGCATGATCTCGATCAGCTTCGTGCAGTCGTCCAGCCGGGCGTGGTCCTCGATGGCGTCGAGGTGGGCGGCGACGCTGGCATCGGTAGCGACGGTTTTATTGCTGCTCATGTGTGTCAGCCTCTGATCAATCGACTCCTGCAAGTATAGTGCGTTCGGTCACCCGAGTGCCATACCAATGAGCATGCA
>CAZHRH010000104.1:5838-7822 GCA_964534475.1 uncultured Wenzhouxiangellaceae bacterium
AAAAGCCAGTCGAGTTCAAACCCAGGCTTGGCCAGGCACCGACTACTGCTGGAATTCGCGGAATAGGGTGTTTATACTTTCTTACATACTTACTCTAGCCTTGATCCTCCGAGGCTTCTACTGCCCGAAGGAAATTACATGAAACAGTATCTGGCGCTTGTTACCTATCTGGCAGTCTTGGGCAGCTTGCTCAGCGGCTGTAGTGATTCACAGCAGCAGGCAGAAAGCGTCGCCAGCAGCGCGGCAGAAACCGTCGCCAGCAGCACAGCGGAAACCGTCGTCAGCAGCGCGGCGGCCGGGCCCGCATTCAGCATCCGCTTTGCCAACGATCTGAGCGGCGCGGCCCAGGACGGCCGTCTGCTGCTCATGCTGTCCAACACAGACCGCGACGAGCCGCGTTTTCTGATCGACAACTCGCCGGATACCCAGCTTATTTTTGGTCGCAACGTTGAGGACTGGTCTGCCGGCAGCGAGATGCTGATCGATGCAGAGCATATCGGCTTTCCGATCAACGATCTTTCGCAGGTCCCGCCTGGTCTCTACCACGTGCAGGCCGTCCTCAACCGCTACAAGGATTACCAGCTAGCCAACGGCAAGACCGTCAGTCTGCCGCCAGATCGCGGCGAGGGGCAGCAGTGGGCGCGCAAGCCCGGCAATTTTTATTCAATTCCCGTGCCGATTGAGCTCGCTGATGGCGTCACCTATGAGATTACGATGGATCAGGTGATTGCGGACATTGAGCCACCTGCCGACACGGAATTCGTCAAGCACGTGCGCATGAAAAGCGAGTTGCTGTCGGAATTCTGGGGTGAAGATGTCTATCTCGGGGCGCATGTACTGCTGCCCAAAGATTTCGACCAGCACCCGGAGGCGCGCTTTCCGCTGATGGTGTTCCACGGTCACTTTCCCAGCGATTTCGGAGCCTTTCGGCCCGAGCCGCCGGACCCGGATCTGGAGCCGGAATACAGCGAGCGCTTCAGTATAGACGGCTATAACATTATCCAACAGCAGGAAGCACACAATAATTACCTGCGCTGGATCAGCGATGATTTCCCGCGCTTTCTGGTCATTGAGATCCAGCATCCGACGCCTTACTACGATGATTCCTACGCGGTAAACTCGGCCAGCCAGGGGCCCTATGGAGACGCCATAAACTACGAGCTGATCCCGTTTATCGAAGAGCAGTTCCGCGGCATCGGTGAGGGCTGGGCGCGCTTTACCTATGGCGGCTCCACCGGCGGCTGGGAGGCGATGGCGACGCAGGTGTTTTATCCGGATGAATTCAACGGCGCCTTTATCGCCTGCCCGGATCCTATCGATTTTCGCGCTTACCTGACGATGAATATCTACCAGGACAAAAACGCCTACTATTACGAGAGCGATTTTCAGACCCTGCCACGGCCAGGCCATCGCGACTACCTCGGCAACGTCCATACAAGTATCAAGGACTACAACGATCTGGAACGAGTTCTCGGTGATCGCAACCGCTCGGGTCAGCAGTTTGATATCTGGGAAGCGACCTACTCACCCATGGCGGAGGATGGTTATCCCGCAGACCTCTGGGATCCCGAAACCGGCGAGATCGACCCGGTAGTTGCAGCCTATTGGCGCGATCATTTTGACCTGGCCCACATCCTGCGCCGCGATTGGGCGACGCTCGGCCCCAAGCTGGAGGGCAAGCTGCATATCTACGTCGGCGACATGGACAACTATTATTTGAACAATGCCGTGTACCTTGTTGAAGAGTTTCTCGAAAGCACCACAGAGCCTTATTACAATGGCGAAGTGGACTACGGTGATCGCGCCGAGCACTGCTGGAACGGCGATCATGAAAACGGCAACCATCTGAGCCGGCTGCGCTACAACAGCATGTATGTACCGAAAATTCTCGAACGCATCAAAGCCAGCGCACCACCAGGTGCTGATCTGACAAGCTGGAGATACTAAGCTGCCTGAATGAAAGGAGCTAAACCCGGGCTGTCAT
>CAZHRH010000105.1:0-7595 GCA_964534475.1 uncultured Wenzhouxiangellaceae bacterium
AGGCCAGCAGGGCTTCTTCCAGGGCGCGCAGGGTTTCCACATCCAGGTCGTTGGTGGGCTCATCCAGCAGCAGCACGTTGGCGCCGGATTTCAGCAGCTTGGCCAGATGCACGCGGTTGCGTTCACCGCCGGATAAATCACCGATGCGCTTTTGCTGATCCGAGCCCTTGAAGTTGAAGCGGCCGACATAAGCACGTGATGCGGTGATGTAGTCACCCACCTGGATGTTGTCCAGCCCGTCGCTGATTTCCTGCCATACGCTGTTGTCGTCATTGAGACTGTCGCGACTCTGGTCGACATAGCCCAGTTGCACCGTTGGGCCAATGCGCAGTTCACCGGCGTCGGGTTTTTCCTCGCCGACGAGCATGCGAAACAGCGTTGATTTACCGGCACCATTGGGGCCGATGATGCCGACGATACCACCGGGTGGCAGTTTGAAGCTGAGATCCTCGATCAGCAGACGATCAGCAAAGCCCTTGCGCAGATGCTCGGCTTCAATAACCAGATCACCCAGCCTGGGTCCGGGTGGTATGTAAATCTGTCGGGTTTCATTGCGCTGCTGGTATTGTTTGCTCATCAACTCGTCAAAGCGCGCCAGCCGCGCTTTGGATTTGGTCTGCTGACCCTTCTGGTTGTGGCGCACCCATTCCAGCTCGGCGGCAATGGATTTCTGCCGGGCTTTTTCCTGGCGTTCTTCCTGCTGCAGGCGCGCTTGCTTCTGTTCCAGCCAGGACGAATAGTTGCCTTCCCAGGGAATGCCGTGACCGCGATCGAGTTCCAGGATCCAGCCGGCGACGTTGTCAAGAAAATAGCGATCATGGGTGACCGCGACCACGGTGCCGGAAAACTCGGCCAGGTAGCGCTCCAGCCAGGCCACCGATTCGGCATCCAGATGGTTGGTTGGCTCGTCCAGCAGCAGCATATCCGGCGCGGTCAACAGCAGTCGGCACAGAGCCACACGGCGCCGCTCGCCGCCGGATAGCGTCTTGATCTGTGCGTCCCATTCCGGCAGGCGCAGCGCTTCCGCAGCCACTTCCAGCTTGCGCTCCAGCTCCCAGCCGCCCTGGGCTTCGATCACTTCCTGCAGCTCGGCCTGGCGCGCCAGCAACTCGTTCATTTCATCATCGCTCATCGGCTCGGCAAAGCGATCACTGACGGCGTTGAATTCGTCCAGCGCTTGTTTCACCTCGCCGACGGCTTCTTCCACCGTTTCGCGCACGCTTTTGGCATCATCGAGTTGTGGTTCCTGCGCCAGATAGCCAATGTCGATGCCTGGCTGTGGTCTGGCCTCGCCGTCATAGTCTTTGTCGATGCCGGCCATGATGCGCAGCACGGTGGATTTGCCGGCACCGTTGAGCCCCAGCAGGCCGATCTTGGCACCGGGAAAAAACGACAGCGAAATGTCCTTGATGATGGTCTGTCTGGGCGGCACGATCTTGCTGACGTGCAGCATGGAGTATACGTATTGGCTCATGAGAATAGCGCGTTGGAAAACCAGCTATTATGCTGGATTTAAGCAGCGCTGACCACCATGTCTATGCTCTGACTACTGGCTTTACATTGATAGCGCAATGCAGCCAGCACAGTGCTGGTAAAATAGCCATACTGCATTAACATTTGGTTTATCAGGAATAAGTCATGTTCTCATCGTCCATGCGCATCGAAGGTTTTGATCCCGAACTGGCCGCAGCCATTGCGGCTGAGGATCAGCGTCAGGAACAGCACATCGAATTGATTGCTTCGGAGAACTATGCTTCACCGCGCGTGTTGCAGGCGCAGGGATCGGTGCTGACCAACAAGTATGCCGAAGGCTACCCCGGCAAGCGCTACTATGGCGGCTGCGAGTTTGTCGATCAGGCTGAAGTGCTGGCCATCGAGCGGGTGAAAAAGCTGTTTGGCGCCAACTACGCCAATGTGCAGCCGCATTCCGGTTCGCAGGCCAACCAGGCGGTGTTTCTGGCCCTGCTGCAGCCCGGCGATAGCATCCTCGGCATGGACCTGAGTGAGGGCGGGCATCTGACCCATGGTGCCAAGGTCAATTTCTCCGGCAAGCTGTTTCATGCTGTGCATTACGGTCTGGATCATGCCACCGGACTGATCGATTATGATCAGATCGAGGCGCTGGCCAGAGAGCATCAGCCGAAAATGATCATCGGCGGTTTCTCCGCTTATTCTCGCCGCGTGGATTGGGCGCGCATGCGCGCCATCGCCGATCAGGTCGGAGCCTGGTTTGTGGTGGATATGGCGCACGTGGCCGGTCTGGTGGCTGCTGGTCTCTATCCGAACCCGCTGCCGCACGCGCATGTGGTCACATCGACCACGCACAAAACCCTGCGCGGTCCGCGCGGCGGCATCATTCTCTCCGGCAGCGAAGATGAAGCCTTGCTGAAAAAGCTCAATTCGCTGGTTTTCCCGGGCTGCCAGGGTGGCCCGCTGATGCATGTGATCGCGGCCAAGGCGGTGGCTTTTCTGGAAGCGCTGCAGCCGGAATTCAAGGACTACCAGCAGCAGGTCATCAACAATGCGCGCGCGCTCAGTGCGGCGATGGCGAATCATGGTTTTGATATCGTTTCCGGCGGCACCGACAACCACCTGTTTCTGGTCAGCCTGATCGGTCGGGAGCTGACCGGCAAAGATGCCGAAGCCCTGCTCGGCGAGGTGAACATCACCGTGAACAAGAACACGGTGCCCGGTGAGCCACGCTCACCGTTTGTTACCAGCGGCTTGCGCATCGGCACCCCGGCCTGCACCACGCGCGGTTTCAATACCGACGATTGCACTTTGCTCGGCAACATCATCAGCGAGCGTCTGCTGCGGCCGCAGGACGCTGCGGTGAAACAGCGTGTCGCCGCCGCCGCCGCCGATCTGTGTCAGCGCTATCCGGTCTATCGGCGTCTGGACAAAGCCGCCTGAGCCGCTGATGCACTGCCCGTTCTGTCAACACAAGGATACCCGCGTGATCGACTCGCGGGTGTCGGCTGATGGTCTGCAAATACGCCGAAGGCGCGAGTGCGAAAGCTGCAAGGCCCGTTTCAACACCTATGAATCGGCGCAACTGAAAGCACCGAATGTGGTCAAGACAGATGGTACGCGCGAAGCTTTCGACGAACAGAAAATCCGCCGTGGCATGCTCAAGGCACTGGAAAAGCGTCCGGTAGCAACGATCGACGTGGATCGTGCCATTCGCCGTTTGCTGCGCCATCTGCTGACCCTGGATGAGACTGAGATCAGCAGTCGCCGCATCGGCGAATGTGTCATGCACACGCTGGCGCGACTGGATGAAGTGGCCTACATAAGGTTCGCTTCGATCTATCTGCGTTTTCAGGATCTGCAGGCGTTTCGCGACGAGATCGAACGGTTGGAGCGGGAGGATTTCGGCACGCTGGACTTCAAGCAGATTTCCTTGTTGAAACAGAACACTGCCTGAATGGCTGCGGCAGCCATCAGCCTGCGCTGTGCGCTTATGCCAGCATGACCGCGACCGACAGCAGCTATATGCACGAAGCCCTGCGCCTGGCACAGCAGGGGCTATACAGCACCGATCCGAATCCGCGCGTGGGCTGCGTGGTGGTGAATGACGGCGTGGTGGTGGGGCGTGGTGCACATCTGCGTGCCGGTGAGCCACACGCCGAGATTCATGCCCTGCGCGAGGCTGGTGACAAAGCGCGTGGCGCGCATGTGTACGTCACGCTGGAGCCATGCTGCCATCATGGCCGCACCGGTCCCTGCGCCGAGGCGCTGATCGCGGCCGGTGTCAGTAAGGTCAGTTACGCGCTGCAGGATGCTGATCCTGCAGTCAGCGGTGGTGGCGCAGCGATGCTGCGTGATGCCGGCATTGAGGTGAGCGGTGGCTTGTTGATGGATGCTGCGCTGCACTTAAATCGCGGGTTTTTTTCCCGCCACCGGCGCGGTCGGCCCTGGCTGCGTTTGAAGCTGGCGGTCAGTCTCGACGGCAGAATCGCTGCCGCGGATGGCAGCAGCCAGTGGATTACCGGAACTGCTGCGCGTGCAGACAACCAGCACTGGCGCGCCCGGGCTTCGGCGATCATGACCGGTGCCGGCACCGCGCTTGCTGATGATCCAATGCTGAACGTGCGCCAGCCCGTGGCTGGCGCAGCCAGCAATATGCGTCAGCCGATGCGCGTGGTGCTCAGCGCCGACTTTTCGCTACCGTTGCATGCCGCCATGCTGCAACTGCCGGGATCGGTGGCGGTAATCGGCTGTGCCGACAATGAGCATGCCGCACGGCTGCGGCAGCGAGGTGTGCTTACCGGCCAGGTGGCTGCGGCCAGTACGGGTCGCGGTGTGGATTTGACTGCGGCCATGCAATGGCTGGCCCGGCAGCAGGTCAACGAGCTGCACGTCGAGTGCGGGCCGACACTGGCTGGCAGCCTGCTGCAGGCGCAACTGGTGGATGAGCTGCTCATCTACCAGGCCAATTGCCTGCTCGGTGCAGGTGGTGTGGCGATGCTGGCGTTGCCCGAGATTACCAGCATCGAGCAACAATGGCGTTTGCCGCAGCCGCAGCAACAGGCCTGCGCTGACGATCGTCGTTTGCTGTACACGCTGACGGCAATGAACAATCTGTGTGTTGGTGGTGAAGCGGAGAAGCCAGCGCAAAACGGGCATCAAGTCAATGATACAAGCATGCAATCATCAATCGGAGCAACATGTTTACCGGACTGATACGTTATCAAGGTGAAATGCTTTCGCGCCAGGGCAGCGTTGACGGCGAGCGCATCGTTATCGCATTGCGTGACGACATACCTGACCTGGAAGAGGGCGACAGCCTGGCCGTGAATGGCGTGTGTCTCACCGTGCTGGATATCTCGCCGCAACGCTTTGCGGCCGATCTGTCCAGAGAAACCCTGGCAATGACTACGCTGGGCCAATTGTATGCCGGTGAAGAGCTCAATCTGGAACCGTCGTTGTGTCTCGGCGATACGCTGGATGGCCATCTGGTCAGCGGTCATGTCGACGCCATCGGTCATGTGCGCTATATCGAGATGCAGTCACTCAGCGCGAAAGTAAGGATCAGCGCACCGGCCCGACTGATGCCGCTGATCGCGGTCAAGGGCAGTATCGCCATTGATGGCGTCAGCCTGACCGTGAATGAAGTTGATGCTGAAGGTTTTTGCGTTCAGTTGATTCCGCACACCCGTGAATGCAGTACGCTGGGTGCCCTGAAAGCCGGTCAGGCGGTCAATCTTGAGGCGGATCTGCTGGCGCGCTACGTCACCCGCTATCTGGATGCATCCCGGCATGATGATAGGATAGATGGATGAACGAAGTTTCCGCGAACGCTGTTATGCACCAACACAGCAACGGCACAGAAGACGAACTGATGCATGACATCGGTGAGTTGCTGGAAGACATGCGCCAGGGGCGCATGGTGATCATGATGGATGATGAAGATCGTGAAAATGAAGGCGATCTGATCATGGCCGCAAACATGGTGCGTCCCGAGGACATCAACTTCATGGCCCGCTACGGCCGCGGTCTCATTTGCCTGCCGCTGACGCGTGAGCGTTGCCGCCAGCTCAATCTCGGTTTGATGGTGTCCGACAACATGGCGCGTTTTGCCACCAACTTTACCGTCTCCATCGAAGCCGCTGAAGGCGTGACCACGGGTATTTCCGCCTATGATCGTGCGCATACCATCCGCACCGCAGTGAAACCCGATGCCGGTCCTGAAGATCTAACCCAGCCGGGACACATTTTTCCGCTGATGGCGCAGCCTGGCGGGGTACTGACGCGTGCCGGCCACACCGAAGCGGCGGTGGATATGGCCCTGCTTGCGGGTCTGGAACCGGCCGCTGTGCTGGTGGAAATCCTCAATGAGGACGGCAGCATGGCCCGGCGCAAGGATCTGCATCGCTTTGCGGCCGAGCACAAGCTGAAGATCGGCACCATTGCCGACCTGATCCGCTATCGTCTGCACAACGAGCGCAGCGTCGAGGCGGTACACAGCCAGGCAGTGAGCAATGCCTATGGCGATTTTCAGCTCATTGCCTATCGCGACAGCATCCACAAATGTCTGCACTGGGCGCTGCTCAAGGGCCGGCCGGACCCGGCCCAGCCATTTCTGGTGCGCGTGCATGTGCAGAACATGCTGTCGGATGTACTCGGCTTGCACGCGCCGGCGTTTGGTCTGCCGTTGCAGGTGGCCATGCGTGAAATCCAGCAGCACGGCGCCGGTCTGGTGCTGGTGCTGGCAAGTCAGGAAAACGACGAGCAGAGACTGGCGGCGCTGCAACAGCGTCCGCTGGATGCCAACAAAAACGGTGACAATGCCGCTGCCAGCGAGCTGCGCACCTATGGCATCGGTGCGCAGATCATTCATGATCTGGGCATCCGCAAGATGCGCGTACTCAGTGCGCCAAAGCGGTTTCTTGGTCTGTCCGGCTTTGGCCTGGAAGTGACGGAATATGTCGATTCCACACCGCCCGATCACCTGTCATGAGCGGCTCTGCCGGTGCACCGCAGGCGCTGGATGACAGCGCCAGACAGGCCCGTTACGTGTTGCTGGCAGCGCGTTTCAATCAGGCCATTGTTGATCAGATGATCGGTGGAGCAGTAGCTGCGCTGCAGCAGGCTGGCGTTGCCGCTGCGCAGATCGAAGTGATGCGCGTGCCGGGTGCGTTTGAGCTGCCGCAGGCTGCTGCAGCGGTGGTTGGCAGTGGTCGCTGTGATGCGCTGATCGCGCTGGGTACGGTGATACGCGGCGAAACGGCTCATTTCGAGTATGTTGCAGCAAGTTGTGCGCATGGCTTGAGTCGGGTGGGCGTGGACTATGGCATCCCGGTGCTGCTGGGCGTACTCACCACCGAAAACCAGGCGCAGGCGCAGCAGCGCGCCGCTATCGATGGTGACAACAAGGGAGCCGAAGCAGCCCACGCCGCCATGCAGATGGTGTCCTTGTATGCACAACTGGACCAGCAGGCTGCTGCCGACAGACAAAGTAGTGAAGCATAAGCATGGCCAGAACTTCATCTGCATTCCGGCCGCGGCACCTGGCACGTCAACGTGCCGTGCAGGCGTTGTATCAGTTGCAGATCAATCCGGACACGCCGCGTGCAGTGGTTGAGCAGTTTCTTGCCAGCCAGGATTTCAGCAGTGTTGATGCTGAATACTTTCGCGAACTGGTGGTGCGTGCCGGCAATCAGCAGGCGGAGGTCGCAGCGCAGTGCGAACCGCATCTGAATATCCCCTGGCTGCAGCTCGATGCCATGGAGCGGGCCATTCTCGCCCTGGCCTGGGTGGAGCTGACCGAGCAGATGGAAATCCCGGTCAAGGTTGTCATCAACGAAGCGGTGGAGTTGGCCAAGCGCTTCGGCGCCGAACAAAGTCATACCTTTATCAATGGTGTGCTGGATCGGCTGGCGCGCGAACTCAGAACGCTGGAAGCTGCCGAATTGCGCTGATGGTGCCCCCACCCCGGCCCTCCCCCGCTGCGCAGGGGAGGGAGCTCAGACTGCATGTGCTGTACGGCATCATGGTGAATAAGGTGGGCTTAGGGGATTGTGCCGTAACTCATTTTGATCAAGCAGTAAGCTGATCAACGGTTGCTTAGGGCCTGTTTACACTAATCCAAT
>CAZHRH010000106.1:0-7463 GCA_964534475.1 uncultured Wenzhouxiangellaceae bacterium
CCGCTGGCAGACGAACAGGCGTTTGTCAGCGTATGCATTCGCCTGCAAGCAGGCTCCTACAGCGTGCAGCCTTCGGATTGTAGGTGAGTGTTTGCACGCGACTGGTCTGAAAGCCAATCACCAATTCGTAGCCATCCACAGACGCGCTGTAACTGAGTCTGACTTTACGATATTGCCTTTGGCTCGAGTTGCCAATGTGATGCTTGCTGAAGCAACGCCCGCAACGCCATCGGCCGCAGCGGTTTGTTCAGATACTGAACCTTGGCTGCGAGCACACTGGCGCGAATATCGTCACTGCGATCACCAGTGACAATCACCGCCGCAATCTCGCGATCCAGCAGCTTGCGTATGACACCGATCAACTCCAGTCCGTTGCGTCGGGTGGTGTCATCCTTCTGCGCTCGCTGCAGATGGTAATCGACCAGCAGCAGATGCGGCTGGAACTGACTGACCTGCTGCAAGGCAGCATGCCAGCCGTCGGCAATCATGGTCTGGCAGCCCCAGCTCTGCAGCAGATCGGCTTCTGATTGCAGCGTGGCGGCATCGTCGTCAATGCACAGCACGCGCAGGTTCAGCGCTTGCATGCTGCCGGCAGGATCGTTTGTCGAACGCCTGGCCTGTGCCACGGGCACCTGTACGCCAAACAGAGTGCCGGCTCCGGGCATGGATTGAAATTGCAGCGGGTAATCCAGCAGATCGGCAATGCCGCGCACGATGGCCAGCCCCAGACCCAGACCTTCGGCGCTGCTTTTGCCGTGAGCCAGGCGCTGGAACTCTTCAAACACCAGCGGCTGATCATCCGGCGCGATACCCGGACCGGTATCGAGCACCTGCACGCTGACCGCACCGGCCAGGCGCCGACAACCCAGCAATACTTCCCCGCTGGCGGTGTAGCGAATGGCATTGGCCAGGTAGTTCTGGATGATGCGTCGCAGCAGTTGACGATCGCTGTGAACCCACAGACTGGTTGCTACATGTCGCAGTTGCAGACCTTTTTCCCGCGCCAGCGCCGAGTATTCCAGCACCAGGCCATCCAGCAGCTCCTCCAGCGCAAAATCTTCCAGCAGCGGCTGCAGGCGGCCGGATTCCAGTTTGGACAGATCCAGGCAACTGCCGAGCAGATTCTCCACCGATTGCAGCGCTGCGTAGATGTTACGCACCGATGCAATCTCATGACTGTCTTGATCGCTTTGCGCGGCCAACTGTTGCGCCAGGTTGTGCGTGAACAGTTGCGCTGCGCCCAGCGGCTGAAATACATCATGACTGATCGCGGCAAGAAAGCGGCTCTTGGCTCGATTGGCGCGTTCGGCTTCGCTTTTAGCCGCGCTCAGTTCAGCGGTGCGCTCATCCACGCGTTTCTCCAACGTATCGGCCAGGTCTTGCAGGCGCTGCTCGCTGCGATGGAACTCGGTGACATCGGTGAAGGTCGCCACATAGCCGCCGCCGGGCATCGGATTGCCGCGAATTTCCACCATGCTGCCGTCCGGGAATTTGCGTTCAGTCAGATGTGGGTTGCCAGCGCGCATGTGCCGCAGCCGTCGCTGCAGCATGACCTCAATACGATCATGGATAGCACCGGCAAACCCGTGTTCGATGGCCCAGCGCTGCAGCTCAATGATGGGTCGTCCGATCTGCAGCAGCGCGTCAGGAAAGCCGAACATTTCCGCATAGCGACGGTTCCAGGCCATCAACTGCAAATCACTGTTAACCACGCTGATGCCCTGGCTCATATTCTCCAGCGCCGCTTCCAGTAGTTGTTGATTGAAGCGCAGCGCAGCGGAAGTCTCATCCACCAGTTCCACCACATCATCCAGATTGTGGTGGCGATCGCGTGCAGTTTTCAGCAGCAATCGCGCCGAGGCCGCGCCGAGAATCTGCGCCAGCGCAGTTTCCACCTGATCTTCCACGTCGGCACAATCACGCCCGGCAAAAAGTGTCCGGAGCTGCTCAGCGGGCAGAAACCGGGCCGCCAGCTTGCGCAGCAAAGCCTGATTCAAGGGCTTTATATCATTCGTTATCTGTTGTCCGCGCCGGTCCTGCAGCCAGGACAGCAACCAGGACAATAACCAGGGCAGCACGGCGCCAACACTGAGACTGAGCAGCACAGCACGACCCACCCGGCTCCAGTCAGCCAAACCGAACATTGCATCCGGCGCCAGCCAGACGATGCCGAATGGCCCTTGTTGCAGCCATGGCCACGCTGCATTGACGGCGTCGCCCAGCAGCGGCAGCAGCAGAATCCAGATCCATGCCAGGCTCGCAGTGAGCAAGCCGAACATGACCGCGCCCGGCGATGTCTGCGGTCGCCAGATGGCATAGGCCAGGGCCGGAGCCAGTGTCGCCAGCGCGGAAAATGACACCGCACCGATGTCGGCCAGCGCATCGTTGCCGGCCAGGGCGCGGCTGTACAACCAGGCCAACAACAGCAGCACGAGGATGGCAATGCGCCGCTGAGCCAGCACCATTCCGCGCAGATCACTGCCGCTTTGATTGGCCCAGGTATTGCGCACCAGCAGCGGTGCCAGCCAGTGATTGCCGATCATCACGCTCAGCGCCAGTGTGGCCAGTATAATCATGCCGGTGGCGGCACTCAGACCACCCAGAAATGCCAGCAGCGCCAGTGCTTCCTGGCCCTGTGACAGCGGCAGCGCCAGCACATACAGATCCGACGGCACTGCCTGACCGGCAAACAAGGCGCTGCCGGCGCGCGCCAGCGGCAGCAATGGCAAGGCAATCAACAGCATGTACATGGGAAACAGCCAGCGCGCGGTGCGCAGATGCTGCTCGTCGCGACACTCGACCACGCCGACATGAAACTGGTGTGGCAAGGTGAACATGGCCAGCACACCGAGAATAATCAGCGGCAAGAAGCCGCTGCTGTCGTTGTTCAGTGGTGCGTCCAGCGCCGGCAGGGCCGGCAGACCGAACAGCACGAAGGCACCGATCATGAGCATCGCCGCCAGCTTCAGCAGCGATTCAAAAGCCATCGCCAGCACCAGCCCGTGATTGTGCTCGGTGGCCACCGCGCGACGTGCGCCAAACAGCATGGCAAATACGGCCATGCCCAGCGCCACGTACAGCGCGCTGTCCTGCCACGGCGCCGCCAGCACGCCGTCTGATTGCGTCAGCATGGCGTAACTCATCGCCACCGCTTTGAGCTGCAAGGCCATATAAGGCAGCATGCCGAACACTGCCACCGCCGTGACTGCTGCTGCCAGTCGCGCATCCTTGCCCAGCCGCGTGGCGATCAGATCGGCCAGAGAGGAGCTGTGCTGCGCGCGCGCCAGACGGATCAGCTGCCGCAGCAGTCCCAATCCGAACAGATACAGCACAATGGTGCCGATGAACGTTGGCGGCACCGGCCAGCCCGACCGGGCCGCCTGGGTGACGGTGCCGTAGAACGTCCAACTGGTGCAGTACACCGCCAGCGACAGCGCATAGATCCAGTGCCAGTGCCGGCGCAGCAGATGAAAGCGACGCTCACCCCACAGCGCTACAGCAAACAGCAGTCCCAGCCAGATCAGTCCGGCCAGCAGAACCAGGTAAGGCGATAACATCGGCTTAGTTTAGCGTCAGCGGCTGTTGCTGCAGACAAAAAAGGCATCCAGTGGATGCCTCGGTGCCAGATTCTCTGCCGGGCTCGCTGCCGTTGGTTCAGAAATTGACCTGGAAGGTGCCGGTCACCGTGCGCGGCGGACCGAAGAAGCCGTTGGCCACGCCTTCCAGCCCGAGCGTTGCGGTGGAGCCATCCGGGGTCACGAAGATGTGCCCGGAGGCGATGTATTCCTTGTCCGCCAGATTGCGGCCGTGAATGCTGAACTCGTACTTGCCGCTCATGGTCACCCAGCGCAGATTGACATCGAACAAGGAATAACCCGGCTGATCCAGAAACTGCGACGGAATCTCGAACTGGTTGGTCTTGCTGCGGTAGGCCCAGGCGGCAATGGCGCTGAAATAGCCGGGCACGCCGAACAGCTCCATTTGCGAGTCGTAACGCAGGCGCAGCTGTGCAGTCCATTCCGGTGTGTTCTGGAACACGCGCTGATCTGACACGTCTTCCAGCGCCGAGGTGCCGGTGGCAGGATCCGCTACCAGCGCGATGAACTCGTTGAAATCGGCGTCGATCCAGCCCAGTGCCCAGGCGGCAGAGATGGCGTCACCGCTGGTGAACAGATCGCTGCCCAGTTGCGCACTGCCGTCCCATTCCACACCGAAGATGTCGGCGGCACCGGCATTGGTGGTGACGCCGGCGAAGGTTTCGGCAACGCCATCGCCATCGCCGTCAACACCGATTGAGCCGGGAATCTGCACGTTGCTGTAGTCGCTGTAGAACAACGCCACATTGGAGCTGACGCGACCCTGGGCAAACACCGATTTCAGGCCGATTTCGTAAGTGTCGACCTTTTCCGGCAGAAAGCGCATGAACTCGAATACCTCGCTGTCATCCACCACGCCATCGCCATTGAAATCCGGCGCCGCCGTGGTGGCGCCGCGCGGATCAAAACCACCGCCCTTGAAGCCCTGGCTGAACGAGCCGTACAGGTTGTGCTCGCGCACCGGTGACCAGGCCAGTGTAACCCGTGGCGTAAAGTCTTCAAAGCGCTCGGAACCGGCAAAATCCGAAGTCGTGGCAATCGGCACGGCAGTGCCGCCGAAGAACGACGAATTGCCGCCGACCAGCGTCTGGCGCAGCACCGTGGACGAGCGCTTGTCGCTGGTAAAGCGACCACCGACGCCCAGTTCCAGCTCGGTATCCAGGTCGAATACGCGGCCCAGATCAAAGGTCAAATCGCTGAAAATGGCCCAGGTCTTGGTGTCCACATCGCCCAGTGTGAGCGCATTCAGTCCGGGCAGGTCGATCAGATCACCGGTGGCACCCAGCACCACATCGAACACGTTGAAGGCATTCGCGTCCAGGTAATAAAAGCCCAGCAGCCCCTTGACCACATCACCGCTATACTGTAGCTGAAATTCCTGGCTGCTCTGGCGGTTGTCGTAGATCACCGGCACGTCCACATCCACTGTTGGCAGGCCGTCAAAATCGACCTGCTGGATATTGTTGTCCGAGCGGTACGAAGTGATGCTTTTCAGCAGCCAGTTCGGATTGACGTCATATTCCACCAGCAGCGCGGCGCCGTAGGATTCGGCGTTGTTCGGGCCGGTCATGCCGCCACGGGTATCGAACACGTCGTCCAGCACCGGCGCGCCGGAGAACAGGCCGGGAATGAAGCGGTGACCGCCAACCGGGTTGGAATCGTCTTTCAGGTAATCACCGGACAGGCGCACAAACAGCTCCGAGGTCGGAGTCCACTCGATACTGCCGCGGGTGGCGATGATCTGCTTGTTATAGTTTTCCTTGCCGGTGGTCAGGTTGTCGCCATAGCCGGAGCGGTTGAAAGTGGCAAACGAGCCGCCTACTGCCAGCGTGTCGGTGATCGGCAACTCGCCGCTGAGGATGGCATCGATCTGGCCGAAGCTGCCAACAGAGGTGCGCAAGCGGCCGTTGGCTTCATCGTCCAGCCGCTTGGTTACATACTTGATTGCACCGCCGATCGTGTTGCGGCCATACAAGGTGCCCTGCGGCCCGCGCAGCACTTCAATCTGCTGCACATCATAAATGTCCAGCACCACACCTTGCGGCCGGTTCAGGTAAACATCGTCCAGATAGATGCCCACGCCGGCCTCGAAACCGGCCACCGGATCCTGCTGACCGACACCGCGAATAAACGCGGTCAGCGTGTTGTTGGTGCCGCGTGAGATCTCCAGCGTGGTATTGGGCACTGCCTGCGACAGGTAGGTGATGTCCTGGGCGCCCACTTCTTTCAGGTCTTCGCCGGAGAACACGCTGATCGCGATCGGCACATCCTGCAGCGCTTCCTCGCGACGCCGTGCGGTGACGGTCAGACCCTCCAGCGCAGTATTTTCATCTTCTTCGCTGTCGGTCTCCTGTTCTGCTGTGGCCTGTTCTGCTGTAGATTGGGCCAGCAGCGGTGCTGCCAGCAGGCAACACGCGGCAAAGGCCAGGCTGATGAGTAAGTTCAAGATAGGGTTGCGCTGACGGCTCATATTCTGCTCCATGGATTGAATCACTGCGGGCGGCAGGCCCCGATTAACTTTATTTGTTCGACTTGTTATGTCTGGCTAGAGTACGCCAAGCAGTATCACTGGTAACTTGTACCTTGGTACAGTTACAGCTCACCCCTGCAACAGGCAGGATATGCAGCATCTACCGGACTGAAATGGAGCTTCCGTGCTGAGCGCGCTGGGACTGATTGGCGGACTGGCCTTGCTGATCGTACTGACCATCAGAGGCATGAACCTGTTGCTGGCGGCGCCACTGTGCGCGCTGCTGGTGGCACTGAGCGCCGGCATGGCGGTGTTCCCGCAAGCCGCAACCGGCAATTTCCTGCACAGCTACATGGACGGCTTCACCGGATTCGTCGCTGCCTGGTTTTTCATCTTTCTGCTCGGTGCCCTGTTCGGCAAGCTGATGGAAGATTCAGGTGCCGCCGAGAGCGTGGCCAACTGGATCGTCAAGCGTTTTGGCAGCCAGCGCGCGCCGCTGGCCATCGTCATTGCCTGTGCCGTCCTCACCTACGGCGGCGTCAGTCTGTTCGTGGTGGCGTTTTCGGTGTACCCGCTGGCGCTGATGCTGTTTCGCCAGGCCGATCTGCCACGTCGCTTCATCCCCGGTGTGATCGGCTTCGGCTCGGTCACCTTCACCATGACCTCGGCTGGCTCACCGGAAATCCAGAACTGGATTCCGATCAAGTACCTGGGCACCACGCCTTACGCGGCCTGGGAAGTCAGCGCCATTGTCGCCGTGGCGATGGCGGTGACCGGCTACTGGTGGATGTCCAGCATGTTGCGTCGGGCCACGCAGCGCGGCGAACGCTATGCCGCACGCTATGATGATCCGCAGCTGCTGGAACGCGAACTCCCGCACCCGCTGGCCGGCGTGGTGCCTTTGCTGGTGGTGCTGGCAACATCTTATGCCTTGCATGAGCGGCTGCAGGAATCGGCGCTGCTGGTGGCATTGCTGGCCGGTTGCCTGAGCACGCTGCTGATAAGCTGGCGCTATTTCATGCATCTGGATCAGGCCATCCACCAGGGCACGCTTGGCGCGCTGGTGGCCATCGGCAACACCTCGGCGGTGGTTGGTTTCGGTACCGTGGCCAAGGCTTCACCGGCGTTTGCCGTGGCGGTGGAAACCATGACCGGCATCCCCGGTGACCCGCTGATCGGCGCTGCGGTGGCGGTCAGTGCGATTGCTGCACTGACCGGCTCGGCCTCCGGCGGTCAGGCGATTGCGCTGCCGGAACTGGCACCGGGCTACCTGCAAGCAGGCGTCGACGCGGAACAACTGCATCGCGTCGTCGCGATCTCGTCGGGGGCACTGGATTCTCTGCCGCACAATGGTTATGTGGTCACCACCATCCGCGCCATCTGCGGTGAAACCCATC
>CAZHRH010000107.1:0-2251 GCA_964534475.1 uncultured Wenzhouxiangellaceae bacterium
GATCTGGCGTTTGATGCGGTTGCGCTGACTGGCCTTGGGCACATTCTTCTTGGCAATGGCCAGACCCAGCCGGCTGTCTGCCGTTTGTTCCGGCACATCTATTGAACCTGATTGCGACGGCCGGCGCGTGATCGCCAACAGACGAAAAAACCGGTCACTGACGGTATCGGGATACCCATTGAACACAGCACGAAATTGTTCTGGATACAGCAACCTGGACTGGCGTGCGAATCTGTTCATCAACATGGCCCGGGACGGCACGGTGAGCGGCTCTGAAATCAATGATGTCAACTCAACTCCCCTGACTGGCTGAGAATGATGTTTGCCGTGATGGCAACAACAGCGACCGTTGTGCTGCCACTGTATCTTCTAGACGATGAAAAGTTGCCGGAAGGCCTGCTGTTTCAACATCAGATCAGGCTTAACCGGCACCACGGCAGGTCTACGCTTGCGGCGAGCTTTTTATACGCAGGCTACGGCAAACGAACAAATAACCCCATAGCGTTGACAACTTGACAGGCAGTTGTTTCAGGCAGACAGACGCTTGCGGCCGCGTCGACGACGCGCATTGATAATCGCCCGCCCGCCAGGTGTTGCCATACGGGCGCGAAATCCGTGGCGGCGCGCGCGTTTGATCCTGCTGGGCTGAAATGTACGTTTCATGGCTAACGATCTCCAGATAGCGATGTGTTGAGCATTATGCAACTATGATCTGATTTTGATCGCACAGACCAGACGCTAGCTTGTACACACCATAAACAATGTAAAAGGTAGCCGCATAGTATAAGCGAAAGCCGGCAGAAAACCAATCTTCATTCTTGCCAATCCATATCTGCCGGGACTTGTGCCGTGAAGTTATCCACAGGCAGCTCAAGATGCGTTATGATCACTCATTGTCTTCAGTCTGTCGGTATCGCCTACCAATTCAATCACACCATGAGCAAGCAAACCGCAACATGAGCAATCAGGATCAATCCCTTTGGCAGGAGTGTCTGAACCGGCTCGAGCGACAGTATCCGCTGGATGAAATCAATACCTGGTTGCGTCCACTGCGGCTCAGCCGCAACGACCACAAGATGGTGTTGTCTGCGCCCAACCACATCGTTTGTCACCGCGTGCGCGAGTTATATCTGCCCACCATCGAGGCAATACTGAATCAATTGGGAGTGGATGTTGATAGCGGTGTGGAACTGACCGAGTCCAGCGCCAGCCCGGCTGCTACCAGCAAGCCAAGAGCCAGCATCAATGAGTTATCCAGCGGTCTGTTTCCAAACTATACCTTCAGCAAGTTTGTGCAGGGGAAAAGCAACGAGATAGCGCTCGGTGCAGCTTTGCAGGTGGCGCAAAACCCCGGGCGCGTGTACAACCCGCTGACTCTCTACGGTAGTACCGGACTGGGCAAGACCCATCTACTGCACGCCGCCGGACACATGATCAAGCAACATAATCCGAAAGCGGTGGTGGTCTATCTGACCTCGGAACAGTTCGTTACCCAGTTGGTGAATGCACTCAGTTCGAAAAACATCAACCAGTTCAAGAATCAGTACCGCCAGGTCGACACCTTGTTGATTGATGACATTCAGTTTATCGCCGGCAAGGATCGTTCCCAGGAAGAGTTTTTTCACACCTTCAATGCATTGGTGGATCTGCAACAGCAGATCATTCTGACCTGTGATCGTTATCCGAAAGAAATCAGCAACCTGGAAGAGCGTATACAGTCACGCCTGGGTTGGGGCCTGGCGGTCTCTATCGAACCGCCGGATTATGAAACACGCGTAGCAATTTTGCTGCAAAAAGCTCGCGACAAGGACTGGAAGCTCAGCAATGAGGTGGCAGAGCTGCTGGCCAGTAAAGTGCGCTCCTCGGTGCGTGATCTGGAAGGTGCACTCAACACACTCTGCGCCAATGCCCATTTCAAAGGCGTCGACATCAGCGTGGATTTTGCCCGCGACACGCTGCGCGAGCTGCTGTCGATCCATGATCGCATGATCACCATCGACATGATCAAGAAAAAAGTGGTGGAGTTTTATCATCTGCGCGACAGCGATATGACCTCCAAGAAGCGCTCGCGCGCAATCGCGCGGCCCCGGCAACTGGCCATGTCGCTGAGCAAGGAACTGACCGAATTGAGTCTGCCGGATATCGGCCAGGCTTTCGGTGGTCGTGATCACACCACAGTCATGCATGCCTGCCGCAAGATCGAGGAACTGATGCGCGAAGACCCGCAACTGGCCGAAGACCGTCGGCTGCT
>CAZHRH010000107.1:2351-7433 GCA_964534475.1 uncultured Wenzhouxiangellaceae bacterium
ATTATCACCACATATTAACCTGCTCTACAACTACTACAGTTAGATATATATATCTTATATTTGAGGATCGGCCATGAAAATCATCATGCAGAGAGAAGCCCTGTTGCAACCACTCAGTAAGGTGGTCGGCGTGGTCGAGAGACGCCAGACCATACCGGTGCTGGCCAATTTTTTATTACAGGCTGATGAAGGCGAGCTTTCCTGCACCGGCACCGACATGGAAATGGTTTTGCGTGCAACCCAGAAAGCAGATGTGGCCACACCCGGTGCAGTCACCGCACCGGCGCGGAAGCTGGTGGACATCTGTCGCGCCCTGCCTGACGGCAGCAGTCTCACCATAACCGTCAACGATGATCAGTTGCGCATTGATACCGGAAAATCTCACTTCTCGCTGAGCACGCTGCCGGTGGATGAATATCCGGACATGGAAAAGGCAGAACAACTGCAAAACTTCACCGTGGCAGAAAAGCAGCTGCATGATTTGCTCAATGGGGTCGCATTTGCCATGGCCAACCAGGATGTGCGTTATTACCTGAATGGTTTACTGCTGGAAATCAGCGGCCAGCGATTGCGCGCTGTTGCCACCGATGGCCACCGCCTGGCGCTGGCCGATCACAATGATTTGCAGGCCACCGGTGAGACGGTGAAAAGCGATGAAGACCAGCGCATCATCGTACCGCGCAAGGCAGTGATGGAGTTGTTGCGACTGCTGGAAGACAACGACGAACGCATCACGCTTGGTTTTGGTAGCAATCATCTGCAGGTGCATATGCCCGGCCTGATTATGACCAGCAAGCTGATCGATGGTCGCTTCCCGGAATACCAGGCAGTGATTCCACCAGCCAATGACCATCAGGTCAAAGTCGACAAACAGATACTGCGTACCTCTCTGCAGCGCGCAGCGATTTTGTCGAACGAGAAATTTCGTGGTGTGCGCCTGGAGTTCACGCCCGGCAAAATTCGTATCATTGCCCACAATCCGCAGCATGAAGAGGCGGTCGAGGACATTGACGCCGAGCATCAGATCGATTCCCTTTCCATCGGATTCAACGTGACCTATCTGATGGACGCCTTGGCTGTGATCAAAACCAGTGATGTTATGCTGCTGCTGCGAGATGCGAACAGTTCCTGTTTGATGTGCGAGCCTGATACTGATGAAACTCAGCATGTCATTATGCCGCTCAAGCTTTGATTGAAATTGTCCACACTGACGCTGTTACTACAGGACATAAAGGCAAACAAAGGCGGCGATAAACAAAAGCTGAAAGTTGTGGCGTTGCTGAGTTTACTGTCTGGGCAACAACGATCATACCTAGATGTTTCCTTCAGCAAATGTGGTGTATTGCTGTGAACGATCCAGAATACAGCACGGCTGCGCGCCTGATATTACAACGTCTGCAAATCAGCCAGGTCAGAAATCTCAACAACGTCGATCTGCAGCTTGCCAGGGGAATCAATGTATTTCACGGTGCCAATGGTGCCGGCAAGACCAGCATACTGGAAGCGATATACATTCTCGCCCAAGGCAAGACCTTTCGTCACGGTCGTTCGGAAAACTGGATCCAGCATGGTCGTGATCAGGCCAGCGTAATCATCGAGTACAGTAAACACCATGGCGTTGCTGAAGCAGTCAGCGAAGTTAAAACAGCGCTACCAACAAAGCGGCTTGGACTGATCCGGGGTCGCCAGCATTGGCAAGCCAGGCATGACGGCGAGGAACTGCAAAGTTACGCGCAACTCTCCGCCCTGTTGCCGGTGGTGCTGTTTCAGCCTTACAGTCATCAATTGGTAGAAGCAGGCCCAGAATACCGCCGCCAGTTTCTCGACTGGGGCGTGTTTCACGTGGAACCTGAGTACCTGATTAGCTGGCGGCGTTATCAGAAAGCTTTGAAACAGCGCAACGCTTCACTGAAAGCGCACGCGTCTGATGCAGTGATTGCAGCGATAGATCCGGTGTTGGCACAGGCGGCGCAACAACTGCACGCACAGCGGCAACGCTTTTTTGTGCAGTTTCAGCCACACTATCAGCATATGCAACAACTGCTGGGAGGAGATTTCGAGCCCATTGAGCTTGCCTATGAGCCGGGGTTTACCCATCCGGATACACTGCAACAGGATTGGCTGGAAACACTGGAGAAAGACCGCCAGCGAGGTTTCACACTGCTAGGGCCCCACCGTGCTGACATCAGTTTGCGCACCAGCCAGCGTGGCGCACGCGGCTGGCTGTCACGCGGTCAGCAAAAAATGGTGGCGCTGGCCATGCTGTTGGCGAAACTCCAGGTGTGGCAGCAGGACACCGGCAAGGGGGCGGTGCTGCTGCTGGATGATGTCCAGTCGGAACTGGATGGCTATCACCTGCAACAGTTGCTGAACTTACTGGTTCAGCAACAACAGCAGGTGCTGATCACCGGCACATCCGACTCTCTCGGTGCGACCATCGCGGCAAAAAGGTTTCACGTGGAACAGGGTCAAATCAAAGCACAATAAGAAAACAGAGTTTCACGTGGAACATTGATACCGTAAAAGTTCATGCCCCTGATCAGTTATAATAGGCCGTTAATTCAACCAATCCGCACAGCAGCCCCTGCATATGACCGAGAAAAATTACGACTCTTCCAATATCAAGGTTCTCAAGGGCCTGGATGCAGTGCGCAAGCGTCCCGGCATGTACATCGGTGATACCGATGATGGCACCGGCCTGCACCACATGGTGTTTGAGGTGGTGGACAACTCGATCGATGAATCACTGGCTGGCTATTGTGATCGCATCATCGTCACCATTCATGCCGATGATTCCGTCACCGTCACCGATAACGGTCGCGGTATCCCGGTGGATATGCACGAGGACGAGGGCAAGTCCGCAGCCGAAGTCATCATGACCGTGCTGCATGCCGGCGGCAAGTTTGACAAGAATTCATACAAGGTTTCCGGCGGTTTGCATGGCGTGGGTGTCTCCGTGGTCAACGCCTTGTCGGAAAAACTGACGTTGACAATCGATCGCGGCGGTAAACGCTGGCAGCAGGTCTATCGCCTTGGCGTGCCTGAGCATGAGTTGAAGGTGATTACCGACATTGATCAGACCGGCACCACGATTCACTTCAAGCCCAGCACCGAAATTTTCACCGACAATGTGTTTCATTTTGACCTGCTGGCCAAGCGTCTGCGTGAACTGTCTTTTCTTAACTCCGGTGTGCACATCGAGCTGCGGGACGAACGCAGTGGCGAGCAGGCCACGTTTGCCTATGAAGGCGGCATCCGCTCATTTGTTGAGCATCTGGCGAACAAGAAGAACCCGCTGCATGAACAGGTGTTTCATTTCAACCACGACAGCGAGGAAGTCGCGGTCGAGGTGGCCATGCAGTGGACCGACTCCTATCAGGAAAGCAGCTATTACTACACCAACAACATACCGCAACGCGATGGCGGCACGCACATGGCCGGCTTTCGCGCTGCGCTGACACGCACGCTGAATAACTATATCGAAGAAAGTAATCTGGCGAAGAAAGAAAAAACCAGCATGTCCGGTGATGACTGCCGCGAAGGCCTGATCGCGGTGATTTCGGTCAAGGTCCCGGATCCCAAGTTTTCTTCGCAGACCAAGGACAAACTGGTATCGTCAGAAGTCAGAACCGCTGTGGACAGCTCGGTATCGCAGTACCTGCGTGATTATCTGCTGGAAAACCCGCAGGTGGCCAAGGCCATCGTTAACAAGGTGCTGGAAGCTGCCCGCGCCAGGGAAGCGGCACGCAAGGCGCGCGACATGACCCGACGCAAGGGCGTGCTGGATGTGGCCGGATTGCCCGGTAAACTGGCCGACTGTCAGGAAAAAGATCCGTCACTGAGTGAGCTGTTCATTGTCGAGGGTGATTCCGCCGGCGGCTCGGCCAAACAGGGCCGCAACCGCAAGTTCCAGGCGGTACTGCCGCTGAAAGGCAAGATTCTCAACGTTGAGAAAGCACGCTTTGACAAAATGCTGCAATCGGCCGAAGTCGGCACCTTGATCACCGCGCTGGGCTGTGGCATCGGCAAGGACGAATACAATCCGGACAAGCTGCGCTATCACCGCATCATTATCATGACCGACGCCGATGTTGACGGCTCGCACAT
Organism: uncultured Wenzhouxiangellaceae bacterium; assembly: GCA_964534475.1. Classification (GTDB taxonomy): domain Bacteria; phylum Pseudomonadota; class Gammaproteobacteria; order Xanthomonadales; family Wenzhouxiangellaceae; genus JAHJQV01. The sequence goes on from CAZHRH010000107.1 coordinate 6,459, forward strand.
TCGTACCCTGTTGCTGACGTTTTTCTATCGGCAGATGCCGGAGCTGGTCGAGCGCGGCCACATCTATATCGCCCAGCCACCGCTGTACAAGGTCAAATACGGCAAGCAGGAACAATACCTGAAAGACGATCGTGAACTGGACGAATATCTGCTCGCGCGCGCCGTGGATGAGGCCAGCCTGCAGTTTGATCCCGATTCGCCACCGGTTTCCGGCGTCGCGCTGGAGCAGTTGATGCGTGATTACATGGCCGTGGAGCGTGCCATTGAGCGCCTGTCCAAGCGCTATGATGCCGATCTGTTGCTGGCCATGCTGGAGCTGCCGGATTTCAACAACACCGACGCACACGACTGGGCCAGACAGATGCAGGACTTGCTCAATGCCCGTGATGTTGCCAACGAACACTGGGAAGTGGCGCTGGAGAGCGATGCCAGCGAGCACACCCAAGTCAAGGTCAGGCGCAAGATTCACGGCGCGGTGAACGAGACCGCGATCGAATCCGGCTTTTTCGCTTCCAGCGACTACGCGCTGATCAGCAAGCTGGCGGCCACGCTGCTGGATTTTGTCCAGCCGGGCGCCAGCGTCGCCCGCGGCAAACAAAGCAACGAGATCAGCAGCTTTACCGAAGCATACAAATGGCTGTTCGCCGAATCACGCAAGGGTCGTACCATCCAGCGCTTCAAAGGACTGGGCGAGATGAACGCAGAGCAATTATGGGATACCACGGTCAATCCTGATAGCAGACGACTGCTGCGGGTCAATATCGAGGATGCCGTAGCGGCCGACGATATCTTCTCCACCCTGATGGGCGACGATGTGATGCCACGGCGTGATTTTATCGAACTGAATGCGCTGAATGCGAGCAACATTGATATCTGACAACGATTGAATATAGTTGTTTAAAACAATAACTTAATAAACTAACAGGTCACTTCAAAGTGTGAACAGGAAGGACAGGAAGGACAGGAAGGACAGGA
>CAZHRH010000108.1:0-7411 GCA_964534475.1 uncultured Wenzhouxiangellaceae bacterium
ACCGTCGCTGTATATGCTGAAGCTGGAGTCGAAACGGCCCGGCCCGGCCGTCGGCAATCATGATGCCGATGTCACAGACAGCGGCGGCATCAACAGCACCGGCGTCTGCCACCGGGCGGCCGCGGAATACAGCGGCAAAGTCCGCCAGCGGCAGGACCACCGTTTGCCAGTCGCTGCTGGGGGTAAAGCAATGTCGCCAGGCGATGGCGGATCGGCTGCGTTGCTGGCGCAAACGCAACTGGTAGGCGCGGCCGTCGCCTCTGGCCAGCAAGAACAATGTCCGGCAGCCAGCCAGTTCCGCAGACGCCAGATGACGTCGCACCGAGGCAAAACCACCGTTGTTCTGCAGTGAGGTAATGCCATGAAAAACGCCTGTCTGCATGTCGCCATCAAGCTGGCCGCTGGATACACCACCCATGACATTGTCGTTGACGCTGAACCAGCGATCGACTTCACCGGCGGCAGCAAAATCAATCCAGACTTTTGCTTCCTGCAGCGTGCTGGATGCCTGCTGTGGCACGAATCTAACCGGCCTCGCGCAGCGCCTGCGGCGCAGGCTCGGCGTAGTCGCTTAACGGCGGGCAACTGCACACCAGATTGCGATCACCGTGCACGTTGTCCACGCGCGCCACCGGCGGCCAGTATTTCGCGCTTTGCAGCGCGTCCGCCGGCCATGCCGCCTGGCTGCGACTGTAGCCATGCGGCCAGTCATCGCTGCAGGCCTCGGCCACGGTCAGCGGCGCGTTTTTCAGTGGATTGTCCTGCTTGTCCAACTGGCCTTGCTCAATCATGCGGATCTCGTTGCGAACGCCGTGCAGGGCGCTGATGAATCGATCCAGTTCGGCCTTGCCCTCGCTTTCGGTGGGCTCGATCATCAGCGTGCCCGGCACCGGCCAGCTCATGGTCGGGGCGTGGAAACCATAGTCGATCAGGCGCTTGGCGATGTCTTCCTCGCTGATGCCGCTGGCCTGTTTGCACGGGCGCAGATCAATGATGCACTCATGCGCAATACGGTTGTTACGGCCGCTGTAGAGCACCTTGAAACTGGTGTTGATGTGTTTGGCCAGATAGTTGGCGTTGAGGATCGCCACCTGGGTGGCGCGGCGCAGACCTTCGCGGCCCATCAGCGTGATGTAGGCCCAAGAGATCGGCAGGATGCCGGCCGAGCCCCACGGCGTGCCCGACACCGGCCCCAGCTTGCCGGTGAGTTCCTGCTGCAGCGGATGCGCCGGCAGAAATTCGGCCAGGTGCTGGCGCACGCACACCGGCCCGACACCGGGCCCGCCGCCGCCGTGCGGAATACAAAAGGTCTTGTGCAGGTTCAGGTGCGACACATCGGCGCCGAACTGACCCGGTGCCGACCAACCCACCAGCGCGTTCAGGTTGGCGCCGTCCAGATACACCTGGCCACCATGCTCATGCACGATGTCGCAGATTTCCGTGATGCGCTCCTCGAACACGCCGTGCGTGGACGGATAGGTGATCATCAGCGCAGCCAGTTCATCGCTGTGCTTGGCCGCCTTGGCCTTGAGTTCATCCACGTCGATGTTGCCTGCTGAGTCACAGCCGATCAGGACTATGCGCATGCCCGCCATCTGCGCGCTGGCCGGGTTGGTACCGTGTGCCGATTGCGGAATCAGGCAGATATCGCGCTGGCCTTCACCACGGCTTTGCTGCCAGGCGCGAATCGCCAGCAGCCCGGCGTATTCGCCCTGCGAGCCGGCGTTGGGCTGCAGCGACACGGCGGCATAGCCGGTGCAGGTTTTGAGCATGTCTTCCAGTTCACTGATCAGGGCACGGTAACCACGCGTCTGCTCGTTCGGCGCAAACGGATGGATGGCGGCAAATTCGGGCCAGGTGATGGCCTCCATCTCCGCCGCCGCGTTCAATTTCATCGTACATGAGCCCAGCGAAATCATTGAATGGGTCAGGGACACGTCGCGGTTTTCCAGCCGCTTCAGATAACGCAGCAATTCGGTTTCGCTGCGGTAGCGACAAAACACTTCATGCTGCAGAAAATCACTTTGGCGCCGACACGCTGCAGGCAATGACACTGCATCAATGGCGTCATCGAGCAGCTTGATGTCGGCGGTGACGGCAAACACCTGCCACAGTTTCTGCACGTGCTCGCGCCTACTGCATTCGTTCAGACTGATGCCGATGCCGCTGGCATCATCATTGCGCAGGTTGATGCCGAGCTTGGCGGCGTCAGCAATGATCTGCGCGCGCTGCTCACCTGCGACTTCGATAAACAGGGTGTCAAAAAAGTCCAGGTGGCGCAGCTTCCAGCCACCCGCGCGCAGGCCAACAGCCAGAAGTTGTGTCAGCCGGTGCACGCGTCCGGCGATTGTGCGCAGCCCCCCGGCACCGTGATAGACCGCATAGAAACCGGCGATGATGGCCAGCAGCGCCTGAGCCGTGCAGATGTTGCTCATGGCCTTTTCCCGGCGAATATGCTGTTCGCGCGTTTGCAGCGCCATGCGCAATGCCGGCTGGCCGAGGCGATCTTTGGACACACCGATAATACGCCCGGGCACGCGCCGCGCGTAATCTTCGCGGGTGGCAAAAAACGCCGCGTGCGGCCCACCGAATCCCGGCTGCACGCCAAAGCGCTGGCTGCTGCCGATGACCACATCGGCATCCATCTCGCCCGGCGGGGTGAGCATGACCAGCGCCAGCAAATCGCTTGCCACGCCGACCAGCGCGTTGTGGCTGTGCGCCGCCTCGATCAACGGCCGCAGATCAGCCACGCCGCCATCCACGCCAGGGTAGCTGAGCAATACGCCGAAGCAGTCGGCCATTAATTCGGGCTCATCCAGCAGGGCACGGGTAGATACGCTGATCACCTCGATAGCAAAATAATGTGCACGCGTGCGCAGCACCGCCAGCGTTTGCGGCAGCACATCGTCGGCAACCAGAAAGCGGCTGGATTGATTGCGCTTGTTGACCCGTTGCAGCATGACCATGGCTTCGGCAGCAGCGCTGGGTTCGTCCAGCAGCGAAGCATTGGCCAGCGGCATGCCGGTCAGATCCATCACCATCTGCTGGTAGTTCAGCAGCGCCTGCAGGCGGCCCTGGGAGATTTCTGCCTGATACGGCGTGTAGGCGGTATACCAGCCGGGGTTTTCCAGCAGACTGCGCTTGATCACCGGCGGCGTGATGGTGTCGTGGTAGCCCAGCCCGATCATGTTGTGGCAAACCACGTTCTGCTGCGCCAGCTCGCGCAAGCGCGCCAGCATCTCTGTTTCATTCAGCGCCTGCGGCAAGGCCATGGCGTCGCTGCGACGGATCGATTTAGGCATCACTTCATCCATCAGCGCATCCAGGCTGCTGCAGCCCAGAGCGTCCAGCATGGCGTCGATATCATGCTGATCGGGGCCGATGTGACGGCCGATGAAACTGCCGTGGTTTTCCAGTTGCTGCAGCGTGGGTTGCTTGCCGGTGGCCGAAGTCATGGTGTCATTGTCCGTGGTATGGAAAGTTAAGGAATAAGCGTCATTACAGGGCTGTTCGCAAGCATCAGTGAATCAGATAATAATCGCCCAGCAAAAAAGCAAACAGTGCCATCAGGTAAAAAATCGAGTAGTTGAACACGCGCATCGCCAGCAACTCGTTTTCGCTGTTGAGCAACTGTATCGCATAGCGCATAAAGGCAATGTTCAGCACCAGCGCGCCGCCCAGATAGAACAGCCCGCTCATCTGCGTCAGCCACGGCAGGATGCTGGCGATAAACAGCAGGATGGTATAAAACAGGATCTGCCAGCGGGTGAAATGGTTGCCGTGCGTGACCGGCAGCATCGGCACCGCTGCCTTGGCATAATCGTCGTGGCGATAAATCGCCAGCGCCCAGAAATGTGGCGGCGTCCAGACAAAGATGATCAGCACCAGCAGCAAGGCATGAGCATCAATGCTGCCGCTGACTGCGGCCCAGCCCAGCAACGGCGGTGCGGCGCCGGCGAGACCACCGATAACAATGTTCTGCGGCGTCGCCCATTTCAGAAACAGCGTGTAGATGATGCCGTAGCCAATCAACGAGAAAAAACTCAGCAGCGCGGTCAGCAAATTAACCCAGGCGCCCAGAATCAGCATCGACAACACGCCCAGCGTGATGGCAAACAGCAGCACGCGGTTGGCCGTGGTATGGCCTTGCGGCAGCGGCCGATGCTGCGTGCGCAACATCTTGATATCGATGCGCTGATCCAGCAGGTGGTTCAGCGCCGCGCCCGAGGCCGACGCCAGCGTGATGCCGATGATCGCCGCCAGCAACTGCGGCCAGCGCGACCAGTCCGGTCCGGCCAGCAGCATGCCGACAACAGCGGTGAACACGATCAGCATGACCACGCGCGGCTTGCACAACTCATAGTAGTTGTGCAGCCAGTGGTTTTGCTGCGGCATGCTGATAGAAACGCTCACGGCGGCGGCTTCAGGCGCGTGCCGGTATAGCGTTGGTCACATCGCGCGTGCGCCACAGCGCATTCACCACCGCCAGCAGCAGCAGCGCGGCAGCGCCGTTATGCGCGACTGCATTCCACAGCGGCAGTAACAGTACCACATTGTTGATGCCCAGCGTGATCTGCACCAGCAACAATAGCCCAACCAGAGCGCCGGCAGAGCGCGTGATCGGGTTTCTCAGCAACATTATCACCATACCGGCAATGATAACAAATGCCACCAGTGCACCGATACGATGGCTGATGTGTATGGCGTTGCGCGCGGCCTGATCCAGCACTCCACCCTCGTAGTCGATACCGATTTCACGGGCAATCCTGAAGCCTTCGGCAAAGTTGGTATCCGGCCACCACTGCTGCTGACAGGTGGGCAGGTCGGTGCAGGCCAGCGCGGCGTAGTTGCTTGACACCCAGCCACCCAGGGCGATCTGCGCGAGCAGCACCAGCAGCCCGGCCAGCACCCAGGGGCGCAATTTTGGCGCGGTGCCGAGATGAGAGACACGATAATGTTTGTCGCCCGGCTGCAGTGCTTGTACCCCGGCCTCTGCTGGCTCATGCACAGCTTCCACCGGCTGTGCCGCACGCACTCGGCGCGCATGCCAGAACAGCAACGCCGCCGTGGTCATGCCGCCCAGCAAATGCGTGGTCACCACCCACGGCAACAGTTGCAGGGTAACCGTCCACATGCCGAATGTGGCCTGGACCATGATCACCACCAGCAGCAGCAGCGACAGTTGCAGCGGCAAGTCGCGATAATGTTTGCGCAGCCGCCAGTTCAACCAAGCCAGCGCCAGCACAATCAGCCCCAGCGCGCCGGCAAAGTAGCGATGAATGACTTCCTTCCAGGCCTTCGCCACCTCCACCGGACGCTCGGGATAATTCGCCGTGGCGCGCTCGATTTCATCGGCTTTTGTCGGCCAGGTGATGTGGCCGTAGCAGGCCGGCCAGTCCGGGCAGCCCAGACCGGCATCGGACAGCCGCACCCAGGCACCGAGCATGATCACCACCAGGACGAAGCCCACTGCGACCACGGACAGCCAGCGCAGTATTTTGTATTGTCGTTGCATGGTTTCTCTTTCGTTGAAAGTGGGCTTGCTGTTGCGGGATTTGCCTGTTTTGTTGTCGTTATAGCAGAAAGGCCTTGGCGAGCTTTGTTAATGCCGTTATGCGCAATATTTTCCTCGACATTCAAACCTTGCCGTCATTCCGGGATCGCCTTACCCGACAGACGACCATACCCGGCGTCGCCCGGCGACAACCCAGCCTCAATTCAAACCCATGGCCTTGTTACTCTGGCGGATCAGGCGGTCGATGTCCTTGCGCATGCCGGTGATGTCAGCATTCTGGTCATAGCGCATGACAAAATATCCGTTCGGATCCAGCAGCAAGCTCTGCCAGCGCTGCCCGGTCATGTCACCGACCGCGACATCAGCGGCCAGCGTGAGCGGCGTTTCAGCGCTGATCAGATGCACCGTGTGCACGCCCAGCTCTGCCAGTTGTGCGCTGGTTTCGCTGTCCGGTGCCACGCCGATCAACTCCAGCACCAGTTGCTCTTCATGCCGGCCCAGTGCCTGTTGCAGTTGCTGCAGCCAGCTAAAGTGCTCAATGCAGGCATCCGCACATGCTTGTGGTGAATACACCAGCAATGTCCACAGTGGCCGACCCAGGGCATTCTCGCGTTGTTGCCAGGCGTTGACCGGAATCGGCGGATCCAGCAGCAACCCGGAATTGGTGGTGATCGCCGGCGTGTACTCGGTGAAGTCACTTTGCAGATATACCGCCAGCAAAATGGGTGCCACAAACACCAGCAACACACCCAGCAAAGTGAAGCGGCTGCGGCGTTGTTGCTGCGGATTGATCGATGACTCGGTTTCAGTATGGTCTTTCATGCTTGTTTTCACTTTGCTGTTTAATCTATGGTACCTCTGATCAATTATTCTCCGGCTGCTGCCAGTCGCAGGCGTCTGGCCCGGCGCAGCGATAAAATCACAAATGTCGCCAGTACCGTCGCCGCCAGCGTAAACCACTGCAGAGCATAGGCCAGATGTTTTTTGGGACCAAAGTTGATCAGCTGCCAGTCACGTCCGGCGAAACCATGCTCGGCCTCGGCATCAAGCTTCAGCACTTGTGGCAATAACTCCAGGTTGGAATTATCCGACAGCTTTCGAAAACCGCGCTGCAGCAGTTGTGCATCGACATAGGTGATCAACTGCGGCCACTGCTGCAGATCCAGCGGCGGCTGCGAACCCAGGCGCAGGCCGACACCGGGCAGCGGCGCGAGCCGGCCGCTGATGGTTACCGGCTGCTGCGGTGTCTTCACTGCCGGCAGCTCACGCCGATCCACGGCGGTGGGCAACCAGCCGCGATTGACCAGCAACAGCCTGTTGTCCTCCAGCAGCAACGGTGACAGCACATGCACGCCCTGGCGGCCTGCCAGCACCTGATTGTCCAGCAACAACGGATATGGCAGATAGCTGCCGCGTCCCTGCAGCGTGCTGTAATTCGCGCTATCGGCATTGACTGCGTCAAGCGCCATCGCTTCGGCATTGTCGATCTGCTGCAGAATAGCACGCTTTTGTGCAGCGCGATCAAGCTGCCACAGGCCCAGCCAGACAAAGAAAGCGGCCAGCAGCAAGGCCGGCAGCAACCAGATCAGGCCGTACTTGCGAAAGCTCGTGCTGACATTCATGCTCGAGTTTTCATACTATAGGTGTCTCGGTTTTTATCACGCCACTGCCTATGTGGCGCCAGTGACAGAGTAATTCCATGCTTTTGAAAGTGTTTATTGTCGTCTTCATGCTGGGGATTGTGTATGCGCTGTTTTCCAGCTTCTACTTTATGCTCAACGACAAGGGCGAGGGCGACCGCGTGGTGCGCCGCCTGAGCTGGCGCATTGGCCTGTCGCTGCTGTTCATACTGTCACTGTGGGGTGCGGTGCAAATGGGCTGGATTGTGCCTGGTGG
>CAZHRH010000109.1:0-7381 GCA_964534475.1 uncultured Wenzhouxiangellaceae bacterium
GAGCAGCAGCTTGCTCAGCTCCAGGTACCAGTCGCAGAATTCGGACCAGGTGAATTCATACAGCGTTTGCGTGGCCAGATCAAACCGATAGCCGTCAAAATGGCGTCGTACTTCGCTGATGGCGTGCTGCAGACTGGTCAGAATCCAGCGATTGACGGGGTGTCTGGCCTGCTGCCAGGCCTGCGGCTGCAATGGCCTGCCTGCCAGTTGCAACAGGGTAAAGCGCGAGGCATTCCACAGCTTGTTGCAGAAATTGCGATAGCCCTGGATGCGGCTCAGATCCAGACTCATGTCGCGGCCCTGGGTGGCCAGCGAGGCCAGCGTAAAGCGCAGCGCATCAGTACCAAAGGCCGGAATGCCGTCAGGAAACTCGTTGCGCGTGGCCTTTTCAATCGCCGCTTTCATCTGTGGCTGCATCAGCGCGCGCGTGCGCTGGTGTATCAACTCATCCAGTTCGATACCGTCGATAAGCTGCAGCGGATCGAGCACGTTGCCTTTGGATTTGGACATCTTCTGACCATGGGCATCGCGAATCAGGCCATGCACGTAGACCTCGCGAAATGGCACTTCGCCGGTGAATTTCAGCCCCAGCATGATCATTCTGGCCACCCAGAAGAAGATGATGTCAAAGCCGGTGACCAGCACCGAGGTCGGATAGAAGCTGGCAAGGCGCTCGGTCTGTTCGGGCCAGCCCAGCGTGGAAAACGGCCACAGCGCTGAGGAAAACCAGGTGTCCAGCACATCCTCGTCCTGGCGCAGTTTGTGCTCAGCGGGCAAATCATGTGCCGCGCGCACCGCCTGCTCGTCGTGACCGACATAGATGTTGCCGGCCTCATCGTACCAGGCCGGAATGCGGTGACCCCACCACAACTGACGGCTGATGCACCAGTCCTGGATGTTGTTGAGCCACTCGAAGTAGGTCTTGTTCCAGTTTTCCGGGACAAACCGGATGCGTCCGTCGCGCACCGCGGCTATGGCCGGCTCGGCCAGGCTTTGCATGCTGACGAACCACTGGTCGGTGAGCAACGGCTCCAGCACGGCACCGCTGCGATCGCCGCGCGGTATGGCATGGCTATGTGCTTCGGTACGCTGCAGCAGACCAAGCTGTTCCAGTTCGGCGATGATGCGCCGGCGTGCTTCGAACCGGTCCAGGCCGATAAACCGCTGCGGTACGCTGTCGTTGAGCGTGCCGTCCTGATTGAGAATATTGCGCACCGGCAGATCATGCCGCTGACCCACCTCCCAGTCGTTGAAATCATGCGCCGGGGTGATCTTGACGCAGCCGGAGCCGAACTCGGGATCGACATAGTCGTCGGCAAGCACAGGTATTTCACGCTCGCACAGCGGCAGCTGCAGGGTTTTGCCGATCAGCTCCCGGTAGCGTTCATCATCGGGATGCACGGCCACGCAGGCGTCGCCGAGCAGCGTTTCCGGGCGCGTGGTGGCCACCACCACGTGACCCTGGCCGTCACTGCGCGGATAGCGGATGTGCCATAGATGTCCTGACTCCTCCTGGCTGACCACTTCCAGATCGCTGAGCGCGGTGTGCAGCACCGGATCCCAGTTCACCAGCCGTTTGCCGCGGTAGATCAGGCCTTCCCGGTACAGTTGCACGAACACTTCGCGTACCGCTTTCGACAAGCCTTCATCCAGCGTAAAGCGTTCGCTGTCCCAGTCCGGGCTGGTGCCCAGGCGCTGCATCTGGCGACGGATGTTGTCGCCGGATTCGGCTTTCCACTGCCAGACTTTTTTGGTGAAAGCCGCGCGGCCGATATCGTGCCGGCTGATGCCCTGTTCGCTCAGTTGCCGCTCCACGACCATCTGCGTGGCGATGCCGGCGTGATCAGTGCCGCACTGCCACAGGGTGCGGTCGCCTTGCATGCGGTGATAGCGCGTCAGCAGGTCCATGATGGTGTCCTGGAACGCATGGCCAATGTGCAGGCTGCCGGTCACATTCGGCGGCGGCAGCATGATGCAGTAGGGCTGGCCTTTGCTCTGCTCGGGTGAAAACAGCTTGTGCTGCAGCCAGTACGGATACCAGCGGGCTTCGATTTGTTGCGGCTCGTAAGTGGTTTGCATACGGTTCAATATATTATGTGGTGCAGCGTACTTGTCATGCGCCGCTGTGTTTTGCTTGCAGCCGGTGAATGTTGATGTTGCCGCCGAGTTGCTGATAGTTTCGGTAGCGTTCGCGCCCGGCCTGGCGTTGTCGTTCGCTGACGCCGATGATGTCCAGAATGCGCTGGTATTGCTGCAGGTCGGCTGTGCCGGGCACGCTGTCTTGCAGCTGGATGAGCAGACTGGCAGCTTGCGGCTGGCTGCTGATCTGCACCGGCGCCTGTGCTGCGGCAGCGCTGCCGCTGATGCCATGGGCGATGAAGCGATCGGCGGGTATCTGCCACAACATGGCATCAAGCTGTGCCTGCTGCTGTGGCTGGCAACAGATATTGATGAGGCGATGCCCGGGCCAGGCCTTGCCGGTCAATTGACAGGCCAGCCGCAAAGCAGCGTCATCGGCTGCGGCTGTTTCCGGCAGCAGATACATGTCGATACGCACAGGAAATCCGCAACTGCGTCAGTGGTTTTGGGAGCTGCTGCGGTCCATCAGCCACTGCGTCAGCAGCCGCACCGGGCGACCGGTGGCGCCGTCGTTCTTGCCCCATTCCCAGGCGGCACCGGCAATGTCCAGATGCGCCCAGCGCTGGCCTTCGGTAAAGCGCGACAGAAAACAGCCGGCGGTGATGCTGCCGGCGGGAAAGCCGCCGACGTTTTTCATGTCGGCAAACTTGGTGTCCAGTTGTTTCTGGTACTCATCCCACAGTGGCAGTTGCCAGCAGCGATCGAGGCTGGATTGGCCGGCATCGAGCAATTCCGCAGCCAGATCATCATGCTTGGTCATGACCGCGGTGGCGTGATGGCCCAGCGCCACCACGCAGGCACCGGTCAGCGTTGCCACATCAACAATGGCCGCAGGCTGCAAGCGCTGACTCCAGGTCAGTGCATCGCACAGCACCATGCGACCTTCGGCGTCGGTATTGAGCACTTCAATGGTTTTGCCGGACATGCTGGTAATGACGTCACCGGGACGGTAAGCGCGACCGTCGGGCATGTTTTCGGCAGCGGCTACAACACAACTGATGTTCAGCGGCAGTTCGAGTTTAACGGCAGCAAAAAACGCGCCAATCACGGTGGCGGCACCGCACATGTCGTACTTCATCTGCTCCATGTTGGCACCGGGCTTGATGCTGATGCCGCCGGTATCGAAAGTGATGCCTTTGCCGACCAGCACATAGGGTTGTGCATCGCTGTCGGCGCCGCGGTAGTGCATGGCGATCAGCCGCGGTGGCACTTCGCTGCCCTGACCGACTGCCAGCAGTGCGTTCATTTTCAGTGCCTGCATGGCCGCCACATCCAGCACTTCGATTTCAATGCCGGCGGCGCTGGCCAGCTCCTGCGCATGCTCGGCGAGGAACACCGGGTGGCAGATGTTTGGTGGCAGGTCACCCAGATTGCGCGCCACATCGACGCCATGGGCAATCGCGGCGGCCTGTTGCAGCACGCTGTCGGCGGCCGCACTGACAAAGGCCAGCGCATCGGTTGCCGGTGCCGCATCCTTGCCGGGCTGTTTCGTGCGCGTGTAGCGATAGTCGGCATGGGCAAACTCCAGTGCTGCCATGCGCAGTTGCCAGTCTGTATCCGCCTGGCAGTGAGCCTGATCGGTCAAGGCACACAGCGCGCTGCGCGCCTGGCTGTTGCGCACCGCCTGCGCTGCGCCCTGGCAGGCCTTGCGAAAACTCTGCTGATTGAATTCCGCCGGCTTGCCACAACCGGTCATGAGCAGTTTGTGCGCCACCCCCGGCAGGCTCAGTAACCAGGTCACCTGGCCTGTTTTGCTTTTGATGTCGCCATTTTTCAGCAGCGAGCTGAGTTGTTTCTGGCTGGCCTGGTCGAGTTGCCGAAACAGTTCACTCTGGAGGCTTTGATCGGTATCGTCGGCGGCAAAAACCGGCACAATGAGACAATCGCCGCTGTAGTCGGTCGCGGTTTGCGTGTGAAGGCTGAATTTCATGGTTTCCTCAAGTCAAAAAAGGTTGCGTCATTGGCACATTGCACATCTTCATCAGCCAGCAGAGGGCAGGCCAGTGGCAAGGTAATGATGCATATTTCAATCGATATCAGTGATTCATTCTAAAGTAAGCCGTGGCGATTTATCCATACATCGAGATCAGGTCTCGTTAGTGTACTGTCTGGCATGCCATAATCCTGTCTCATGATGATTCAGCTTCAACATTGGCAGCAGGCTGGGCATGCCCGTTCTGCCGAAGGCACGCTGTTGTGCAAAATGCTGGTGGCATGATCGCCCGCCTGCCGCTGCTGCTGCAGTATCTGCTGCGCCGCTGGTGGCGTCTTGCGCTGGCCCTGGCATTGACATTTGTGGCGGTTTTGCTGCTGTTGTATGCGGCAGAAGTGATGGGTGACGTTGCCGGCGGAGAGATACCGGTATCGATGCTCGGCTGGCAGTTGCTGTTGCATCTGCCTGAATTGCTTATCACGGTGCTGCCACTGGCCATGGTTATGGCTGTGTTGTTAACCCGCCAGCAAATGCAGCGTGATCGCGAGTGGGCCATGCTGACCGTGGCCGGCATGCAGCCGAACAAGCTGCGCGCCGGGCTGACTCGCTTTATGCTGACGGGTTTTGTGCTGTTGCTGCTGCTGGCCGGCTGGCTGGACCCGGCGGCGAAAGCCTGGCAGGCGCAGTTGTATCAGCGCGCCGCCAATTCAGCCGAGTTCTGGGGCGTCTTACCGGGTCGTTTCAACAAGCTGCCTGATGCTGGCGGAGTGATCTATGCTGCGAAAATGGATCGGTTTGGTGATGCCGTGGATGTTTTTTTGCGGCTGCAGGATGATGACGGTACGCAGATTCTCAGTGCCGAGCGGGGACGCTTTCGCATGCAGCCGGATGGTGATCGCTATGTGACGCTGGTTCAAGGCAGGCGCATTTATCAGGACCGCGCAGGCGAGCTGCAACTGCTGGACTTTGCCGAGGCCGAAATTCGCTTGCCGGTGCCACAGCAGATTGCCGCTGATGCTGATGCGCGCAGTTGGAGCTGGTCGCGCTTGTGGCGCAGCCCGGATCGAGGCGCGCAGGCAGAAATACAGCGCCGGCTGGCGTATCCCTGCATGCTGCCGGTACTGCTGGTCTGGTTGTATGCTTTTGTGCGCACAGATCGGATGCCAGTGCAACCGCATCATGCGCGTGGTGGTGGTCGCGACGTGCTGGTGCTGGCGCTGCTGTTTGTGCTTTATCTTAATCTGCTTAACCTGGCCGCGGTGTGGATCGACACTGGCAAGCTGTCCGTGGTGCCGGGTTTCTGGTGGGTGCATGGCTTGTTTCTGCTCAGTGCCGTCATGTGGCAACAGCGCGGTATGTCTCGTCAGCGCAAGCAACGGCAAGCTTCGGAGGCTGCATGATCAGGCTGCTACAGTATTTTATGCCTGGCCGGTTCAGCCGATACATGATGCGTCAGGTGGTACAGCAGATAGTGCTGGTCTGGTGCATCCTGCTGCTGGTGTTCAGCAGCCTGCAACTGATCGGTGAGCTGCGTGACATGCGCGCAGATTACCAGCTTTTGCAGGTGCTCTGGCACAGCGTGCTGACCATGGCGTATCGTGCCTATGTGCTGTTTCCTTTTGCTGCGCTGGCGGGTGCCCTGCTGGCAGTATCCAGGCTCGTGGCGCAGCAGGAATTGACGGTAATGCGCGCTGCCGGTTGTTCGCGCCAGCGTTTGATGTTGCCGGTCATGCAGGCGGTTTTTCTGTTGCTGCTGCTGGCGGTGCTGGGCGGCGAGCTGGCCGGCAGTTGGCTGGAACCCAAGGCCAGAGACTTTCGTGTACAGCGTATTACCGGACAGATTAGTCTGTCTTATACCGGCGGTTTATGGTTACGTGACGCCGATGCCATCATGCACGTGGCCTGGCCGGCCATCAGTAACAGCGCCGAGGCGGATTTTTACGGTATCAATGTGTACCACCTGCGCGACGGCAGATTGTGTCATTGGATCCAGGCTGATCAGGCCACCCATCAGACACAAAGCTGGCAATTACAACAGGTCACCGAGAAGACACTGTGCGCGGAAAACGTCAGTATTCGCCGTCATGCCGAGTTGCAGCTCGAGAGTGACCTGTCCACTGAACTGCTGATCAATATGGCCATGCGCCCGAGCCTGTTATCAACACCGGATTTATATGCCTACGTGGCCTTTCTGCGGCGCAGCGAGCTGGACTTTACCCGCTATCGCATCGCCTTATATCAGCGCATCTACTATCCGTTGACGGCGCTGACTCTGGTCTGGCTGGGGCTGCCGCTGGTGTTGAATGCGGCTCGCGGCAGCAATCGCGGTCGCCAGCTTGTGACCGGCATGGCCAGTGGTATTGTGCTGTATGTCTGTTATCAGATGATGGAAAGCTTGACCGGCGTTTACCAGTTGCATCCGGCGGTCACCCAATTAGTGCCCGCGCTGCTGAGCTTTATCATTGCCGGCTGGTTATATCGTCGCGGCGGTGCCTGACGGCGATCAGTTATTGCTTTTTTGTCAGTTCTCTTTTTTAGTGCATACCAGCCAGGTGCCACTGGCCAGATCGTGCCAGGTCATGCCGGCTGGATGCAGCCATGACCAGAAATAGCCACCACCCAGGCAAGCCAGAGACAGTCCTGCGGTTAGAAACCGTATCAGGCTCTGTCGCCAACTGACCTGGGGCTGAGTGCTGCGGATGTGTACCTGCCAGGCGCGCATGCCCAGTGTTTGCCCGCCCAGGCGCCAGCTATAGGCAAAGTACAACCAGGCACAAATCAGCAGGAAAAGCTGATAGGCGATATTGCCGGGCGCAATGGCAGCGCCCTGCCGCATGGCCAGAGTGATCGTGGTGACGGCAAATAAAATGGCCGCCAGCACCATTGCGTCATACACCATGCAACCGAACATGCGGCCGACGGAACAGGGCTTTTCACTGCTTGGGCGATTCATTCTGGGGACCTTTGATTAACCATAGATTGAAGGATCGCTACTAAGCCTGGCAATTGAGTGATTAGAGACCTGCCGGCGCGCCTGCAAAGCTTATGTCGTGTAGGCTGAGCCGGAAAGCCGGCCCAGGACTGCGCTCCCGGAGCCACAGCTTATGCGGTGCTGTCTGCGCCCATAAACTATGGCAACTGATTCTGTAATGGCACCACCCAAGCTACGGCTTCTAGGGACAAAACGTGCTCCATGAGAGCTTGTGCATGGCTGCCATGGTTGCCTTTATTCTTGAGTTTGATAAGCAATCATATTTGCAAACCTTGCGATTTTGTGCTTTCATTTTGACATTGCACTCGCTATGCTTG
>CAZHRH010000110.1:0-2888 GCA_964534475.1 uncultured Wenzhouxiangellaceae bacterium
GGTACCGGCTCCACGCCATAGGGTTGACGCGGCAGCTTGCCGAAATAGCCGGGCAGCACGCCATCGATGCGCTTGGTGATCCAGCTCGCTTCTTTCAGCAACTGCTCCGGGGTGTCGACATAAAACTGCGGATCAGTACGTAAAAACTCGATAAAGCCGGCGAAGTCGCCGTCGTACTCGAGATCGTCGATGATCTGCTGCATCTCGGCGTGGATGCGCTTGACCTCATCCAGGCCGATCTGATGCACCGACTCGGCGTTGAGATCATCGCGGGTGGTGAAATACTCGATCTGCGCCTGATACCAGTCTTTGCCTTCGGGCAGGGCGCTGGCACCCAGCGTGGTGCGGGCGGCAGGAATGTAGTCTTTGACGAAAAAATCATTGACGGCAACAAAGGCCGGGGTCACCTGCTCGCGAAAGACGTTGGCGGCTTGTTGCTGCAGTTGTTCCGCCTGTTCGGCACTCATCCAGCCAGGTTTGTTGTCTGCCAGTCTGGCAAATGGCTGATACAGCGGATGATCGGCATAGGCGGTCTCGGCCTGGGCGGCAAAGGTTGGCTTCATGTTGTCGAGGATGGCGCGCGGCTGGGTGACGCCATCCTTGATGCCCTGGCGCATGTTGGCGACGTTCTGGTTCAGCCAGCCCGGCAGTGCGCGCAAGCGGGCCAGATAATCCTGGTAATCTTGCAGCTCGGTGAAGCGCATGCCGCGCGCCATGAAATTGATGTTGCTGTGAAAGCCGCTGTCGCTGAGGATGGGCATGCGCCAGCCCTGGTATTGGGCCAGTGCCACATCGTGGCGCAGGATGAACTCGAGAATCTGCAGATTGAGCCGGCTTGGCGCTGTCAGCGCTTCCTCATCAATGGCGCGCAGGCGCTGCAGAAACGCTTGTTCCTGCTGCAGTCGGCGGGCATGATCCTGCGGCGCCACCCCGGGCAGTTTGTCGTTGTGTTCCTTCTTTCCCATGCGGCTGGCCAGCAGCGGGTTTTCCTGCAGCCGGAAGGCCCAGTATTCATCGGCCAGCGTGGCGAAGGCCTGTTCTGCCTGGTCTGTGGCGGATGCTTCCTGCGCCAGCGCAGCGTTGCCGAGCACACACACGGCCAGCAGCAGTGCTGGCCAGATTTGCTGTAGATCGCGCAGCTGATGGCAGCAATGGTTGGTTGGAGCGGAGTTGGTATGATACAGATGAATGTTTGCAGTCACGATTCATGGACCTATGGTTGTTGCGGCTTGTGGCAGTTGTAGTCAAAACATTTTGTCTAATTCAGTGCTGAGCATAGCAAAAAAGCGCACGGTCCGTGCCCGCATCCATGTAGTGTTGACGGTAGTGATGGCTGTGAGCAAATGGCAACTGGCAAGGTCTTGGGTGTGGTAACTGAGGTCAATGTCTGCTGCCAGTGTGATGACTGGGCGTAGACGGGATAAGCGCGAGCGCACCCGCTATTATTACAGCAATCATATTGCCAGAATATTCAATGCAAACGGAGTAGTCGAATGAACATAATTTTCAATCCTCAGCACAAATTGTCTCTGCTGCTGCTGGCAGCAGTGCTACTGCTGCCGCTTGGGGCTGCGGCGCAGGGTTCACGTTTCGCCACCGACATTCTGGTGGAAACCTTCGGCTATGACATCGGCACGCCCAGCGATGTGCCGTATGAGGACATCATGCAGGGCTGTCCGCGGCGTGATTGCATTCCACCGATTGATGATCCGGTGTTTGTCAGCGCCGGGGAGGCCGAGCACGTCAGCGACAGTGATCTGGTCATGGGGGTGGAGATCAACGGCGATGCCCGCGCTTACCCGCAGTTGATCATGAACTACCACGAGATCGTCAATGACACCATCGGTGGCAAGCCGGTGGCGGTGACGTTCTGCCCGTTGTGCGGTTCCGGCGTCGCGTTTGCGCGCGAGTTGATGGGCGAGCCGGTGGAGTTCGGCGTGTCCGGGCTGCTGCACGGCAACGACCTGATCATGTACGATCGCCGCAGCAACAGCCTGTGGCAGCAGATCACCGGCAAGGCGTTCATGGGGCCAATGCGCGGACGCGAACTGAGCATGGTGCCGATGGCCATGGTGGAATGGAAGACATGGCGCGAGGCGCATCCGGAGAGCAAAGTGCTGTCCACCGAAACCGGGCATGCGCGCAATTATTCCCGCGGCCCCTATGGTGACTACGAAAGCAGCGAGCGGGTCATGTTTCCGCTGGCCAACCGCGACATGAGCATGCACCCGAAAACCGTGGTGCATGGGTTTGAAATCGACGGCCAGTCACTGGCGGTAACGGACAAGAAGGTTGCTCAGGGCACACTGCAGACGGCGCTGGGTGAGCGTCAGTTGAAGCTGGAAAAAACCGCCAGCGGTCTGGTCACTGCGACCGATATCGAAAGCGGCAAGCAATGGGAAGGCATTCGCCTGTTCTGGTTTGCCTGGTACAACTTTCATCCTGGTACTGAACTGGCGAAGTGATTGCCAGCATCAGGATTTTGCTATCTATGCAACAACGCTTAAGCAGTCCTGCAATGAGACCACTCGGCTCGCTGCTCTCGCTCGGGATGACAGCCTTGTCTTTTGGCTTCTAGCCTGCCGCGCTGCGCTCGCAGCTAAAGGCCATGCGCGATGGCAGGCCTGGTTTGGGTCATCGAACAACGCTCGTCATTCCGGACTTGGCGCAGCGAAGATCCGGAATCCACCTTTCCGGTTTTTATGTGGATGATCGCCGCTCGCCGCGTTGCGTGTCGCTATACGCGCAATAAACTGTCGCGTAGCGTCTCATGCATATCTTTCCAGTGCAAAAAGTATTGTCGCGCAGCGACAACACAACAAGCATCAATCACCGGCGTTGACCAGTTCGCGGCCGATCAGCATGCGGCGGATTTCGTTGGTGCCGGC
>CAZHRH010000110.1:2988-7359 GCA_964534475.1 uncultured Wenzhouxiangellaceae bacterium
AGCTTGGCCTGCATGATGCCGAACTGGCCGATGGGACGGCCAAACTGCTTGCGCTCGCGCAAGTATGGCACGGTGTCGTCGATGGCGGCCTGCATCAGTCCCAGCGGCCCGCCGGACAGCACCAGCCGCTCGGTGTTGAGGCCGCCCATCAGCACTTTTACGCCCTGATTGACTTCGCCCAGCACCTGGCTGGCCGGAATCCTGCAGTCCTCGAACACCAGCTCACAGGTGTTGGAGCCGCGCATGCCCAGTTTGTCCAGCTTCTGTGCTTTTTTAAAGCCGGGCAGGCCGTCTTCAATCAAAAACGCGGTCATGCACTGCGAGCCGGCGTCTTGATCGGCGGTGCGCATGTAGACGATGATCAGTCCGGCTTCGGGCCCGTTGGTAATCCACATCTTGCTGCCGTTGGCAATCCAGCTGTCGCCGTCGGGCTTTGCCGTACAGCTCATGGAGCCGACCACATCGGAGCCGGCACCGGGTTCGGACATGGCCAGGGCGCCGACCATGTCGCCGGCACACAGCGCCGGCAGGTAGTGCTGTTTTTGTTCCGGGGTGCCGTTGTTGTTGAGGTTGTCCAGGCACAGATTGCTGCAGGCCCCGTAGGAAAGTCCGACCGAGCCGGAGGCGCGTGAGATTTCCTCCATCGCCACGACATGCGCCAGATAACCCATGCCGCTGCCGCCATAGGTTTCGTCCACGGTCAGACCAAGCAGACCCAGCTCACCCAGCTTCGGCCACAGCGCCTGCGGGAACTGATTGTCACGATCGATGGCTTCAGCAATCGGTGCAATTTCATCCGCGGCGAAACGGCGTATCGTCTCGCGCAGCAGCTCCAGATCTTCGCTCAGGGGAAAGGCGCAATCCATCATGCAGGCATCAGTTGCCGTTGCGCTCGCGGCCGGGGAAACGATGACCACGGCCCATGTGCGGCAGTTTCAGCTTGCCGATGATTTCAATGCGTTGCTCGGCCAGTCGATCAGCGGCGACACTGGTAGTGATGCCTTCGTTTTCGGCGATCTGGAAAATTTTGCCAACATTGTAGTAAATCATGCGCGTCATGCGTATGGCGCGTTCGCGGTTGTAGCCTTCAAATTCGATGGAGACATTCATCAGACCACCGGCATTGACGGCATAATCGGGCGCGTACAGGATGCCGCGTTTGTCCACCTCATCGCCAATGGCGTCGGTGGCAAGCTGATTGTTGGCGGCACCACAGATGATCTTGAACTTGAACCTGGGCAGGGTTTTTTCGTTGACGATGGCACCCAGCGCGGTGGGTGCAAACACATCGGCTTCGACATCGTAAATGTCGTCGATGCCAACCGCTTCACAGCCCAGGTCCACGCACTGCTGCACGGCCTCAGCGTTGATGTCACTGACAAACACCTTGGCATCATCGGCGCGCAGCAGCTTGACCAGCTCAAAACCGACATGCCCGCAGCCCTGCACAGCGTAACTGTGCTCGCCGATGTCGTCGTGGCCATACAGTTTCTGCAGGCTGGCACGGATGCCCTGCAGCGTGCCATAAGCAGTGATCGGCGACGGATCGCCGCTGCCGCCGTGCATCTGGTGCACGCCGACGCAGTTGTTGGTTTCCTGGAACACGAATTCCATGTCGTTGACGTCGATACCGACATCTTCGGCGGTGATATAGCGGCCATTGAGCGATTCCACGAAGCGGCCCAGAGCGCGAAACAGCGCTTCCGATTTGTCTTTGCGCGGATCGCCGATGATCACTGACTTGCCGCCGCCCAGGTTCAAACCGGCCACGGCGGCTTTATAGGTCATGCCGCGCGACAGGCGCAGCACATCATTGAGTGCATCCTGTTCGGTTTCATACGGCCACATGCGCAGACCGCCCAGGGCCGGGCCCAGCGTGGTGTTGTGGATGGCGATGATGGCCTTGAGGCCGGCGTCTTTGTTGTGGCAGAACACCACTTGCTCATGTTCGGTCTGATCGATCTCAGCAAACAGGTGCATACAATAACTCTCCAGTTGATGATGGCTTCGCCGCAGGCATAGACCGGGTTTGGGCCGGTAAGCTGGCAGGTTTCAGAGGCAAGTTCAGAAGGTGGCTGAAACCGTTTGCGTGCGAAGCAAGTCGTGAATCCCGATGGTTTTGTGTCAATGGATACGCGGCAGGATCTGGCTGGAGTGATTAGGTGTCGGTGATGTGTCGGTAATGCCTGTAGAAGGCGATTCAGACAATCAATACGGCCTGCAGCAATATCGTTGCCACATTATACGCAAGAAGTTGCTGGCTTGCTGATGATCTCGAGACCGATTGACTACAGTAGGCTACCACAAGCTGCCAGCGTCAGGGACGCTGGCAATGGCATTTGTGATCAGATAAAACGCAGCCGTACGCCGGCTTCACCAGCCTCGCTGTGACGACGACGGCGACGACGGTTGCGACGCTGCTGGTCGTCGGCCAGAGCGCCCATGCTCAAACGGCTTTCGCTCTGCATGTTATTGATTGCACTGCTTTTCAGGGTTTTCATCTCGGTTCTCTTTCAGGGTATACAAAGGGTTGGAAAAAGGCCTCATGGCAAACACAGTGAGTCACTGCTTGCAACTGAGACAGTAAAAGGTCAATAATGTTGCATTATATGGCATCTTTTGCAGAAAAAACAATATGGTTGACCTAAAAAGAAGACAGCAACTGAACGAAGCGATGGAGTTGATGCATTTCGGCTTCCGCAAGTTGATCGAGAAGCCGGATCAGTTGCTGGCAAAACGCGGCATGGGACGCATGCATCATCGCCTGCTCTACTTCATCGGCCGCAACGAGGGGCTGTCCGTGAGTGAGCTTACCGACATACTGCAGATCAGCAAGCAGGCGCTGCATCGACCGTTGACGCAATTGATCAGTCGTGAGCTGGTGAGTTCACAAGCTGATACCCGGGATGGCCGCATCCGCCGGCTGACGTTGACGCGTAAAGGCAAGGCGCTTGAGATCAGGCTTTCGCGCATGCAGCGCAACCAGTTTCGCCGCGTGTTCGCCCAGGTCAGCAAACGTGAGGAACGCGCCTGGCGCGAGGTTATGCGCTTGTTGATGCAATCGGCTTAAGGAACCTCTGATCAATTAAGCGCGAGCGCGTTTTCGCCGGAAAAGCTGCAGGTCGCGCGGGGCGAGTATGGTGGTCCTTCAACCTGATGAGTACGAATTCCGTCATGCCACCAACAAGGCAACAGTCATGCAAAAACTTTCAGCGAATCGGAAAACGCTTATCCGCAACGCATGACTCGCCGGTCATGGCCATTTGTTATGTATCCGAAGCAATGACCCCGGCGCTTCAACCATCACTCTGCGCCAAGCTGATCCCGCAGTTTGCGGATGCGTGACCGGCTTACCGGGACAAACTCGCCGCTGTCCAGGTGCGCCCGATAACGGCTGCCCGGCAGGTTTTCGAGACCAACGATCCGAGCAAGGTCTACGATGTGTGAGCGATGTACGCGATGGAATCGAGCGGGCAGCATTTCCTCAAGCTGGTCTAGGGACTTGTCGTGCAACAGCCGACGGCCGTCTTCGAGTTCGACTTCTGCATAGTTATCGGCACCGTGAATGGCCCGAATGCACTCGACCTTGAAGATCCGGGTTCTGTTGCCGTCGCGAAACGTCAGCACTCTGGCGCGCAGCGATTGCGGCCGATGGGTTGCTGAGACTCGTGACAAGGCCTGCGCCAGTCGCTCGCGATCAAAGGGTTTGGGCACGAAATCGACAACACCGTACTCAAAGGCTGTCAGGGCGCGATCGGTGTTGGCCGAAATGACGATGGTCTGATGCCGGCCAGCTACGGCTGTGGCCAGTAGGTCGAAGCCGTCCTGGCCGTGCAGGTTCAGATCCAGGCAGAGCAGGTCGTAATGATTGTGTTGCAGCATCGTTTGCGCCATGTCAAAGCTTCGCGCGCTGTCAATGCTTCCAGCCGGTTGCTGAAGAATCTCGCCGAGCAGGCGCAGCAGCCGACGTGCGATCACCGGCTCGTCTTCGACCACCAGGATGCGCATGCTCATCGCGCAAATCTCAAGCCTGGATTATTCATGACCAACTACTGCGAGTCCGTCAGGGCATGAATCTGCTGCGTTGCACTCGATAAATGTGCTCAACGTACTGTCAAGTACGCCTGCGCGCATTTTCCTTCGTGCGCCTTGCATGTTCATACCCTTACGGCCTCTCACTACGTCGCTCATGAATAATCCAGGCTAGGCAAGTTCTTTCGCCGACCCGTTGTCGGCAGCTTCTACCATAACGGCGGGCATCTGAATGCGGGTTTGCCAGCCTGCATCCGTTGCGCCCGATCGGATCATCGCGGCGTCGCCAAACGCTTCCCTGAGCCGAGCGCGCACGTAACTGAGGCCGGTGCCCTCGCG
>CAZHRH010000111.1:0-7239 GCA_964534475.1 uncultured Wenzhouxiangellaceae bacterium
TTTTTGCCAGCAGCAGGGTCAGCCAGCGCAGCAGGCGCAGTTTCATGCTGCGCTCAGCAGCTCACAGCGGCTTGCGCTGTGAGCAATGCGTTGTATATTGATGGCTGCATGATATTGGTGACCAAGCAATGATATTACTGTTGCAACGGGTAAGCTGCGCTGCCGTCAGTGTTGATGATAACTGCATTGCCGCGATTGAGGCGGGCATATTGGTCCTGTGCGGCTTTGAACGCGGTGACACCGAGGCCATGCTGCCGCGCATGTGCCAGCGCTTGCTGAATTATCGCCTGTTCAGCGATGCGCAGGGGAGAATGAACCTTTCGCTGCGGGATATTCATGGAGAACTGTTGCTGGTACCACAGTTCACGCTGGCGGCAGACACCCGCAAAGGCAACCGTCCGGGCTTTTCCACCGCCGCAGAACCTGACCTGGGCAAGGCGCTGTTTACCCGCTTCGTGACGCTGGTACAGGCTGAGCATGCCAATACCTGCAGCGGGCAATTTGCTGCGCACATGCAGGTTGCGCTGGTCAATGACGGTCCGGTCACGTTCTGGCTGCGGCAGCCGCCAGACCCGAACTGAAGCTCTCTTAATTGTTATTGAAGTTCTGCGAATACTGTTTTATGAAAAAAGTACGCGTTTCCGAGGTGGCGATGATTTCGTCATTGTTACTCACCAGCTCGGCACGAAATGTATGCGTACCGCGATCAATCTGCTGCAATGTGGTCTGCTCGCTGGCCACGGTGGCGATCTTTTCGTCATCGATGTAGAGATTGATTTGCATGCCCGGGCGCATGTCAGGTTTGACTTCCAGCAGCACCGGCAGATCATTGCCGGTACCCCAGAACGTTTCTTCAGCTTGCGGGCTCAGAATGCCGATCTCCAGCGGCTGATTGCTGGTTTCATCAGCAGAGCCCACTGGCGCCGGTTCTGCCTTGACCGTCTCAATGATGTTGCTTTCCTGCAGCAGTATGGGTTTGGCATCCGGCGATGGCGGCTGGTCGCTGAAAATGACATTGCCGTTTTCATCCACGGATTTGTAGATCTTGTCCTGCGCATGAGCCTGCGTCGCCAGCGACAGCGACAACATCAAGAGTAATGGCAACAACACCGTGCCAAAATATTTGCCGCTGTGTATGCTTATGAAAGTATTCATGCCGTTTTATCCTGATGCAGCGAAATCATTTCAGTTGCTTTCAACCATTAAGACCACAACAGGGCCGCTGGATTCAGTGATCCTGGATGCACTGACAGCAACTGCCTGACATCAACTTGAGTAGTACATGTCAAATTCCAGCGGATGCGTGGTCATGCGCATGCGCAACACATCCTGCGATTTCAGCTCAATGTAACCATCAATCAGGTCATCGTTGAACACATCACCGGCCTTAAGGAAATCGCGATCCTGATCCAATGCCTGCAGCGCCTGCTCCAGGCTGCCGGCGACACTGGCCAGATTCTTCTCTTCTTCCGGCGGCAGATCATACAGATCCTTGTCCATCGGCTCGCCGGGATGGATCTTGTTGGCAATGCCGTCAAGACCGGCCATCATCATGGCGGCAAACATCAGGTAGGGGCTGCCGGCGGCATCACCGAAGCGGATCTCGATACGCCGGCCTTTGGGGTTGCTGACCCAGGGTATGCGACATGAAGCGGAGCGGTTGCGCGCCGAGTAGGCCAGCGCCACCGGCGCTTCAAAGCCTTTCACCAGTCGCTTGTAGCTGTTGGTGGTGGCGTTGGCAAAGGCGTTTATGGCGTGGGCGTGCTTGAAAATGCCGCCGATGTAGTACAGCGCGGTTTCCGACAGACCGCCATAACCATCGCCGGCAAACAGGTTCTGGCCCCCCTTGGCCAGTGACTGATGCACATGCATGCCGCTGCCATTGTCGCCGACCACCGGCTTCGGCATGAAGGTGGCGGTATGACCGAACTGATGCGCGGTGTTGCGCACCACGTATTTGAACATGGTCATCTCGTCAGCTTTACGCGTCAGCGAATTAAAACGCGTGCCGATTTCACACTGGCCTGCGGTACCCACTTCATGGTGATGTACTTCCACACCGACACCGATGTCTTGGAGAATGCGGCACATGGTGCTGCGCAGATCAGACAATGAATCTGACGGTGGTACCGGAAAGTAACCGCCTTTCACGCCCGGGCGGTGACCGGCGTTGCCTTCCGGATATTCCTTGTCCGAGCTCCACGCGGCCTCCAGCGACTCGATGGCATACATCGAGCCTTGCATGGCCACTTTCCAGCGCACCGAATCAAACACGAAAAACTCCGGTTCCGGCCCGAAATAGGCGGCATCGGCGACGCCGCTGGCCTGCAGCCAGGCTTCCGCACGTTTCGCCACCGAGCGCGGGCAACGACTGTAGGCTTCCATCGTGTTCGGTTCCAGCACATCACAACGCAACACCAGCGTGTTGTGCTCGGTGAATGGATCGATATAGGTGGATTCGGTATCAGGCATCAGCACCATGTCTGATTCATTAATGCCTTTCCAGCCGGAAATGGATGAGCCATCAAACATCTTGCCGTCGGCGAGCATGTCTTCGTCAATTTCACTGATGGGCAGGGTGACGTGATGCTCCTTGCCCAGGCTGTCGGCAAAGCGCAGGTCAACAAAGGCGATTTCCTCGGTCTTGATCTGATCCAGAATGGCTTCGACGGACATTTTTTGGCTCCTGCTATGGTCGGCAATTAAAATGAAAATCTATGTATGAACTGATCCACAGGCATGTCATCCAGATTCTCCGGAGCCGCCAGCATGGCGGTGATGGCCTGCGCCTGACGCCCCGGATAATGCTGTTCGATGGCCTGCTTGAACTTGCTGCGCAGTACCGGTATGCCTTCATCGCGACGACGTCTGTGGCCAATTGGATAATCCATCGCAACACGTTCGCTGCTGCTGCCATCAGCATAAAAGATTTGCAGCGCGTTGCCAATGGCACGCTTGTCCGGATCAAAATAATCCTTGGTGAACTGCGGGTTTTCAGTGACTTGCATCTTGTCACGAAGCTGATCGATGCGCGCATCGGCAGCGTGTGCATCGCTGTAGCTGTCAGCGCTCAGCGCGCCGCTGATCAGCGGCACCGCCACCATGTACTGAATGCAATGATCGCGGTCGGCATAGTTGTCCAGCGGTCCGGTCTTGTTGATGATACGATCGCCAGCCTCCTGGGTTTCAATGACAATGCGCTCGATCTGATCCAGCCGATCTTTGGCCTGCGGATGCAGTTGCATGGCGCATTCCACCGCTGTCTGGGCGTGGAACTCGGCCGGAAACGACAGCTTGAACAGGATGTTTTCCATCACGTAGCTGCCCAGTTCGCGCTGCAGCGTGAGCGGCTCGCCGTCGAACAGAACGTCCTGAAAGCCCCAGGTCCTGGCGCTCAGTGCCGACGGATAACCCATCTCGCCGCGCATGGCCAGCAGCGCCAGCGTCACCGCGCGGCGACAGGCATCACCGGCGGCCCAGCTTTTGCGTGAGCCGGTGTTGGGTGCATGCCGATAAGTGCGCAGCGCGCCGCCGTCGATCCAGGCATTGCTGATGGCGTTGCTGACGTCATCGCGACTGCCACCGAGCATGTGCGTGATCACCGCGCTGGAGGCCACGCGCACCAGCAGCACATGATCCAGACCAACGCGATTGAAGCTGTTGTCCAGCGCCAGCACGCCCTGAATTTCATGCGCCTTGATCGCGGCGGTGAATACTTCGCGCATGGTCAACGGCGACTCATTGCTGGTACGTCGCTGACGGCTGAGATAATCGGCCACCGCAAGAATGCTGCCAAGATTGTCGGAAGGATGCCCCCATTCGGCCGCCAGCCAGGTGTCGTTGAAATCCAGGTAGCGGATCAGCACACCGATGTTGAAGGCACCCTGGACCGGATCCAGCCGATAGGCCGTACCCGGCACGCGACAACCATCAGCCAGGTCAGCACCGGGCACCAATGGTCCGAGCAGTTTGACGCATTCCGGAAAGCGCATGGCCAGCGCGGCACAGGCGAGGCTGTCCAGCACGCAATAGCGGGCGGTGGTATAGGCCAGATCACTGTCGATGGTTTGCTGACAGGTGTAGTCGGCAATCTGCTGGATAACTTCGTCGACGGGCGGACGCTGCGCCGCGGTAATGTCCGGTGAGCTCATGATCAATGTTCTGCTTTATCAAACTCGTATTTTATCATGTTAGGAATGCTCGCCATTAACCGCATGAATGATATGCGTGAATTTTGTTGCTCATAAAAAAAGCCGGCCGCAAAACGCGGCCGACTGAATAGGGCTAAGTTAGTTTGAAATTGTTATCAGAAGCGATAGCGCAGTCCGAGTTGGGCGGCCCAGCGCGACTGACCGGGGATGGTATCCACCAGCGAGATCGCATTTTCGCGATCATCGCCAGGTGTGAAGTTGTAGATCGGCAGGCCGGTGTCCTGATCGATGCCTCGAAAGTTAGCTACCTCAGCAACAAATTCAAACGGCACCTCGTTGATCAGGCCCCAGTCGGAATCGATCATGTTGAGGAAATTCTCTATAGAGAAGAAGGCTTCCAGCATGCCGAAGCGACCGATGTCAATCTGCTGGATAAAGTTGATGTCCAGCGTTTCTACAGTGGGGCTACGATCGGAATTACGCCCGACCACACCACCCTGGGCGTCGGCGAGCACCGAATTGTTGGCCACGAGATCAAAGAAGGCTGCCTCGCTTACCGGATCAGGGTTGCCGCTGCCATCAACAAAAATCGCCTCACCTGGATTCGGTACAAACAGCAGATCGTTGTCACTGATTCGGTCACCGTTGGCATCGTTGTCGAATACCCACGAGAACGGTCTACCGGAGCGGTGTTCGAAGAACAGGCTGACGATGGTGTTGCCGAAGCCGAACAGGTCCTTGGTGTAATCCAGGCGGAAGGTCCAGCGGTTCTTGATCTCGTAGTTGGCGGTGGCACTGATGTCTTCGTTCGGATTGAATACAGCACGGTTGTTCCAGTTGGAGATGGCGCGGCTGGAAGTGCCTGAATTCACATCGTCAGCGTCGCTACGGGTGTAGG
Organism: uncultured Wenzhouxiangellaceae bacterium; assembly: GCA_964534475.1. GTDB lineage: Bacteria > Pseudomonadota > Gammaproteobacteria > Xanthomonadales > Wenzhouxiangellaceae > JAHJQV01. The sequence continues at coordinate 5,050 of CAZHRH010000111.1, forward strand.
ACGCCACCGCACCAAGGCGACCGAAGGCACCGGACCAGTTGTTGCGCAATGAAGCGGACAAGTTGGTGCGCTTGCCCTGGCCGGTGTTACGAAGTAAAAGCACGTCGTTGAAATCTGGATCGCGGTTGGCACGCGGTCCACTGGCTGTGGCGATGTCTTCAAAGAACACGTCGCGTCCATCCGGCAACTGGCCGGTCGGTGCGCCCAGGTTCAGATGCGAATAGGCGATGCCGTTGGTGACCCAAGCCTGATCCAGTTCCACCGAAAAGGTCGAGCCGGCAAGAAAGTCCAATTCAAAGTCTACACCAAAGTTGGCCTTGACTTCGGTTGGCGGAGTGAAGTTATCTTCGCTCGCGTCGACATCCTGAGCACCCCCAGCCACGGCACCGATGTTGAAGTCCTGCAGTGCTTCCGGGTCCGGGTTGATGAGGAAGTTCGGATCCAGATCCAGACACTGAGTGTTTCCGGCGTCGGTCGGACTGCTGCTGCCGCACTGGAACACGCGAATGGTGTCGCCGGTATTGGTGAACGAGTTGGACACCCACACACCCGGCTGGCGGCCACGGAAGATGCCGACACTGCCACGGAACTGGGTCTTCAGATCCCAGTCCGGCTGCCAATTGAAGCCAATGCGCGGCTGCAGAATGGTGCTATCCAGCGTACCGGTATTAGGGAATCCGAAGCTATCGGTGAACAACTGGTTGAAGGTCGGGGTATCATCCGAGCTGATGCCCTCGATACGGAAACCATAGACCACACTGAAGTTGTCTGTGACTTTCCAGGTATCCTGGGCGAAGAAGCCGAGAATGTCAAAATCCCAGATGGTGCGCGCATCGTCGATGTTTCCGGTGGTTGGCAGACGCTGCTGAAAGAAGGCACCGGTGTTGCCGTTTTCAAAGTCATCGATGCTGGCAAAGCTGAACTGGCCCAGGGCACCAAACAAGAACAGGTTGTCGTTTTCTTCCCGCGTCCAGTCAACCCCGAAGTCGATGGTATGATCACCAGTGAAATAAGAACCCTTCCAGAACACGCTTTGTGTATCTACCTGCAAGGCATTGGCCTGGCGGAACAACTCGGTACCAAAGCGCACACTGCCGCCCTGGCTGGTTTCCACCGTGACCTGGGGTGCAATTGTGGGGATTTCGAAGGCGGTTTCATAGTCGGTGTACACTGCGCGGAACTCGCTGGAGAAATTAGAAGTCCAGTCACTGAAAACCTGCAACGTGTAGGAATCGAAGTTGCGATCCCCGTTGAAGAAATTGGAACTCAACCGCGCATCGTTGAATGAGCCCAGACTGGAATCTGAACCACGGCTGCGCGAATAACGGAAACTGGCGCGTTGACCCTCGGTAATGTTCCAATCCAGCTTGCCCAGCCAGCGTTCGTCCTGCAGACCCACCGATGACAGCGATGCCAGCGGGTCAAAGCCAAATCCCTGCGCGATGTTGATTACCGTCTGCAAGTCATCCAGCGAGACATTGGCACCGCCATTGACCAGCCCTTCCAGATTGGCCGGCAAGCCGGCAGGTGTGTTGGCGAACAGGGCACCGTCAAAGTCGAACTTTTCATAACCGACAAAGAAGAATACCTTATCCTTGATGATCGGGCCGCTGATCTGGCCACCGAAGATCTTTTCTTCGAAATCCGATGCCCGGCTGCCGTTGAGCTTGCCGGTCAAGCCTTCATCGCGGTAGTAAATCTTGCCTTGCGCCTGATAATCATTGGTACCTGATTTGGTCACGGCATTGATGAAACCGGCGGTGGAGTTGGTCTGGCTGACGTCCACCGGTGATACCTGTACCACCAACTGTTCTAGCCAGTCGATTGACACCGGCTGCCCGGTCGATGGTTGTCCGTTGGAGTTGAGGCCGAAGTTATCGTTGGTGGCAACACCGTCGATCAACAGGTTGTTGAAACGGGTATTGGCACCGCCGACGGAGATTTCCTGACGGTTCTTGTCGTTGACGGTAACACGTGGATCAAAACGGGCGAAATCGTTAATCGAGCGCGACACCGAGGCATAGCTTTCCAATTCGAACCGTTCGATGGTGGTGCCATTGCCGATCTTGTCCGGATCGAACACCGGGTTGAGATCGACGCCGACGACTTCCAGTGCGTCCAGCTCAGCGGAACCTGAAGCCAGCTCAAACTGCAGCGATACCGGCTGACCGAGTTCTGTGTTGACACCCT
>CAZHRH010000112.1:0-7233 GCA_964534475.1 uncultured Wenzhouxiangellaceae bacterium
CGCCGCTGATTGACCAGCATGGCGAGACTGGCAGCCAGCAGGCCGGCGCACAGGCCGACTGCGATCATCAGCAGCCAGTGCGAGGCCAGCACGGTAAGATCAATGTGCCAGCCGAAGGCACGCAGGTTGATAATCTCGGTCAGCAGCCAGCCAAGCAGATAGCCCAGCGGCAGCGCCAGAATCATCGCCAGCACAGCCAGAAACAGCGCCTCGAACAGGATCAGTCGCTGCTGCTCACCTGGGTTGAGGCCCAGATTATGCAGCAGGCGCAGCTCCTGCACCCGCTCCAGTTGCAGTGCCAGCAGTGCGCCGCTGACACCGATCATGGCCACCAGCGCCAGAATCCAGCGCAGGGCGCGCGTGAGCAGGAAAGTCTGATCGAAGATGCGCAGCGTCTCGGATTTGGCGCGCTCGGCGCTGATCATGCGCACCGCCGACATGGGATCCAGCCGTCGCTGCAGCCAGTCGCGAAAGGATTCAATTTCTGTTGTCGGCAAATAAACCGCCAGCGAAGTTGGCAGCTCCGGTGCATCGGGCCAGCTTGCACGTTTGGCGATGACGCTGCCACTGCCGGCGCTGTAATCCTGATAGATGCCGCTGATGTTGACTTTTCGCTGCTTGCCATCCACTGTCAGCAAGAGCATCTGACCAAGCTGCAACTGCTGGCGACGCGCCAGGGTTTCCCCGGCCATCACCGCTATGCTGGCGGTCTCAGCACTGTCATCATCTGCGGCGGAAGTCGCTGACCACAGCGATTCGCCAGCCAGCATGCGGTGAGAATCCTGCCCCTGGGCGGGCAGATCAAGCACAATCACCTGCATGCTGACGGTCTCATCGCCAGCCAGCTTCGCTGGTAATGCATGCAGCCAGCCGGTAGCTTCCACCAGCGGCATGGTCTCGATCTGCTGCAGCAAGTCCGCTGGCAGCGTCTGGCCCTCATTGCTGATATACACCGGCGCGCTGAGAGTGATCTGCAGCCAGTCGATAACGCTGTCGCGGAAACTGCTGATCATGCTGCTGACACCGACGATGGTGGCCAGAGCCAGAATCAATGCCGCCAGTGCCGGGGTCATCTTGGGTATGGCATCACGCAAGCGCGCCGAAGCCAGCGCCAGCAGCGGCGTGCGCATGCTGCTGATCGCATGCAATGCAACAGCCAGCAGCATGAGCAGACGCTGCGACAGCAACAGCCAGGCCATGGTGACGGCAAACAGCGCGCCCAGCGCCGCCAGCAGGCTGGTCTGCAGCCACAGCATAACCACAGCCGTAGCCAGCAACAACAACGCTGCCAGCAAACGGATATCCATAATTTTGCTCTGCTGTCTGTCATGTTCACTGCCGTGACCGCGCCACCAGCGCAGCCACATTGGCAGCATTGCCAGCAGGCTGCTGCCAACGCCGGTGAGCAAGGCCAGGCCGACACTGCGCCAGCCGATCGCCTGCGCGCCGAAGCCGCCACTGGCAAACAGATCGGCCAGTGTCTGCTGCAGCCAGTTCAATACCAGATCGGCCAGCAGCAAGCCTGTTGCCCAACCCAGCGCAGAACCGATCAAACCCAACAGCAGTGCTTCCAGCAGCATTTCCAGCCAGTGCTGGCTATGGCTTTCACCGAGCAGGTAGCGCAAGCGATTCTGTGGTTCACGCTGCAGGATCAGCAGCCGGAAGGTGCTGTACACCAGCAGCACGCCCATCAACAGAGCCAGCAGCCCCATGGCCTGCAGGTTCAATGCGAATGCTGCCGACATGCCGTTGTCGCCACTGTCCACCGGTTGCAGTTGCAGGCCTGCCGGCAGCTTGTGAGTCAATTCCTGCGCCTGCTGCTCGCTGAGGGCAATGCGTACCTGATCAATATCATCGCTGCCGCGCAAGCTGGCCGCCAGCGCTTGCTCCATGATCACGGTAGCGGGTGCTGCGGCTGAGCCGGCCAGACTCCCGGCCACGCGCAGTACCAATGGCCGATCCGCTGCTGTCTGCTGCGGCTGCTGCATCAGCAACTGCCCTGACTCGACGCGCGTCAACAGATCCTCGCTGACCAGCACCAGCGGCTTGCCAGCGAGCCAGTCGGCCAGATCGGTGTCGGCGATCTGTTGAATGGCCGCGACGCTTTGTGCATCGTCGGCATTGCTGCCATCCAGCTGCGCCCACTGCAGTTCACTGATCAGATCCACTGCCTGCACCTGCAGCAGATCACCATCGGCGTGACGCAAGCGGAAACTGCTCAGCGGTGCCAGCGGCAGATTGCCGACGGTCTGCCTGAGCTGCGCGTACTGCTGCAGGCTGATGGTGGCGTTATCGCTGGCGGTGATGGTGTGGGTGGCACGCCCCTGCAATGCCAGCATGCCGGACTCGAAGCTGTTGGTCACTGCCAGCCGGGCCGCATCCACAGCGATGACGGCGGCGACGCCGGTGATGACGCCGGTCAGCGCCAGCAGCAACTGCAGGCGGTTGCCAACAAACCAGCGCCACGACATCAGGCCGCGCAGACGCCATAGTCCCGGCAAACTCATTCTGTAACCGTTTGCAAACGTCCGCGCTGCATGCGCAGCACCCGATCCAGCCCGGCCGGCAACTCACTACTGTGGGTCACCAGCAGCAAGGTGGAGCCGGCCTCGGTGCAACTTTGCACCAGTAGTTCTGCCACCAGTCTGGCGTTGTCGATGTCCAGATTGCCGGTCGGCTCATCGGCCAGCACCAGTGCCGGTTGATGCACCAACGCGCGTGCCACCGCCACGCGCTGCTGTTCGCCACCGGACAGTTCATGCGGCAGCCGTGCTGCCTTGTCGGACATGTGCAGTTGCCGCAGCAAATGCATGGGGCGCTCACTGTCCGCTGCCAGCCCGTTGAGGGCGCGTACAAACTGCAGGTTTTCCAGTACGGTCAGTGTCGGTATCAGATTGAACTGTTGAAACACCAGCCCAACATGCCGGCGGCGAAAACGTGTGCGCGCATGCTCATCGAGCTGATGCAGGGCATGATCGGCGATCACCAGACTGCCTTCCTGTAGCGGTAAAAGACCGGCACAGGCATGTAGAAAGGTGGTTTTGCCGGAACCGGAGCGGCCGATCATGGCCACTTTTTCCCCGGCCTGAATGCTCAGGTTGAGCTCCGTCAGCACACGCTCTGGCGGCAGATCGCCAGCACTGGCGTAGCTGATACCTAGATCATTGGCCTGCAGCAAGGGTGGTGGTGAATGACTGTCAGCAGCAGTGCTCATGATTTTGCAAATGTAAAGAGTCTCAGCATCCGCTGGCCAGCGGCCAACGGTTGCATGCAAACGCGCACGAGTTATTGTGGCTTGCGGAACAGGAAAGTGAAGCGATCGGTGTTGCCGGTGACGGTTTTGCGGCCCACTTCATAACGCAATTCATCGTCCGGACGATAATGCAGATCACTGTAGTCGACAAACTCAAAACCGGCGGTCTGGATTTCCTTGATCATCAACACGGGATCGGCCCGGCGCACGTTTTCCGGATCGTCTGCTTGCATGTGGCGGCGGGTGTGGTCAACCACGCCGTAGATGCCACCCGGCTTGAGCGCGCCAAAGGCAGCAGCATTGAGACTGGCGCGACCTTCGGCGTTGAAATTGTGCAGATTGCGGAAGGTCAGCACCGCATCCAGATCGCTGACGCCGAAATCAAACGGCGCCAGCCCGAGCAGCCGCTGATCGGGTGCCGAGATGATTTCCAGCTCCGGCTCCAGCACCTCGACCTTGTCAAAACCGGATTGATCCAGCAGGCCGCTGCGCTGCAGACCGGAGCCGATGGCGGTGTAAAGCTGGCCGTTGTCATACAGCGCCGGCGCCAGCAGTCTGGTGTACCAGCCGCCGCCGGGCACCAGTTCCAGCACGCGCATGTTCTCGTTGAGGCCGAAAAAGTCCAGCGTCTGTATCGGCATACGGTTGGCATCGCGCTCGCGCTCGGCGTCGCTGCGCGCCTCAGCGGCCATGGCCTGTTGCACGGCGGCGAGGAAAGGTCGCAACGGTTCCGGTTCGGCCGGTTGCGCCAGCAGCAATGCGGGCATGACAAACAGCAAGCAGATGAGTATTTTCATGGTCTTTTTCCTGGCAGTGAAACAAATCGAGTGGCAGCTTTTGCTTCTGCTATTCTAACCCCTTAAACTTGCGCTGACATTGCGCACTTGGAGGATCAGTAACCCACATGCAGACAACGCTCATTCAGGCAAATGATTTACGCTGGATCCGGTTTTTTGCCCGCAGCCTGCTGGGCATTCTGTTTCTCATGGCCGGCTGGTGGAAAGTGTTCGAGCTCGGCGCTGCCAACCACGCCCGGCAGTTCTTCGTCTCAGACTTTGCCGAACACTGGATTCCGGAATGGCTGTTGTGGTCACTGGGTGTGGCGATCCCGTACTGGGAACTGGCGGCCGGCGTCGTGCTGCTGCTGGGACCGTATGCACGCCAGGTTGCGATCAGTCTAGGCTTTTTGCTGCTGATTACCACCTACGGCCATGCCCTGCAGCAACCGCTGTTTGACATCGATGGCCACACCTTTACCCGTCTGCTGCTGATTTTCATTGTCATCCTGATTCCGGCCAACGCTGACCTGCTGGCCAGGCGCAGTCGCTGATGCGTGCTTTGTTGATCTGTTCTGCCTTGCTGTGCTGGTTGAGCGCCGCTACAGCACAGACTGCTACCGGCGACAGTGCCGAACTGCGTCAGATCAGCAATCAGTTCGAGCCCTTTTTTCATCAGATCTTGCAGCGCGAGCAGATTCCCGGTGGTGCCTTTGTCGTGGTTACCCGCGATCAGGTGATCAAACTCGGCACCGGCGGCTATGCCAGCATCGACAGCGCTGAGCCGGTTCTTGCCGACTCGGTGTTCCGGCTCGCCTCGGTATCGAAAACCTTTGCCGGCGAACTCGCTGCCATGCTGGCGGCGGAAAACAAGCTGCGACTGGATGATCCGGTGTCGCGTCATGTGCCGCAGTTTCGCATAAGCGGTGCGCTCACACCGATCACACTCACCAACCTGCTCAGCCAGAGTTCCGGCATCGTCGCCCATGCCTGGGACAACCTGATCGAGGATGGCCGGCCCGTCGCCGACATTCTGCCGCGCTTCAGTGAATTGCGTCAGGTATGCCAACCGGGCGAGTGTTACAGCTACCAGAACGTGGCGTTCAGCCTGGTCGAACAGGCGATAGCTGCTGGCACCAACAGCAGCTATCAGCGGCAGATGCAACTGCGCATCTTCGAGCCTCTGGGCATGCGCAATGCTTCCATCGGTTATGCCGCCCTGCTGGCCAGTGAACGCCTGGCACAGCCTCATGTGAAACAGCGCAAACAGTGGGTGACCGGTGAAATCGAGCAGGATTATTATCGTCTGTCACCGGCAGCCGGGGTCAATGCAAGCATTATCGATGTTGCTTTGTGGCTGCAGGCACAGCTCGGTGCGCGGCCGGATGTGATCAAGCCTGAGCTGGTACAAATGGTGACCACGCCACAAATCAGAACCAAGGCCACGGTGCGGCGCAAGCACTGGCGTGAGCACCTGAGCAATGCCTGGTACGGCATGGGCTGGCGGGTGTACGAATTTCAGGGTGAGACACTTATTGGCCATGGCGGCTGGGTGTCGGGTTATCGCAGTGAGATTGCCTGGTCGCCGCAACACAACATCGGCTTTGCCGTGCTGCTCAACGCCGAGGATTCCAGCGCCAGCGAGCTGATCACGACGTTCTGGGACCAGGCTTTGCATCCAGCATTGCTGGCCGAACAAAGCGGTGAGCTCAAACAGTCGCCGCAACAAGCACCAGCAAGCGGCGAGACAGCGGTCATCAGCTACGGCAGCAACGACTGAAAAACCGGATCAGTGTGCGCGCAGAAAGCTCAGCAATGGCTGCAGTGATGCTTGCGGTGCTTCCTCCTGCGGCAGATGGCCGATGCCCGCCAGCACATGGATTTCGCTGTCCTCAAGCACTGCGGCATAGTCCTCGGCATTGCTGACCGGAATCAAGGCATCCTGCTCGCCCCACAGCAATAACACCGGAGCGGTGATCTGCTGCAGCAAAGGCTGCGGTCGCGGCAGCTCCACCTGGCGCAATCGCTGCAGAACAGCCTCGCGATTGCCCGGATACAACAACAAATCATGGTAGCGGGTGAGCAACTCGGGCGTGACCACGGCGGCATCGGCATAAGCCGGTTTCAGGTTCATGGCGAGCAGCCATTTCGGCATGCTGTAGCGCATCAAGGACATCGCAGCCGGGATTTCCGGGGCTTGCTCATACTCAAATCCGGGACTGGCAAAACCATCCGGAGAGATCAGCACCAGTTTGTCCATGCGCTCGGGATGGGCGGCGGCAAAGCGCCAGGCAATGCGACCGCCAAGTGAATTGCCGATCAGGGTAGCTTGATCAATAGCAAGCTTTGTCATCAACTGCAGCAGCAATTCGATGCTGCGCTCGTCGCTGTAATCACCAGTTGGGTCGGGGCCGGTCAGACCAAATCCCGGCAAATCAAATCGGATCACGCGGTATTCTTCTGACAGGCTCGGCACCCAATCCTCCCAGGTTTGCAGACTGGCACCAAGCCCGTGCAGCAGAATCAGGGCCGATGCATCGCGCGGACCATCATCGCGCACGTGCAGGCGAATATCAGCCAGTTGCACAAAATCATCCGGCGCGCGCAGATAGCGCTGTTGCAGATTTTCCACGGAACGATCAGGCGTCCACAACAACCAGGCTGCCAGCACCACCAGCAGCAACAGCAATAACAACCATTTCATCGTGTTCGCCTGGCCTGCGAGTTCTGCTGCCGGCAGGCGTTGATCAGTATCCTTAGTGAATATGGCATGGTGGCGTTATACGTGGTCAAATTCTGTTCAACCCATGGCCTTGCGCCAGGCCTCGATGCGCTCGCGTTGACTCTCCAGCAAGGCATCGACATCACCGCTCAAGGTCACTTTCTGCATGTCATCGCCCATGCGAATGGCATTCACCACCTGCTGATCGTCAGCGCTGATGACCTCACCGAACACGGTATGCTTGCCGTCCAGCCAGGGTGTGGCAACGTGGGTAATAAAAAACTGACTGCCGTTGGTGCCCGGGCCGGCATTGGCCATGGACAGTTTGCCCGGCGCATCGTGCTTGAGCTCGGCAACAAACTCGTCTGCAAAGCGGTAGCCCGGACTGCCGGTGCCGGTGCCCTGCGGACAGCCGCCCTGAACCATGAAATTGTCAATGACGCGATGAAATTTCAGGCCATCGTAGAAGCCCAACTGCACCA
>CAZHRH010000113.1:0-4360 GCA_964534475.1 uncultured Wenzhouxiangellaceae bacterium
GGCTTGCCGCTGGCGACTTCGCTGGTGAAGCCCAATGTCGGCGTCATCGTTTACGCCGAAGATCTGGCCAGTCGCCGATTCAGTTTTTATGCGCCGCAGGTGTGGATGCGCCAGCGCCGCATCCTCATGCCTACGGCGGAAATCCGTGGCACTCACCTGAACACAGCGCGTGAATATGCCGAAGTGCAGGAGCGCATCGCCGCCGGCATGATCGACGTGGTCGATCCGGTTTCGGTGCCGCTGGAAGAACTCGCCGAAGCGCACCAGGCAATGTGGGAAAACCGCCACGCCGGTGCCACCTACGTGGCTGTGCACGGCCTGCCGCGCAGCGGCTTGAAGAGCCGTGATGAACTGTATCGGGCCTGGGCTCTGCGCGCAGCGCAGGCAGCGGGCGTCGAATTGCGCCGGGTCGATACCGGCTCTGCTGGAACTTTGCGATGAAAGATAATGCCTTGATCACTGGCGGCGAAAGACTGCATGACAGGACCGTCATCCTGACCGGCGCTGCCGGCAACATTGGCCGCTTCATTACCCGCAGCCTGCTGGCCCAGGGTGCCAGAGTGGTGCTCACCGGGCGCACCGAGGCCAAGCTTGAAGACTTCGTCAATGAACTCGTCGAGGCGGGATTTGATCGCAATATGATGCTGGTCGCGGCCGGCGATTCGGCCGATCCGGAGGCCTGCCGCAACATTGTCGCTGCGACAGTGGAGCGCTTCGGCAGTGTCGATGTGCTGATCAACAACGCCGGCGGCGCGGGACCGAAGCAGACGCTGGAGCAGATCCCGTTCAGTGCCGCCGCTGCCAGTACCACTGGCGATGGCGAGACCATGTTCGCAGCAGCGATGAACCTGCTCGGCGGTCCGTGGAACATGACCCGCGCTGCGCTGCCGCAACTGTCGCCGGGCGCGTCGGTGATCAATGTGTCGACAATTTTCTCGCGCACGCCGTATTTTGGCCGCATACCCTATGCGGTGCCGAAATCGGGATTGAACGCGCTGTCGCTGGGGCTGGCGCGCGAACTCGGTGCGCTTGATCGCGGCATCCGCGTGAACACGGTGTTTCCCGGACCGATCGAGTCCGAGCGCATCGATACCGTGTTCGCCGCCATGGACCAACTGCAGGATCTGCCTGCTGGCAGCACCTCCAGTCAATTTCGCGAGCTGATGCTGATCAAGCGCCACGATGCCGAGGGCGCAGCGGAGTTCCGTTATCCCAAGCCAGAGGACGTTGCCAACACCATCTTGTGGCTGGCAACGCCGGAATCAGCGGCCTTCAGCGGGCAGAACTTTGAAGTCACCAACGGCATGCAGGTGCCAGCGCAGAGTCGCTCGAGTCTGGTCTCCTGGCCCGATAACCGGCTGGTGGATTTGCGCGACAAGGTGGTATTGATTATCGGCGGTGCGGATATGGATGCTGCGATGGTGTTCGCCAACCGCAACCGGATGCAGGGCGCGCAGGTGGTGCTTGCGTTCCGCAATCTTGCCAACGTCGGCCGCGCACGCATGCGCACCGATGTGGTGGGTGATTCCCACCTGCACATCCAGCACATGGATCTGAATCGGCGCGAGTCGCTGGATCGCGGCTTTCAGTTCATCGCCGATCAGTTCGGACGCCTTGATGGTGTCATCGTGCTGCCGAAAACGCCCAACGGTGTGCATGGCCATAGCATAGCCGCCGCTGCTGATGAGGATGTCGAGCGCTTCGTGCACGACGAGATCGTTGCCCCGGTGGCCTTTGCCGCCGCCCTGGCGATCAATCTGCAGCAGCATTTCCAACTCAGCCAGGCTCCGGCCATCAGTTTTGTGACCAATCCCGACGATGGCCACGGCAATCGCTTCAACGATATCAAACGGGCTGCAGTTGAGCAGCTCATTCGAGTGTGGCGGCATGAAGAAGACTTTGCCGTGCGCAAGGGTGAGCGCCCCTGGGCTTGTTTGCCCAATCAGATCGTGCGCTTTGACAATGACGAGGCGGACAATCTGACCTTCAGCGCCGATTGGTCAGCCACGCTGGTCAATCGCGTGCGCAAGATGGATGCGATCAATCTGTGGGTGCCGAAAAGCATCCACCGTGCCACCGGCAAGTCGGTCATGCCGCACTCGATCCAGCGCTCATTGCCGGGCCTGCACCATCGCAAGACGGCGGTGATTACCGGCGGCTCGCTCGGTATCGGTTTGCAGCTTGGTCGGTTCCTGGCGCTGGCCGGTGCCCGGGTACTGCTGTCGGCACGGGGAGAGTCCAGGTTGCTGGATGCGCGTGCATCGATCGTGCGCGAGCTGGAAGCGATCGGTTATGCCGAAGCTGAGGAGCGGGTGTTCGTGCTCTCCGGGGTGGATGTTGGTGATGAAGCTGCGCTGCAGCATCTGTATGACTATGCGGTCGATTTGTTCGGCAAGGTTGATTACCTGATCAACAATGCCGGCATCTCCGGGGCCGAGGAGATGGTGGTGGACATGACCATCGAGGACTGGACGCGCACGATGGAGGCGAATCTGGTCTCGAACTACTCGCTGATCCGCAAGTTTGCGCCACATATGAAAGCCAATCGTTCGGGGCATATTCTCAACGTTTCCAGCTATTTCGGCGGCGAGAAATATCTGGCCGTGGCGTACCCGAACCGCGCCGACTACACCGTGTCCAAGGCCGGTCAACGCGCGCTGGCAGAGATTATGTCGCGGCATCTGGGGCCCGAGATCCAGATCAACGCGATGGCGCCGGGTCCGGTCGATGGTGCCCGTTTGCGCGGCCTTGATGGTGCCCCTGGGCTGTTTGCCCGGCGTGGACGGCTGATTCTGGAGAACAAGCGTCTCAACCAGGTGCATGCTGCGCTGCTGGCGGCCGGCGACGGCGCACACATCGAGCGTCTGCTGCTGCAACTGGCAGCCAACCGGCTCGATGCCCTGCGCGCCTTGCAGCAGGCACCGGAGGCATTGCAGCGGCTCATCGCAGAAATCGGGGAGACGCCTTCACAGGCCAACGCATCGCGCTTTCTGCTCAATCAGCATCTGGCCGCAAAGCTGGTGCATCGCCTGGTGTTTGGTGCTGTCGTGGGCGCACCTGCCGGGCAACAATTTCTGCATGATTTTGTTGCCCCAGAGCAGCCTTTCTTTGCTGAGTCGGAGATCCGTCGCACAGCGCAGAAAATTGAAGCAGGCATCATCAACCGCTTGCACCTGCATCGCATGCCCACCGATGAGCAAGTGGCGCTGTCCACCGTTTTCAGCCTGGCCGATGACATTGTCTCCGGCGAAACATTCCACCCCTCGGGCGGGCTCAAGTTCGACCGGTCGGTCACCGAAGGCGAGATGATGCTGCGCCCCGGGGCTGAGGATCTTGCTCGCCTCAAGGGCCGACACGTCGTGCTCATTGGTGAGGCGCTGGCCGACGAACTCGTTGCCATGGCGGCAGGCTTTGTCAAGCAGCAAGTAGCAAGCCTGACGGTGCTGACCCATAGCGAGGCGGCGGCCACTGCCATCGGCCACCGGCTCGCCGGTGACGCCGTGACCAAGGTCTCTGCTGGTGCCGTCGGCGATGAGTTGGAGTCAGGCATGGATGCCGTGCTGAGCGAGCATGGACGCATTGATGTGGTGGTTTCCACGCCGTTTATGCGCCTGCCGCTGAACCCGCTGGCAGCCGCTGCCAACGCGAACTGGGAGCGGGTACTGTCGCACAGTGATTTCTCCCGTTTGTGCCATGAGCAACTGACGCACCACTTTCGCGTGGCGCGCAAGGCAGCGCTGCTGCCGCGCTGCCAGATAGTGCTGGTGACGCCGGACACCTCGCGCGCCTCCACGCGCGAAGAGTTCGCGCTGGCCCTGTTCATCAAAAACTCGCTGCATGCATTCACCGTGACTTTGGGCGTGGAAGGCGAGCGTCTGCCCACGGTGCCGGCGGTGAACCAGGTGCAGCTCACGCGCCGGGCGCGCGTCGAAGAGCCGAGCACGGAGCAGGAACTGAGCGAAGAGACGGAGCGCATGGTGTACGCCGTGCTGTCCTGCGCGGTACCGGCACCCGGACCGAAGGAAAGCCGCTATCTGGCCCGCATCTTTCGCGGCAATGCGGTTACGGTGTGAGATGGTAACCGCTGCGGTCGGCTCAGCGGGTGGCCGTGCAGACGTTGCAGTTGCCGGTGGATATGTTCGCGCCAGTTGTGTGGCAGTGATGGCAGATGTTGCTGTGTCTGCATCAATTCTGCCGCCGGGCGCAGCGCAAACTCGCGCTGCCACAACCATGGGTGCGGTACCTGCAACTGGCTGCTGTGCAGCTTAAGCTGGTCCAGCAGCAGAATATCAATGTCCACCGCGCGCTTGCCCCAGCGCTTACGCTGGCGACGGCGTCCGCAGGCATACTCGATCTGCAG
>CAZHRH010000113.1:4460-7147 GCA_964534475.1 uncultured Wenzhouxiangellaceae bacterium
TTGTGCTCTTTTTCCAGTTCCAGCGGCACGTCGGGAAACAGTTGTTCCCACAATCCGGTCTTGACCAGCATGCAGGTGGTATTGAAGGCATGCCCGGTGAGCATCAGTTTGGTGAACTCGTCAAACAGGCGTGCCGGCGGAATGTTTTGCAGCAAATGTGCCAGCACAGGGATTTCTGCGGCGGTTTTCGGATGTAGATCAAGCTTTTTGCTGACCGCAAAACGAGCTGCACGCAGCATGCGCACCGGATCTTCGCGGTAGCGGGTACTGACATCGCCGATCAGTCGCAGGCGGCGGTGTTCGATGTCGTCGAGACCGCCGGCATAGTCGATGATGTTATCGCGAAGCGGATCGTAAAACAGCGCGTTGGCCGTGAAATCACGCCGCAGCGCATCTTCCTGTTCGTTGCCGTAGGTGTTGTCGCGCAGAATGCGGCCCTGCTTGCCGATCTGTTGGTCGTGATCGCCGGCGTCACCGCGAAACGTCGCCACTTCGATCATCTGACCATGCATGAACACATGCGCCAGACGAAAGCGGCGACCGATCAGGCGGCAGCGACGAAATACGCTGCGCACCTGTTCCGGTGTGGCGTCGGTGGCAACATCGTAATCCTTGGGCTTGCCTTGCAGCAGCAGATCGCGCACTGCACCACCGACCAGATAGGCGGTGAAACCGGACTGCTGCAGATCACGGATTACATCGAGCGCGGCGTTGCTGATGTTCTTCTGATCAATGCCGTGATCTTTGCCGCTGGTGATGATGGCGCTGGCCGCACCCAGTGGTTGTTGGTCGCGATTAGGGTCAGCGACGTTCATGAAAGCATTCGAATATGACTCGACCATAGGCCTGCAAAAGCCTTATCATATCACTACCCCCAACTTGCCTACACATAGAAAATGACTTTTGTCGTAACTGAAGCCTGCATCAAGTGCAAATACACCGATTGTGTGGAAGTCTGTCCGGTGGACTGCTTTCATGAGGGACCGAACTTCCTTGTTATCGATCCGGAAGAATGCATCGACTGCACATTGTGCGAGCCGGAATGCCCGGTCGATGCCATTTACGCCGATGATGACGTACCTGCCGACCAGCAGCACTTCACCGAACTCAATGCCGAGCTGTCGCCACTGTGGCCGGTGATCTCGGCGATGAAAGAGCCGCCCGAAGACGCCGATGAATGGGCCGATGTGGAAGACAAGCTGGAATATCTGGAACGCTGAGCTTGAGTGCTTTCGCCAGCAGCAATTGCCGACAGACGCGGTCACACCTGTCAGCAAGGCACAGGCAGCAGCTTGTATGCGGCAAACCAGGCGTGCAACAGACAGTAAACCCGGATCGCTGCTGGTCCGGATTTATCCTGTTAATCAGCTAAAATGCGCTGCATTCAGGCTGCTTAAACCGTGCTTGCAATTCGCTGTCATCGTAACTCTTTGCCAGCGTGGCGTTATCAATCCCAGCCACTGGCTCGCGCTATTGCCGTGGCAGTGCTGTGTGCCGGCACGGCGACAGATGCTGTGCACGCCCAGGAACTACCGTCAATCCTGCCGCTGCAGAGCATCGATGGCAGCAACGGTTTTCGCCTCGACGGTGTTGCCGCCGGAGATTTCAGCGGCAATGCGGTCGCCGGCATTGGTGATATCAATGGCGACGGCATAGAAGATGTGCTGATCGGCGCATCGCAAGCAGATGTGGCTGGGCTGGATCGTGCCGGTTCCAGCTACGTGGTGTTTGGTCGCAATGCTGTCGACAACAATGATTTCCCGGCCAGCTTCAATCTCGCCGACCTTGATGGCAGCAATGGCTTTCGCATCGATGGCGCAGCCGGCGGTGACCGCAGTGGCCGCGCGCTAGCAGGTGCTGGCGACATCAACGGCGACGGCATCAATGATCTGTTGATTGGTGCCGCTACAGCGGATGTTGGCAAGCTGGAAAACGCCGGCAGCGCCTACCTGCTGTTTGGTCGGGATACATCAGCGCAAGGCGATTTCGCTGCCAGCATCAATCTCGCCGCGCTGGATGGCAGCAACGGCTTTCGCATTGCCGGTGCGCAAGCGGGTGCCAGCACCGGCATCTCGCTCAGCGCCCTGGGTGATGTCAACGGTGATGGCATCGACGACATCATCATCGGCGCTGATCTGGCCGATCCTGGCGAGCGGCCTTATGCCGGTATCAGTTATGTGCTGTTCGGACGCCAAAGCGCCGCCGGCCGGGGAGGTTTTCCCGCCAGTATCAGCGTGACCGAGCTGAGTGGCAGTTCCGGTTTCAGCATCAATGGCGCAGCCGCCTTCAATCAATCCGGACGTGCGGTCAGTGCTGCTGGAGATGTTAATGGCGATGGCATCAACGACATTGTTATCGGTGCCTATGCTGCAAGCGCCAACGGCATACCACTGGCCGGCATCAGTTACATCGTGTTCGGACGCAACACTGCCATGCAGGGGCAGTTTCCCGACAGTCTGGAGCTGAGCCTGCTCGATGGCAGTAACGGCCTGCGCCTGGAAGGGGAAACTTTTGACGAGTTTTCCGGTTTTGCCGTCAGCGGCGCCGGTGACATCAATGGTGATGGGTTCGATGATGTCATTATCGGCGCCTACCGGGCGGATACCGTTGGCGCTTTTCTGGTCGGCAGAAGCTACGTTGTGTTCGGGCGTGCAGGAGCATTTCCATCGCGCATAGTGCTGGCCCGA
>CAZHRH010000114.1:0-7045 GCA_964534475.1 uncultured Wenzhouxiangellaceae bacterium
TTTTCGCACGTTTGGGGCTTTTGCTTTTAGCAATCATGAATTATTCGGGCTAGTGACGTTCGCCTGCAAGCAGGCTGCTAACGCTCAACCGGATACCCGGCACACATCTCCTATCTGATCTACAACAACTACTCGTCCAGCAAAATCACATCGACGCGGCGGTTCTGACTGCGGCCTTCCGGCGTGTCGTTGCCGGCGATGGGAAAATCCTCGCCCAGACCAACCACGGTGATGCGATCGGCGCTGATGCCGGCATCGACCAGCGCATCTCGCACCGCTTGTGCGCGCTGCTCGGACAGACGCAGATTGAAGCCGGCATCTCCAGAGCTGTCGGTATGACCTTCAATGCGGATGCGCTTGTCCGGTTCGGCAGTGAGCAGATCGACCACGTCGGTGACGTTCTGCGCAGCAGCCGCCTTGAGCTCGCTTTCGCCACTGGCAAACAGCACATCGCCAAGGGTAACCACCACGCCGCGGTCGGTTTCGCGCAGTTGCATGTGTTCGAGTCGGCGCCGCAGCGACTCGGCCTGCTGGCTGGCAAGCTCGGCTTCACGCTTGGCCAGTTCGGCTTCCTGTGACCGCGCTTCGGCCAGCTTGCGCGCGGCTTCGGCTTCCTGCTGCGCCAGTTTGGCACGCTCGGCGGCAGTCATTTGCGCCGCGCGCGCTGATTCGGCCTCATTGCGTGCGCGCGCCGCATCCTCGGCTTCTGCAGCGCTGAGCATGCGCGCTTGTTCTGCTTCCTGGCGCGCCTGTTCGGCCTGCATTCTGCTCATGGTCACGCGTATCTCGGCCACCTGTTCCTGCCAGTAGCGGGTGCCTGCCTGGGCCTGCTTGCGCTGTACCTCAGCCGCTGCCAGTTCGATGCGACGTTCTGCCAAGTAGGCCAGATGATTGCGCAGATCGGCGCCTTTGCCAGCGGCTTCAAGCTGGCGCACGGCACGCTCGGCGTCACTGATCATCAATGGTGCGAGCATCTCCGCCTCAGTATCGGCCTGCAGCGCAGCCAATTGATCGCGCAGTCGATCCAGGCGCAGATCACGCTGCGGCTGCGCGGCGCAGCCGGCAATCAAAACCAGCGACATGCACATCATTAGCACTCTGAACTTCATTGCAGATCTCCCGGCAAAGCCTGTTCGCCGTAGGCTTCTATGATATTGGCTTGCAGGCGATCAGCTTCGTCTTTTGCTGCTGCCTGGCGTTCCCTGGCGATAAAGGTTTGTGCCTTGACGTAGGCCAGTTGTGCATCCAGTTGCGCTTCCGTCAGGCGCCATCTTGCCAGCTCATAATCCTCGTTCGGCATCGCGCTGGTTTTGACAAACTCCAGGCGCTCGCGGGCAAAACGCAGCTCCACCGGCGCTGCTTGTTCGGCACCGGCGTTGACGGCACGCTGAATGGCGGTTTCGGTGTCGCTGAACATGGACGCATCCGGCGGCGCTGTGGTGGCACAGCCAGACAGCAGCAGGGCAATGACAAAAATGGAAAGCAGTTTGCTGGACATGTCGGTACCTTGAATCATGAGGTTGAATTGAGTGTATGAGTGGGTTTGATTTTATGTGAGTCAGCGTTCGGAAACCAGACCCGCTACCGTGCGCGAGGTTCCATCATTGAGACTCGCTGCACAAGACGCCGCCAATCAGGCCGCATCCGGCTGCTGTTCCGGCGCCGCGCGCTGGAATGCCGGATGCTGGTCACAAGAACTGATGATCTGCTTGATCAACGGATAGCATTCCCACTGGCACTGAAATCTACGCGCGTTGTAAATCTGTGCCGCCAGACAGCAGTCGGCCAACCCGGGCTGCTCACCGTCAGAAAAAGCGGCGGCGCGGCCATATCGCGTCAGCAGGGCTTCCACCGTGCTCAAACCCTGCTGCATCCAGTGCTGGTACCAGGCAGATTTACCGGCCTCGCTGACATCCAGCTCGCCGGTGAGATACTGCAGCACGCGCAGATTATTCAACGGATGCAGCTCACAGGCAATCACCTGCGCCAGTGTGCGCACCTGGGCGCGCCGCAGCGGCTCGGCCGGCAGCAGCGCCGGTTGCGGCCAGGTTTCTTCCAGGTACTCGATGATGGCCAGCGACTGCGTCAACACGCTTTCGCCATGCACCAGCGTTGGCACCAGTTGCTGCGGATTCAGTGCGGCATACACTGGTTGATGCTGCTCACCGCCATTGCGCACCAGGTGCACGCTGCGCTGCTCGTAGTGCAAGCCTTTCAGGTTCAGCGCAATGCGCACGCGATAGCTGGTGGTGCTGCGCCAGTAGCCATACAGCAGCAGGTCATCGCCAGTCTTGCCGGTCATGCGTTGGCCGCAACCACTTGCTGGTCGATGGCACCGAAGATGGATGCGCCGTCAGCGTGCAGCATTTCTATGCGCATGCGATCACCGAACTTGAGAAAACCGGTGCTGGGCTTGCCGTTGGCAATGATCTCCAGCATGCGTTTTTCCGCCAGACAGGAAGCGCCGCGGCCGGTGTCCTGATTGGCCACGGTGCCGGAACCGATCACGCTGCCGGCGATCAGCGGACGGGTTTTGGCCGCATGGGCGACCAGCTCGGCAAAGGAAAACTGCATGTCCTCACCAGCCTCGGGCTGCCCGAACAACTCGCCGTTGAGATGCGAGATCAACGGCAGATGCAGCTTGCTGTCGCGCCAGGCGTCGCCGAGTTCATCAGGCGTGACCAGCACCGGCGACAACGATGAGCGCGGCTTGGACTGCAGAAAGCCAAAGCCCTTGGCCAGCTCGCCGGGAATCAGGTTGCGCAGCGAGACATCGTTGATCAGACCGATGAGCTGAATATGCTCGGCGGCAGCGTTAGCGGCAACGCCCATCGGCACATCGTCTGTGACGACGATGATCTCCGCTTCCAGATCGATGCCCCAGTCTTCGTCACCGACCGGGATGTCTTCGCTCGGGCCATAAAAACCTGCCGAGGTGGCCTGGTACATCAACGGATCAGAATAAAAGCTTGCCGGCACTTCGGCCCCGCGCGCCTTGCGCACGCGCTCGACGTGCGGCAGATAGGCACTGCCGTCAAGAAACTCGTAGGCACGCGGCAGCGGCGCGGCCAGTTGCTGCACTTGCAGTGGCTGCGCGGTCGCTGTGCCATCGTTGAGTGCCTGGTACAGGCTGTTCAGGCGCGGCGCATGCTGATCCCAGCGCTCCAGCGCCTGCTGCAGCGTGGCGGCGACGTCGGTGGCCTCGACGTAGTGTTTCAGATCACGGCTGACGACAATCAGTGTGCCATCGCGGCCGCCTTGTTTCAGTGAAGCAAGTTTCATTCATCAGTCTCCTTGGGGTTGCGGTCAGGATGTTGCCAGGATGCGGCATAACCGCTCCACTCGACCTGCCTGGCGGCATCGCTGGCGTTGAGCGCATCCCGGGTATCGATCATCACCGCCACTTCATTGGTAGCAGCGGCGCTTTGCTGCAGCATGTTGTTGAGCGCTTTTGGATGCGGGCCGTGGGTGAAGCCGCAGGGGTGCCAGGTGAGCATGCCCGGGTGGATGTTATCGCGCGAGAAAAACTCGCCGGCATGATAGAAAATCACTTCATCAAAATCGTCGTTGTTGTGGAAAAACGGCACCTTGATGGCTTCGGCATCGGTCTCGAACGGACGCGGCACGAACGTGCAGACAACAAAGCGACCGGCAACAAAGGTGGTGTGTGCCGATGGCGGCAGGTGATAGCGATGGCTCATCAGCGGCCGGATGTCGCGCCAATTGATGCGCACCGGCATCAGATCGCCATGCCAGCCGATCGCATCCAGCGGATTGTACGGGTAATACAGCGTGGTCAATTGCTGCTGGCGCTTGATCACCACGCGCGTTGCTGCATCGGCTTGGGCCTGGAACGGTTCGTCCAGCGTCGGCACGTCAAGCATGGCCGGATCAAAAATCGCATGCGCGCCGACCAGCCCCTTGTCCGGCAGCATGTAGCTGCTGTTGCTGGCCTCGATCAGCAATGCCTGGATCGGCGCGGCGTGCTCCAGCCGCCACATGGTGCTGCGCGGCAGCATCACATAGTCACCCTCACGCAGGGTCAAATGGCCATAATCGCAGAACAGCTCGGCTGTGCCCTGGTGCAAAAACAACAGCTCGTCGCCGTCGGCATTGCGCGCCAGATGATCCATCGATGCGTTGGCCTGCCAGAAGCGCACGCGGCAACTGCTGTTGCTGAGCAGTTCACTCGCCTGCCACGGCGAATCACCAGCGGCTGGCAGCAGATTGGCGTCGAACGCACGCGGCGACAACGGGCCTTCAAAACGCGTCCAGCCAGTGGGCGGGCGTGGATGGTACATGTGCGTGGCCGGGCCGAAAAAACCTTCCTTGCCCAACTCGCGCTCATAGCTGCCTGCCGGCAGTTTGCAGTGTGCCTGGCGTCCGGTGAGACCTTCCACGCGTCGTATCGGTATGTATTGCCTGGCCATGGCTAAAGCCTCAGAGCACGCCGCGCTGCTGTTGATCGCGTTCAATCGCCTCAAACAGCGCGGTGAAGTTGCCTTCGCCAAAGCCCTGGTTGCCCTTGCGCTGGATGATCTCGAAGAAGATCGGGCCGATGTTGGTTTCGGTGAATATCTGCAGTAACTGCTTGCTGGGATCGTCCACCTCGGCGTCGATCAGAATGCTGTTTTTGCGCATGCGTTCAACGTCCTCGCCGTGCTCGGGAATGCGCTGATCAATCACCTGGTAATAGGTTTCCGGGGTGTCCAGAAACTTCACCGCGTGTGCGTGCATGGCTTCCACCGTGGTGTAGATGTCGTCGGTGTACAGCGCGATGTGCTGCACGCCTTCGCCGTGGTATTGTTCGATGTACTCGTTGATCTGCGACTTGGGATCGGATGATTCGTTGATGGGAATGCTGATACAGCCATCGGGTGCCGTCATAGCCTGCGAGCGCAGCCCGGTCTGCTGGCCCTTGATGTCGAAATACTTGACCTCGTAGAAGTTGAACAGCCGGCTGTAGAAATCCGCCCACAGGCCCATGTTGCCGTCGATGACGTTGTGAGTCAGGTGATCAATGAAGCTAAGACCGAAGCCGCGCGGATGCGCGTCGACGCCATCGAGAAAGCGAAACTGCGAGGTAAATACCGTGCCGTCACGATGATCGCAAAGATATAAAATGCTGCCGCCGATGCCTTGCAGCGCGGGTGCACGGATGGCCAGTTCAGCCGCGGCCGGATGCGCTTGCGCAGAGCGCTGCAGGCAATGCTGATAGGCCGCATCGGCATCGTCAACGCGCAGGGCAAAGCCGGTGCAGCAGGGACCATGGGCGGCAACAAAGTCACGCGCAAAGCCGGTCGGCTGGCGGTTGACGACAAAATTGACGCCGCCCTGGCGGTACAGTGCCAGCGGCGCGTCGCGATGCTCGGCGACATGGGTGAAGCCCATGCGCGTGAACAGCTCGTCGAGCAGCGCCGGATCCGGTGCGGCAAATTCGACAAACTCAAAACCGCTCAGACCCAGCGGGTTGTCATGTGCTTGCGTATCCGCTGCTGCATGCGATGCTGATGCGTTCATGAGACTCTCCGGTTGATGTTGTTTAGGCAATGGATCGCGGATGATTCACGGCAATCAATCGTTCGTAGTATTATGACACAAACAGCCGATTAGTTACATATGAAACCATCTACCCGTGTTGTCAAGCACGCCCAAGACACTGTCCGGGATGAGCAGCCGGCAGCCACCAGCGCCATCGATCTGGAGCGCTTTTTGCCGTATCGACTGATTCGCCTCAGCCATGCCATCAGTCGCGGTATCGCCGCCGAGTACCAGCAGCAGTTCGGCATCAGCATTGCCGAATGGCGGGTATTGGCGGTGATTGCGCGTTTTCCCGGCAGCAGCGCCAGCGAACTGGGCGAGCACACCGGCATGGACAAGGTGTCCATGCACCGCGCCGTGCGTGCGCTGCAGCACAGAGCATTGATTGCCAGCGACCAGGCCGCGCATGATCG
Source organism: uncultured Wenzhouxiangellaceae bacterium (assembly GCA_964534475.1). Classification (GTDB taxonomy): domain Bacteria; phylum Pseudomonadota; class Gammaproteobacteria; order Xanthomonadales; family Wenzhouxiangellaceae; genus JAHJQV01. Next base: position 5,955 of record CAZHRH010000114.1, read on the forward strand.
CCGCCGTCAGCATCTGCGTCTGAGCCAGACCGGTCAGCAGTTGCATGATGAGATTGCCCCGCGCGTGCTGGCCTTCGAACAGCGTCTGCTGGCACCACTCGGCGCTGCAAAAAGTCGGCAACTGCATGCCTTGCTGGATCAGTTGCAACACAGCATCAACGCGCTGGATGCCGACAACGAAGCCGATGCCGATGCCAATGCCAATGCCCATGGCTGATGCCAGCAACGACATTGATGCGCGGCTGCAGCGGCTGCTGCCATGGGTCAGCCAGCAGCTCGGCGTGGCGGTGACAGCACAAGCGATTGCCGGCGACGCCAGCGCGCGGCGCTATTTTCGTCTGCAGCGCGCTGACAGCGAGGCAAGTCCCAGCCTGGTGTTGATGGATGCTGCACCCATCGATCAGGCCGCCAGCGACGAGTTCAGCCGCTTTCTCGATGTCACCCGACGACTGCATCAGGCCGGTTTACATGCGCCGAAGATTGTTGCTGCCGATGATCAGATCGGCGCCATGCTGCTGGAAGATCTGGGCGATAAGCTGTATCGCGATGCCGTGACCATAGACAACGCTGAAGCGCTGTATGCCGACATTTTCGAGCTGCTGCGGCGACTGGCGCAGGATGTTGACTGCGGCGGTCTGGCCGATTACAACCGCGTCAAACTGCAGCAGGAAATGGACCTGCTGCCGCAGTGGTATGCCGAAGCCTGGCTGCAGCAGCCATTCAGCGCCGCCGAACAGGCAAGCTGGCAAGAAGTAACCGAATGGCTGTGCCAACAGGCACTGCAGCAGCCACAGGTGTTCGTGCATCGCGATCTGCATAGCTGCAATCTATTGCTCACCACGCACAACAATCCCGGCATCATCGATCATCAGGACGCCGTGCGCGGGCCGATCACGTATGATCTGGTCTCGTGGCTGGTGGACCGCTACATCCAGTGGCCACGTCAGCGTCTGATCAACTGGTATGAGCAGCAGCGCCAGCGCCTGCAGCTCGCAGTCGAGCCGCAACAGTGGCTGCAGTGGTGCGATGCCATGAGCATGCAGCGCAAGCTGAAAGTGCTGGGTATTTTTGCCCGCCTGGCGCTGCGCGAC
>CAZHRH010000115.1:0-7037 GCA_964534475.1 uncultured Wenzhouxiangellaceae bacterium
ATGGCCTGCAGGTCGTTGAGAAAACGCCAGCCGAGTTCGGTGATGTGCAGTGCATCACCATCGCGCTGCAGCAGGCCACGCTGTGCGGCCACGGCAAGCGGCTGTTCCAGCAGCGCCACGTCCAGTCCGGTGCGCTGGCGAAACAGCGACAGATCGACCCCGCTGCGCAGGCGCAGGGCGTTGAGGAAGAACTCGAACACCAGCATGGACGCATCGGGATAGCTGCGACTTTGGTCCCAGTCGCCATGGTGCCGCGCCTGCAGATAGCGCTTCGGGCTGGGCTGGCGCACATAGCGCACGATGGCCTGTTCGGCGGGCAGCGTGAGCTTGCCGTGGGCGCCGGCACCCAGCGCCAGATAATCACCAAACTGCCAGTAATTAAGGTTGTGACAACATTCCCGCTGCGGCCGGCTCCAGGCGGAGACCTCATACTGCTGCAGACCGGCTGCCTGCATGGCCCCGGCACAGGCCTCGAGCATGTCGGCTATGGTGTCTTCGTCCGGCAGCTTCGGTGGCCGGTGCGCGAACAGCGTGTTCGGCTCCAGCGTGAGTTGATAATGCGACACATGCGTGGGCGCGAATGCCAGCGCCTGTTCGATATCCGCCAGCGCTGCGGCCACGCTTTGCTGCGGCAGCCCGTACATCAGATCGATGTTGAAATTGTCGAAACCAGCCTGCTGCAGCCGCTCGATGGCGCGTTTGGCCTCGGCAGCGCCGTGTATGCGGCCCAGCCGCTGCAGCGCGGCATCGTCGAAACTCTGCACGCCCAGGCTGATGCGGTTGACCCCGGCCTGACGATAAGCGGCAAAGTGATCGTGCTCGATGGTGCCGGGATTGGCTTCCAGCGTGATTTCCGCCTGCGGTGCCAGCGTCAAGCGCGCACGCACGCCCGCCAGCAAACGCGCGATCTGATCGCCATGGAACAGGCTGGGCGTGCCGCCGCCGAAAAACACACTTTGTACCACCCGCCCCCACACCAGTGGCAGTTGCTGATCCAGGTCAGCCAGCAAGGCATCAATGTAATCGTCCGCCGGCAGTTCGCTGCGCAACTGATGCGAATTGAAATCGCAGTACGGGCACTTGCGCACGCACCAGGGCAGATGTACATACAGGCTCAGCGGCGGCAATGCCGTCAGCTTGAGTCCCTGCGCCGCAGGCTGGCTGTCGCCGCTTGCTGTGGCCAGCGCCGACATCGCTACCACCAGGCCGGCAGCATGGCCAGCAGTTGCTGCAGCGCCTGCCCGCGATGACTGGCCTGGCGCTTGTCTGCCGGGTCCATGGCGGCGGCAGAAACCGACCCTCCCTGCGGTACAAACAGCGGATCGTAGCCGAAGCCGTGTTCACCTTCGGGCCGCGTGGCGATATGACCATGCCAGCGCGCCACCGCCAGCAACGGGTCCGGATCGCCGGCGTGATGCAGGCACACCAGCGAGCAATGAAACCAGGCGCGGCGCTGCTCGCCCTGCAGCGACTGCATGTTCTGCAGCAGCAGGCGATTGTTGTCGGCGTCGCTGGCAGCGGCTCCACTGTAGCGTGCCGAATACAGCCCCGGCGCACCGTCCAGCGCCGGCACCACGAGGCCGGAATCATCGGCCAGTACCGGCATGGTCTGCTGCCGGGCGGTCAGTTCGGTGGCCAGATGGCGCGCCTTGAGCAGCGCGTTTTCGACAAAGGTCAGCCCGGTTTCGGCAATCGAAGCAAGGCCCAGTTCAGCCTGGCCGAGCACGGTGATGTCGTGGCCGGCGAGCAGCGCGGCAAGCTCGTCGAGTTTGCCGGCGTTGTTGCTGGCCACGGCCAGACGGCGTGGCTCGCTGTCCGTGTCAAACACACTCAATGCTGTGCCAGCGCCTCGGTCTGGGCCTGCAGCAGTTGCTTGATGCCGTGATCGGCCAGTTGCAGCATCTGCTGCAGCTCATGTTCGCGAAAAGCATGGCCCTCGGCGGTGCCCTGCAGCTCGATGTAGCCACCACCATCGTTTTTGACCAGGTTCATGTCGGTCTCGGCGGTGCTGTCTTCACTGAAATCCAGGTCCAGCAGCACGTCACCGCCGACCACACCGACCGACACCGCCGCCACCTGGCCGTGCAGAATTTCCTGCTGGATGTTGCGCTTTTTGCGCAGCGCGGCGATGGCATCGACCAGCGCCACCCAGGCACCGGTGATGCTGGCGGTGCGGGTGCCGCCATCGGCCTGGATGACGTCGCAATCCAGCGTTACCGTGCGCTCGCCGAGCGCCTGCAGATCCACCACCGAGCGCAGCGAGCGGCCGATCAGGCGCTGGATTTCCATGGTGCGGCCGCCCTGCTTGCCGCGCGCTGCTTCACGCTGGTTGCGGCTGCCGGTGGCGCGCGGCAGCATGCCGTATTCGGCCGTGACCCAACCCTGTTTCTTGTTGCGCAACCAGGGCGGCACGCGCTCTTCCACGCTGGCGGTGCACAACACCTGGGTGCGACCGCAATGGATCAGTGCCGAGCCTTCGGCATGCATGCTGACGTGACGCTCGATGCGCACCGGACGCAATTGATCGGCACTGCGTGCATCAGATCTGTTCATAGCTGGAATCGTTGTTGAAAGTGGCCGACAAGGTTACCATGATGCGTTATTCCACTGTCGGCGAAAAAACCATGATCAACAGCATGACCGCGTTTGCCAGCGCCAGCCATGACGATGCGCTGGGGCAACTGAGCTGGGAGATGCGCGCGGTCAATCACCGCTACCTGGACATCAGCCTGCGCCTGCCGGAAGAGTTGCGCGCTCTGGAAGGTGAGTTTCGCGAGCTTATAGCGCAATATATCAGCCGCGGCCGCATCGAAGCGCAACTGCGCTTTGTGCCCACTGCCGAGAGCATGGCCGCCGACATCAGCGTGAACGCATCGCTGGCGCAGAATCTGATCGCCGCCCATGCCCGCTTGTGCGATCTGCTGCAGGTGGAGGCCAATCCGGACCCGCAGACCTGGCTCACCTGGCCGGGCATGATCGAGCAACACAGCCCGGACCTGGCGCCGCTGCAGCCGCTGGCGCGGGATCTGCTGCAGCAGGCACTGCAGCAACTGTGCGCACAGCGCCAGCGCGAAGGCAGCCACATCGAACAACTGCTGCAGCAACGCCTGCAGGCCATCGATGCCCTGCTGCAGCAGGTGCGCGACTGGCTGCCGGAGATACGCCAGCAACTGCAACAGCGCCTGCAGCAGCGACTCAGCGAGCTATCCGTCGACGCCGAACCGGGGCGGCTGGAGCAGGAACTGGCGATTCAGGCACAAAAGATCGACATCGACGAAGAACTGGATCGACTGCAGGGCCACATCAAGGAAGCCAGCACCACGCTGCAAAAAGACGAGCCGGTCGGGCGCCGGCTGGATTTCCTGCTGCAGGAATTCAATCGCGAAGCCAACACGCTGGGCTCGAAATCGGTGGATAAGCGCACCAGCCAGGCATCGATCGATCTCAAGGTGCTGATCGAACAGTTGCGCGAACAGGTGCAAAACGTTGAGTGATCCCGGCGTCACCAGCAGCGGCAGCATGCTCATCGTCTCGGCGCCGTCGGGGGCCGGAAAAACCAGTCTTATTCACGGTCTGCTGCAGCGTGACCCGCGCTGCCGGCTGTCTGTTTCCTACACCACGAGGACAGCGCGCGACGGCGAACGCGACGGCGTGGATTACCATTTTGTCGATCGCGCCACGTTTCAGCAGCGCCTGCAGGCTGATGATTTTCTGGAACACGCGGAAGTGTTCGGCAACCTCTACGGCACCTCGCGCAGCGCCACCGATAAACTGCTCGACACCGGTTTTGATGTGCTGCTGGAAATCGACTGGCAGGGCGCGCAGAAAATTCGCCAACAGTGCCCGCGCACAGCCAGCATCTTTGTGCTGCCGCCGTCGCTGCCGGCACTGGAACAAAGGCTGCGCACGCGTGGCCAGGACAGCGAGCAAGTGATCACACAGCGCATGGCGGCGGCGCGTGCGGAGCTGTCGCACTGGCCGGAATACGATTTTCTTCTGTTCAACGACGATTATGCCGCCGCGCTGGATCAGTTCCAGGCCATCATCACTGCACTGCGCTGCCAGCGGCAGCGTCTGGCCGCGCCGATGCAGAAACTGTTCCCGCCACAACCATGAATATTGTTATGACGGTGATTTCGGGAACGTCCGTGTACCAGCATCGTCTGATGCTATACAATGTAGTGTTTTATCAATTATTTTCAGAGACAAGAGCATGGCCAGAATCACCATTGAAGACTGCATGAACCACGAAGACAACCGTTTTGAGCTGGTGTTGACCGCCGCCAAGCGGGCGCGCCAGATAGCCCATGGCAGCGAGGCACTGGTGGCGGAAGAAGGCGACAAACCGACCGTGGTTGCGCTGCGCGAAATTGCCGATGGACTGATCACCGAAGAGCTGGTCAGCGATATGCAGTTGCAGCTTGATGCTGCCCGCGCGGCAGCAGAACATGAACGCGAGCAAATCCAGGATGACGAGGACGACGACCGCTGAAATTACCCGCCAGCAGGGTTCCCGTCGCGATCCCAAAGTATTGCGTGATCTGCGCGCCTGCCTGCAGCAGTATCTCCCGGCAGAACAGATCGAGCTGATCAACAAGGCCATTGCTGTCGGCACTGCCGCCCATGAAGGTCAATTCCGCAAAAGCGGTGAACCCTACATTGAACACCCGATTGCCGTGGCCCTGTTGCTGGCCGAATTGCGGCTGGACCATGAATGTATCTGCGCCGCCATTCTGCACGACACCATTGAAGATACCCCGATCAGTCATGCCCAACTGAACAACGAATTCAATGCCACCATCGCCTTTCTCGTGGATGGCGTCACCAAGCTGGACCAGGTCAAATTCCGCACCCGCCAGGAAGCCACCGCCGAGAGTTTCCGCAAGATGATTCTGGCCATGGTCAGTGATCTGCGCGTGCTGCTGATCAAACTCGCTGATCGCCTGCATAACATGCGCACACTGGGTGCCATGGCGGCTGATTCACGGCGCCGGATTGCGCAGGAAACGCTGGACATCTATGCACCATTGGCCGGTCGTCTGGGACTGCAGAAATTCCGCGAGGAGCTGGAAGATCTGGGCTTCAAGAACATGTACCCGCGACGCCACGAGGTCATTTCGCGGCGGGCGAAAAGCCTGTACGGCGATCAACGCAACGAGATTCGCAGGCAAGGCAGCCGGCTGCGCCGGGCCATGCAGCAACACGGCATCAAGTGCTCGATAAAAAGCCGCGGCAAATCAGCCTACAGCATCTATCGCAAGATGGTCGACAAAAACCTGTCGCTGGATGAGGTTGCCGATATCATCGCACTGCGCGTGATCACCGACACGCTGGGCAAATGCTACATGGCGCTGGGCGCCGTGCATCAGTTGTATCAGCCCATCCCCGGCCGCTTCAAGGATTACATTGCCCTGCCCAAGGCGAACGGTTATCAGTCCCTGCACACCATCGTCAAGACCGAAGACAGCACCACGCTGGAAATACAGATTCGCACCGAAGACATGGACGAGATATCCGAGCGTGGCCAGGCCGCGCACTGGTCTTACAAATACGAACCCGAGCAAAGCGATCGCGGCAGCACCAAACGTGTGCGCGGCTGGTTTACACAGTTGTTTGACCCGGCCCGCGAGGACACCAACTCGGTGCAGTTGCTGGATTCCATCAAGGCGGAACTGTATCCCAACCAGATTTTCGTGTTCACGCCCAAGGGGCGCATCATCGACCTGCGCAAAGGCTCCACGGCGCTGGATTTTGCCTACGCCATTCATACCGAAATCGGCAACCATGCCCGCGGTTGCAAGGTCGATAATCTGACCGTGCCATTGAGTTACCAATTGACATCCGGTGAAACCGTGGCCATTGAAACCGACGCCGACAGCCTGCCGAAGCCGCAGTGGCTGCAGATCGTCAACAGCAGCAAGGCGCGCGCAGCGATTCGCCATTCCCTGCGCGAAATGGACCTGACCGACAGCGCCAGGCTCGGTCACCGCATGCTGGAAAAGGCCCTGGCCGCCTACAACTGCGCCCTGGAGGATGTGCCGAAGCGACGCCTGCAGCGTTATCTGCGTCGACACAATCTCGAGCGCATGGAAGACCTGCTGATCAAACTGGCGCACGGTGAAATGCTGGCCAACATTGCCGCCGCCAAACTGCTGCCGCTGCTGCAGCGACGTGATGGCGAACAGGCAGCGGATGACCAGGAGGCCCTGGCCATCTCCGGCGATGAAGGCAGCGCAGTGCTGTTCTCTAATTGCTGCTATCCGATTCCCGGCGATGACATCATCGGCTACGTGCATGCCGGCAGCGGTATCGCCATCCACCGCAGCGAATGCAAGCTGGGTCGGCAACTGCATCAGAAACACCCGGAGCGCCAGATCAACGTGGAATGGGCCCAGGCCATGACCCACAGTTTCCATGCCCTGCTGCGGCTGTACTGCATCAACGGCAGCGGCGTACTGGCCAGTATTTCACAAAGCATCGGCCGCGCCGACACCAACATCGTGCACATTGAACAACCTGCCGGCGAGGAAAATTCAGCCACGCTGATGTTTCTGCTCAGCGTGCGCAACCGGGTGCATCTGGCGCGTGTGATCAAGCGCTTGCATCACAACCCCTATGTGGTCAAAATCGAACGTGAGATGCGCCTGCCCGGGGCCGTGAAAACAGAACACCCTGCCCCCGATTCCGAGGCCATCACCGCCGCCGGCACATGATCATCATTCAGCACTAGTGACTTAGGGAACAACAATATGAGACAGACCATCAGCACCAGCGAGGCACCTGCTGCCATCGGCACCTACTCCCAGGCCGTTGCGGCCGGCGATTGCGTCTACCTGTCCGGTCAGATCGGACTGCATCCCGAGAGCATGGAACTGGTCGCAGACAACCTCGAATTGCAGTTGCACCAGGTGTTCAAAAACCTCGCTGCGGTGTGCCAGCAGGCCGGCGGCAGCCTGGCCGATCTGGTCAAGCTCAACATCTATGTCCTGGACATGAGCGATTTCGCCAGCGTCAACAAGATCATGGCCGAGCATATA
>CAZHRH010000116.1:0-6998 GCA_964534475.1 uncultured Wenzhouxiangellaceae bacterium
GGAGGAGGGCCGGGGTGGGGGTCAATCAGCTACGCAAGCCCACACCTTTCTGCAGCAGATACAGACAAATGCCACTCAGCAGCACGACGAACAGCAAAATGATGACAAACGCCGGCAGCAGTGGCACATCCGAAACTCCTAGCATGCCGTAGCGAAATGCATTGACCATGTACAGGATGGGGTTGACGCTGGACACAGCCTCCCACAGCGGAGGCAGCAGCGACACCGAGTAAAACACGCCACCCAGGTAGGTCAGGGGAGTCAGAATAAAAGTCGGCACAATGGTGATGTCGTCAAACTTCTGCGCGAAGATGGCGTTGATCATGCCGGCCAGCGAAAACACCATCGAGGTCAGCAGCACCACGCTGATGGTGATCGCCCAGTTATGAATCTGCAGCCGGGTAAAAAACATTGCCACCAGAGTCACCACGGCACCGACCAGCAGGCCGCGAAACATCGAACCGATCACATAGCCGGCCAGTATCACCCAGTTCGGCAATGGCGAGATCAGCAGCTCTTCAATGTGACGTCCGAACTTGGCGCCGAAAAACGACGATACGATATTGCCATAGCTGTTTTGAATCACCGACATCATGATCAGTCCCGGCACGATGAACTGCATATAGTCATAGCCACCCATCTCACCTATGCGACTGCCGATGAGGCTGCCGAAAATGATGAAATACAATGAGATGGTGATCGCCGGTGGCAACAGCGTCTGCGCCCAGATGCGCAGAATGCGGTTGACTTCACGGCGCATGATGGTGCGAAAGCCAATCAGGTTGACCTGAGTCATGTTCATGTCGGCGCTGTCGATCTGGTTCATGCCGTGGCTTCCTGTGCTGCGGCGGCGGGAGTTGCCGTGCTGGTTTCAGTTTGCAGGTCGCCTTTGTCCACCAGACGCATGAACAGCTCCTCCAGCCGATTGGACTTGTTGCGCATCGAGTTGACCTGGATGTCTTGTGCCTGCAGCACCTTGAACAGGCTGTTGATGGATTTGCCTTTCGGAATCGAGGCTTCCAGCGTCAGTTCATCGCGCAGATGAAAGCTCATGCCTTCAACCTCCGGCAACTGCTGCAAGGGTGCTCGCAAATCCAGCACAAATGTTTCCACATCGAGTTTCGTCAACAGTGTTTTAATGTCGGTGTTTTCGATGATCTGGCCGTTATCGATGATGGCAATGTTGCGACACATCTCCTCGGCTTCTTCCAGATAATGCGTGGTCAGTATCACCGTGGTGCCCTGCTCGTTGATCGCGCGCAAGAATTTCCACATGGAACGGCGGATCTCGATATCGACGCCGGCGGTGGGCTCGTCCAGAATGAGCAGTTCCGGCTCGTTGACCATGGCGCGGGCAATCATCAGCCTGCGCTTCATGCCGCCGGACAGGCTGCGGGAGATCTTGTCGTGCTTGTCCCACAGCGACAATTGCTTCAGATAACGCTCGGCGCGGCGCAGCGCTTCTGACCGGGGAATCCCGTAGTAGCCGGCCTGCTGCACGACAATGTCGATCGGTTTTTCGAACTGGTTGAAGTTGATCTCCTGCGGCACCAGGCCGATGCTGGCCATGGCCCGCGCACGATCACGGTACAGGTCATGACCGCAGATGGTGACCTTGCCAGAACTGGCGTTGACCAGCGAACTGAGTATGCCGATCAGCGTCGATTTACCGGCACCATTGGGGCCCAGCAAGGCAAAAAAATCACCCCGTTCCACTTGCAGACTGACACCACGCAGCGCTTGTATGTTGTTTTTGTAGGTTTTCGTTAGATCACGGATATCAAGTGCAAGCATGAAGGGTCCTGTTACTGGTGCTATAAAATAGAGTTGTTCATGGTGCCACAAACCCTGCTGGCAGGCATGACTTGTGTCACAGCGATGAGCAGAATCGGTGTGCTAGGATACGCTGCAATCTGGGGTCAGCAGAATTGGAATCAAATGCCGTCAATACAGTTTGCCAACATCGCGTGAAGAGAAAACGCGGTTGACATTATTTAGATATTTAGCTAAACTTCTAAATGATTCCTGGCTGGCAGCATTAACCAGCCGCAGACCGATACAGAACAAACCACATTCGGCACGTCAACATCTGGAACAATTCATGCATCAACTGACATCATTGCCGCGCCTGCTGCTGAGTATGCTACTGACCAGCGCGTTGGTCTTGCCTGCAGCGCTGGCCCAGCCGGAACAGGCTGCAGCATCCGGCAACAACAGCATCGTTTTCACCGACTGCATCCTGCAACTGCCCGGCACCACGCTCACCGCCGAGGCCAAGTGCGGCAGCCTGCTGGTGGCGGAAAATCCGGCCCAGTCGCAGGCTGCCGATCACAACACCAGCAGCCGCAGCATCAGTCTGCGCATAGCCCGTATAGCGGCCCGCGACCCGAAACAGCAGGCAGACGATCCGATCTTCTTTTTTGCCGGTGGTCCCGGCCAGGCGGCCACGGAAACCTGGCCGATTGTTGCCGGCGCGTTGCGGGAGGCGAACAAACAACGCGATGTCATACTGGTCGATCAGCGCGGCACCGGCGGCTCCAACAAACTGCAGTGCGCCCTGGGCGAGGCGGAATTCGTCACCGACATTGATCTCGACGCCATCCGTCAGAATACACGCGAATGCCTGGCCGAACTGGATGCCGATGCGCGCTTTTATACCACCACCATAGCAGCCGGCGACATTGAAGCGGTACGCCAGGCGCTGGGGCTTGGCCAGATCAACCTGATCGGTGTTTCTTACGGCACGCGCGCGGCACAGGTGTATTTGCGCAATTATCCCGAGCACGTGCGCAGCATGGTGCTGGACAGCGTGGCACCGCCGCAGGTGCTGCTGGGCACCGAACATGCGCCGATGCTGGATCTGGCGCTGCAGCGCATTTTCTCCCGCTGCCGCGAACAAAAAGACTGCTTTGACCGCTTTGGCGATCCGGCAGCAGCGCTGCAAAAGTTGCAGCAACAACTTGCCGTGGCAACACCGGACCTGACCCTGCGCATGCCCACCTCGGGCGATCTTGAGACCATTCCGGTGACCCAGGACGTGCTGGCAGTGGCGGTGCGCCTGCTCAGCTATGCCAGCGAAACCCAGGCATTGCTACCGATTGTGCTGGAACAGGCCGAACTGGGCGACTGGGAACCGCTGGCGACACAGGCGCTGATGCAGGTGGGCAACCTCACCGACATGCTCGCCCGCGGCATGGAAATGTCGGTGATCTGCAGCGAGGACGTGCCGTTTTACCCCGAAGCGCTGGATCACAGCGACACGCTGCTCGGCAATACTCTGCTGGAAGTCATGCGTGCGCAGTGTGAAATCTGGCCGCGCGGTAACGTCCCGGCCGATTTTCATCAGCCGCTGGACAATGATCAGGTGCCGGTGCTGCTTTTGTCCGGCGAGGTCGATCCGGTGACGCCTCCACGCTATGCTGAACAGGCAGCCGAGCAGTTTGCCCGCTCGGCGCACTGGGTGATTCCCGGCCAGGGCCACAGCGTGCTGCGGCATGGCTGCGTGCCGGACAAGCTGGCCGAATTCCTGCACACGCCGGAACCTGCCGCAATCGATACAAGCTGCATAGATGACATCAAGGCGAGTCCGTTTTTCCTCACCCTGCTGGGGCCATCGCCATGATTGTTGCTGAGCATCTGCAGAAATCCTTCGGCAGCGTCAAGGCCGTGCGCGATGTGTCGTTTATTGCCGCCGATGGCCAGATCACCGGCCTGCTCGGTCCCAACGGGGCCGGCAAGACCACCACACTGCGCATGCTGTATTCGCTGTTGCCGCCGGATGCCGGCAGCATTCGTATCGATGGCATTGATCCGCAAAAAGACGCGCTCAAGGTCAAGACCAGCCTTGGCGTGGTGCCGGATGCGCGCGGCCTGTATGCAAGGCTGACAGCACGTGAAAACATCGCCTATTTCGGCAAGCTGCATGGCATCAGTGGCACGGCACTGGATCAGCGTATCCATGCCTTGTGTGAGCAGCTTGACCTGCATGAATTCATTGATCGCCGCACCGAAGGCTTTTCCCAGGGCCAGCGCGTGCGCGTGGCGCTGGCGCGGGCGCTGGTGCACGAGCCGAAAACGCTGCTGCTGGATGAGCCCAGCAACGGCCTCGACGTGATGAGCACGCGGGCGCTGCGCGCGATGCTGCTGCGCCTGCGCGCCGCCGGCCACTGCATCGTGTTGTCCACCCACATCATGCAGGAGGTCGCCGCCTTGTGTGATCGCATTGTCATCATCGCCGATGGCGTTGTGGCCGCCGATGGCACTGCCGACGAGCTGCGCCAGCAGGCCGGCACCCATGAGCTGGAAGACGCCTTTGTGCAACTGATCGGCAGCGAGGAGGGCCTGCTGGCATGAGACTTTTCAGCGTTTTCGACAAAGAAATGCGCGACAGCCTGCGCGACCGGCGCACGGTATTGAATGCACTGATCATGGGTCCGGTACTGGGGCCGCTGCTGTTTGTGCTGTTGTTTGGCTTTATCACCGGCAAGGAGATGGAAAAAGCCGAGGAGACGCTGGAAATCCCGGTGGTCAATGCCGAGCTGGCGCCCAACCTGGTGCAGTCGCTGCAGCAAAACGGCATGCAGGTACTGGCCGCGCCGGATGACCCGGAGCAGTCCATTGCCGATGAAACCCACGATGTCATCATCCGCATTACTGACGACTACCCGCAGCAGTGGCGCAATGGCGAACCGGCAGTGGTCGAACTGCTGGCAGATCGCTCCCGGCGTGAGGTCGGCACCACCATTACCCGTGTGCAAAACCTGCTGAATGGCTATGGTCGACAGATCGGCGCGCAACGCATTCAGTTGCGCGGCGTCGATCCGGCGCTGATGCAGGCGGTGATGATCAAGGAAATTGATTTGTCCACGCCGGAGAGTCGCGGCGCGTTGATCCTGGCCATGCTGCCTTATTTCGTCATGATCGGCCTGTTCGTCAGCGGCATGTCGGTGGCGATCGACACCACCGCCGGCGAGAAGGAACGCAAGTCGCTGGAACCGCTGCTGATCAACCCGCTGCCGCGCTGGCAGATCATGGCCGGCAAGCTGCTCGCCACCACCGCGTTCACGCTGATCTCACTGGCGCTGACGCTGGTCGCTTTTGTCATCGGCGTGGGTTTTATCCCCGCCGCCTCGATGGATTTCAAGCTGAATCTGGATTGGGGCATGGCCCTGCAGTTCTGGCTGCTGACGGCACCGGTGGCGCTGATCGCCGGGGCCTTGCTGACCATACTCGCCGCCTTCGCCAAGAGCTTTCGCGAAGCACAATCCTACATGGGCTTTGTCATATTTATCCCCATGCTGCCGACACTGTGGATGTTCATCAACCCGGTCAAGCCGGAGCTGTGGATGATGGCGGTGCCGCTGCTGTCGCAAAGCCTGCTCATCAACGAAACCACCAGCGGTAACCTGCTGCCGCTGGACTGGCAACTGCTCAGCGTGATCTGCAGCCTGCTGTTAGGCCTCTTGCTGGCAATGCTCGCCGCCAGCCTGTATTCGCGACCGAAACTGATATTCAGCAATAGCTGAACCGCCGCTATAGACAAGCCACAGCGGGAAACCCTCAAAACTAGCGCCAAACCGCCTAACGGATGTGTCGCTGTGCGACGTATTATGCGGTGTCGCTGCGCTAATCGATTCTGCTGGCGCGCGCCAGCACCCAGACATCAACGCGCTCACAACCGGCACGTTTGAGCAACTTGGCGCAGGCTTCCACGGTGCTGCCCGAGGTCATGACATCATCCACCAGACAGACATGCGCGGGTACCGCTCCATGCACACGAAACGCGGCGCGCAGGTTGCGCCGTCTGGCGGCCAGATCCAGACCGGCCTGCGGTTGGGTGCGGCGCACCCGCGCCAGCATGGACGGCGTCAACTCAGTGTGTAAAGCACGCCGCTGCAGGTGTCGTTGTATATCCCGGGCGATCAGAAACGACTGGTTGAAGCCGCGCCGCAGCAGTCGCCAGCGATGCAGCGGCACCGGCACCAGCGCCTGCGGCAAGGGCAGATCCTCAGCCACAATGGCATCGGCGATGTGCCCGGCCGCCGTCTCCGCCAGCACCCGTCCCAGCACCTGCCGGCGCTGATACTTGAAGGCGGTGAGCATGCTCTGCACCGGCTGCGCATATTGATAAGCCGCAAACACCTGGTTAAACGCCGGCAGTTTCTGCTGACAGCGGCCACACAGCGCCGCTGTCGTCACCAGGGGTTCTGCACAACGCTGGCATTGAGTTTGCAGCAGGGGCAGGTCATCGGCGCAGGCCGTGCACAGATCGCGCGCTTGATCGGATGACTGCTGGCACAGCACACAGCGCCACGGATGCAACAGGCTCATCGCATCGTCCAGCCTTGCCTTGATGTCATTGTGCTGCTGGGCTTTCATCTTGGCCGATCAACAGCGCAGCATGATTGCGCTGTCAGCGTTTGTTCCCGTGCTATGCATTATGACCCTGCTCACTGCCCCATCTACCCCTGCCCCATATACAAGTATGTTGCCACAAGCACGCTGCGTTGTCCTTATAATGCCTGTTGTCTTGCAACATAGCAAAACTTCCATGCAATCCAACCTGCAACAAGCCAGCAGCGCGCTGCAGCGCGGCAATCTGGGCCGCGCCGGCACGCTGCTGGAGCAACTGCGCCTGACCGACACCAGCAACCCAAAAGTCTGGTTGCTGTCGGCCAGCTATTATCACCAGAACGGTGATCGCGACAGCGCGTTGCACGATCTGCACACGGCCAACTCCATGGCCCTGAACGAACCCGAAACCCGGCAACAAGTGCTACAAGCCTACATGAATCTGCAGGCCTGGGAGCAGGCCATGCAATTGTTGCAACAGCTCGATCCACAGCAGCGTCAGTTTCCCCTGGAGCACGCCCGCTGCCTGTGGGGACTGGGCGAGTATGAGCAAAGTCTGCAGCGCTGGCAGCAGTATGCCAAAGCGCTGCCGGAAGTGGCCGACGCACAGTTTCGCTTGTGGCAATGCCTGGAACGGCTGGGCATGA
>CAZHRH010000117.1:0-6978 GCA_964534475.1 uncultured Wenzhouxiangellaceae bacterium
GCCGACGCCGACGAAGCCGCTGCATTGATACAGAGCAACCCTTTGATCAGCAATGTGGCGGATGATCAGTACAATCTGGACACCCTGCGCCAGCATCTGCCACAGCACTGGCAAGCACTCGGCGGAGATAGCATGAAGTTGCTGCCGTCACGCAGCGGTCTGCGCTGCCGCACCGCCGATTATCTGCCGCTCGTTGGCCCACTGCCTGATAATGACAAGATCTGGCTGAACACCGCCCACGGCAGTCGCGGCATCAGCAGCACGCCTTTGTGTGCCGAATTGCTGGCCGATCAGCTCAGCGGTCTGACGCCGGCGACAGATACTGGATTGCTGCGCTCACTGGCAAACACAGACAGGTAGCACTAAAAAATCATGATCAGTCATGGAAAGGCAGCCGCCGGAACCGTTGCTGTTCCTGTCTTCCAGTGAAACCAACCCCTTAATTCAGCAGCAACTGTGCGGAAAGACGTGCCAGTTCAAGCTGGATTCCGGGCTGCAGGCCAAAATAGATGTTCAGCACAATCGCCAGCCATAGCACAGCCAGCATCCACCTGGGTGCTTCAGTGTGTGTTACTGCCGTATCTGGCGTCTCGAAATAGGCCACCTGCACGACTTTCCAGATATACATCACCGCCAGCAGTGAGCCCAGCAACACCGGGATCACCAGCAGCATTCCGAAGAGTCCCTGCTCCAGTGCGGCCTGCACCAGGTACCATTTGCTGATGAATCCGGCGCTACCGGGAATGCCGATCAGGCTCAGGCCGGCGATAACAAACCCGGCCATGGTGAGCGGCATCTGTTTGCCGATGCCGTGCATCTTATCCAGCGTGAGGGCACAAGATGTCGCCACACAGGCGACCGCGATGAACAGGGCACCTTTGGCCAGCGCATGGTTGAACATGTGCACAATACCGGCGGTCAAGCCGGTCACCGACAGCAGACAAACACCAAACAGTATGTAGCCGATCTGCGCGATGGAAGAATAGGCGAGCATGCGTTTCAGGTTGTTCTCATACAAGGCAACGATTGATGCCAGCACAATGGCCAGGATCGCCAATGGCATGAGAAAACTGCTGAACTGCGCCATCTGTCCGGGCAGGTTGGTATTCAGCACCATGAAGTCAAAGCGCAGCAAGACATACAGCGCGACCTTGGTCGAGCAGGCGGCGATGAATACCGTGACCGCATGGGGGGCATAGGTATAAGCATTGGGCAGCCAGGTGTGCAGCGGCAGCACCGCAGCTTTCAGCGCCAGCCCGACGATGATAAAGCCAGCCGCCAGCAGTACCGGTTTCGCGTCTGATACCTCAGCAATGCGATCTGCCATATCGGCCAGATTCAGTGTGCCCGTCATCATGTAGATCAGGCCGACACCGATCAGATAGAAGGTGGCGCCAATCGTGCCCATGAGCAGATACTTGAACACCGCATGCAGCGCTTGCCGCCGGGGCCCGCCGGCAATAAGAATATAGGTGGCCAGCGATGAGATCTCCATGAACACAAATATATTGAAGGCGTCACCAGCGACCACAATCCCGATCAGGCCGGCCAACGCCAGCAGCCAGGCGGTATAGAACAGATACTGGCGTTGCGGGGCCACTTCCAGCTCCAGGCTGTTGCGCGCTACCAGCAGTGCGATGCTGGATGCGCCGGTGATGATCAGCAGCAACAGGGCTGAAAACGCATCCACCACCAGTTCAATGCCATAGGGTGCCGGCCAGCCGCCGAGGTCATAGCGCAGTATTTCGCCGGACATGCTGACACTGGCCAGCTCAACGGCGATGGCAAAAGCACACACAGACGCCGCAGTGGCCGCAGACCAGGCCAACTTGTGTTGATGCAACAGTGCAGTCACCGATGCCGTCAACAGCGGTACCAGAACCTGCAGAATCGGCAGGTGTGTGCTGATCGAGTTCATTCGCGGTCCTGTTCCAGCATTTTGTCTTCTTCGATCGTGCCGTAGGTTTCACTGATACGCACGGTGATCGCCAGACCCAGCGCCAGCGTGGCAATACCGACCACAATGGCGGTCAGGATCAACACCTGCGGCAATGGATTGGAATACAGCACATCACCTGCGGACTGCTTGATTATGGGTGCGGTGCCGCCATCCACCTTGTCCATGGAGATGTACAGCAGGAACACCGAAGCCTGCACAATGGACATGCCGATAAGCTTCTTGACCAGGTTGGTCTTGGCCATGATGGCATACAGTCCGATCGACAAAAGTACCGCGAAAACCCAGTAGTTGTAGAGACTGAACAATTCCATCAGCTTGGCCTCTGACGCGCAGCGAAGGCATGAAACACCGTCAGCAAGACGCCGGTCACCGTCAGGCCAACGCCGAGTTCAATGATGATGATGCCGGCATGCTGACCAACGATGGGATCACTGGCCAGGACCGAATAGTCGAGAAAATTGCCGCCAGCGAGCAGGCAGGCCACACCCACCCCGGCGTAGAGCATGGCACCGACCGAAGTCATCATCGCCAGCGCCGGGAATGACAGCACATTCAGGGCGGCGCGTTCGCCTTCGATCAGCGCGTACAGAATCAGACCAGCGCTGACCAGCGCGCCGGCCTGAAAACCACCGCCGGGCCCATACTCGCCGTGAAACTGCACATACAGCCCGAACAACACCACGAACGGCACCAGCAACTTGCCCACCACGCGCGGCACCAGGTGATGGCGCAGGCCATATGCCTCCGGCGTTGCCACCATGGGCGATTCATCGCGGCGACCGCCATTGGCGAGAATGAACAAGACACCGATACCGGCGGTGAGAATGACGAACAACTCACCCAGCGTGTCATAACCACGATAACTGGCCAGGATGGCAGTGACCACATTGGGAATATCAATTTGCTGCGGCGTTTCGGACAAATACCAGGGCGCCACATGCTGGTGCACCGGCGCATTCGGATCACCCAGACCGGGCATGTCCAGCGTGGCATAGATGATCAGCAGGGAGACCACCGTCACCAGCGCCAGCGCAAACAGATTCAGGCGCTCCTGCAAACGCTCTTTATCGGCGATCAGCGCAAGCGCGCCGAGCATCAGTACGGTGGCGACACCGGCCCCGACAGCGGCTTCAGTCAACGCCACATCCGCCGCATCAAGAATAAAGAAGACAGCGGCGATCTGCAGGCTGAAGATGCCCAGCAGCATCACTGCTGCGAACAGATTGCGCGAGCGCACAACACCGATTGCGGTAATCATCAGCAGGGTAAGCAGGAAAGCGCCAAACAGCATGGTCATTGCTTATGACTCCTGTTGATCTTGGTCATGGTTTTCCTCGCCGTGCTCGTTGCCCGGACTCAGACCGGCCAGGCGCGCAGCATTGGCCAGCGCATAGGCCGCCGTCGGACCGGTCAGGATGAGAAAAATCAGGATGGAGACAATCTTCAGCGTGCTCAATGTCAGTCCAGCCTGCAGCATGATGCCGAACAAGAGCGCGATGGTGCCCAGCGTGTCAGTGAGGCTGGCCGCATGCAAGCGGGTATAGAAATCCGGCATGCGCAGTGCGCCCACACCACCGATAAATACAAATACACCACCGATGACGATGAGTATCCAGCTTGCAGCATCCAGCACTATATTCAACATATCAATGACCGTTTTCTTCGCTTTGCCTGGATGTGTTGCTCTGGACAAAATTCAGCACTGCCAGCACGCCTATAAAATTGATCAACGCATAGGCCAGCGCCAGATCCAGAAAATCCGGACGATCATTGAGAAATGAGATCACCGCAAGCAGCAGCACGGTTTTGGTGCCAAACATATTGACCGCCAGAATGCGGTCATAAATGCTTGGCCCTGCCAGTGCGCGGGTCAGCGCCAGCGCCATGGTCACGAGTATTGCTATACAGGCAGCGTAAAACATGCTAGCGCCCTCCGGACAAGCGCTGCACCTGGCGCACCATCTCACCCTGCTCCAGCTCCCGCCTGGTGGCAGCGGTCAAACAATGCACTTCGAGCTTGTCCTGGTAAATATCCAGCGTCACCGTGCCCGGCGTCAGGGTGATGGCATTGCCCAGAGTCGCCTGGCTGACGCGCGGCACAGCAGCCACATCAATCTTGACAATGCTTGGACTGATCGGCAAATCAGGATGCAGCACAATGCGCGCCACCTGGATGTTGGACTTGATCAGTTCCTGCAGCAGCCACAGCCAGAAGCGTGGCAGCCCGGCCCCCAGATGCAAGGTGTATACATCATCGTCGAAAAAACCGATGCGCCGGGCCAGCACAGTCACCAGCGCGCAGGAAAAGACGCCAAAGCCCAGCAGTAAAGGCGTGTAATGCCCCGACCACAGCAACCAGCCTACTGCCAACAGCACCACAAGTGCCATGATGCGCATCATCATGAGCTGAAAAATGTCTGGTCATTCATGTCAAAAACCTCTGCTCAAGCACGCCCAGCAAACATTGCCAGCAAGCATTCCCATCAAACATTCCCATCACACATTGAAGTAGTACAACACCATATAAGCCACCAGCAAAATCCCGACCAGCAGTAAAGCAACACCGCTGTGCGTTGACTTGGCCAGCACGCCATGCACAAGCACCGATCCGCTGTGCAGAGTGCGCTGACAGATCTGGTTACACTGTCCGCAAATGGTCAAGAAACCGCCGAACGTCGACTGCAGAAAACGCCGCAGCGGCACCCGATACAGCCAGTCTACATCCAGGTTTACAGAACGCAGTTCCGGCGGGTAAATGCCGGTCAGCTTGAGCCAGGCAAAGGCCAGTGCTGAAAACAGCAATATCTGCACCTGCACGATAACATGGGGGTAGGTATACGGCACATACTCGGCCTGCCATGGCAATAGCTGGTAGAGCAGCCCGGGAAACGACCCGACCACAATACACAACACTGCTGCAGAGACCATCGCCAGCAGCATGTTGCCGGGCGCCTCTTTCACGCGCAGGCCGGAATCATGACTGAAAAAGGCAAAATAGGGAATCTTGATGCCGGCATGGTGAAAAACACCCGCCGAGGCAAACAGCAGGCCCAGCCAGGCCAGATTATGGCCCTGTTCGATCATCGCCGTCATGATCATGGATTTGGACACAAATCCGTTGAACAGCGGAAACGCCGAGATCGAAGCAGCCCCGACCACGCAACACAGCGTGGTCAGCGGCATGGATTTGTACAGGCCGCCGAGATCGCTGCCGAGCACATGGCGCACCCGGTACAGCACCGCACCCATGGTCATGAACAGCAGGCCTTTGAACAACACTTCGTTGAAAGCGTGCGCAACCGCGCCATTCAGAGCCAGCTCGGTGCCGACGCCGACACCGACCACCATGAAGCCGATCTGGTTGATCATGCTGTAACCGAGCACGCGGCGCAGATCGTTTTCGATCACCGCATAAAAGATCGGAAACAATGCCATCACCGTGCCGATTGTCACCAGCATTTCCGTACCGGCAAAACCGCGTGCCAGAGAATACACCGCAACCTTGGTGGTGAACATGCTCAAAAAGACCGTGCCGCTGGGCGTGGATGCCGGATAGCCCTCGATGATCCAGCCATGCAGCAGAGGGAAACCGCATTTGATGCCGAATGCCAGCAAAATCAACCAGCCGGCCAGGCTGTGCGCCCCGATCAGATCAAACTCGATACTGCCGCTGGCCTGATAAATCATCGCGGTACCGGCCAGCAACAGCAGGCCCGAGGCCAGATGCAGCACCAGATAGCGCATGCCAGCAGCCCTTGCTGTGCTGGTGCGGTTGGCCCAGACCAGAATGGCCGAGGCAAGCGCCATGCCTTCCCAGTAAATGAACAGGGTAATCAGGTCACCGGCAAACACCGCCCCCAGCGCGCTGCCGGCATAGGTCAGCGTCGCCACATGCTGCATGGTATCGCGGACTTTCAGCGCGTAAATGGCCCCCAGCAACAAGGCCAGATGAAACAGCAAGCCGAACAGAAAGCTGAGTCTGTCCACGCGCAACTGCACCAGGTTCAGATCCAGCACCTGCCAGGTCCAGGCAGTGCCCATTTCCAGAGTGAGCAGATTGAACGCGCCAATGATCGGTGTGGCAATCAGCAGCACTCCCTGCAGCACAGCATTGCCCCGACACAACAGCAGCAAAATGGCGGCGCCAAAAAACAGCAGTGCCGGATGTATCCCCGGCGCTGCATCCCAGGCGATGGATAGCGGCAGACTGTCGATCATTGCTGCTCATCCTCGTAGTAGTGCTCCGGACGTTTCACCAGGCGCCGCAGAACAATGCCCAGCAGCACCAGAATGACACAGGAAACGAAACCGTAGATGGCATAGGATGCCGGAAAATCCAGCGCATGCACACGCTCTACCGCGTGCCCATCGGCAGGAAACGGGAATATGAATTCGATCACGACCGCAACCAGCGCAGCAAGATGCAGCGCAATCAGTGCGGCACGCGCGCCCTGCGGCGATACCCAGAACAGGCCGCCGGATGATTGGTCATGCGGTGACGCTTTGTGTTTGCCGTTCGTCATGTCGATGCAAAAATCTGCTGCAGAAAACGGATCATTGGCTGTGCGATGAAAAACAATACCACGGTCATCGCCGCGGTGATGCAAATCGCCAGCAGTGAACTTGCCGGCGCTTCCAGTCGCGGCTTGTTATCAGCGAGCGCGGCAGCGTCGTCGCTTGGCTTGTTGAAAGCCAGTAATGCTGGCGGCAACAGGTAGCCCACTGCCAGCAACGAGCCCAGCAGTATGGTGCCCACCAGAATCAGATCACCAGTGGCCCAGGCGCCCTGTACCAGGTACCATTTGCTCCAGAAGCCCCCGGTCAGAGGCATGCCGATGATACAAAGACTTGCAATCAGCCAGGCGCTGAAGGTCACTGGCATGCGCCGGCCGACGCCGCGCAGTTCCGACACCCGGGTCTTGTGCAGTGATACCAGAAGCATGCCGGCACAGAAAAACAGCGTGATCTTGGCAAACGCATGCACCGCCACATGCATGCCGCCGGCGGCAATCGCCACG
>CAZHRH010000118.1:0-1104 GCA_964534475.1 uncultured Wenzhouxiangellaceae bacterium
TGACAGGGCAAAATAACAGCCAATGAGCATGCCGGCCAGCAACACCAGCAAGCGCGGCCGCAACAGCAGGTTGATCGCCGAGCTTTTGTCTGCATCAGTCGCATCAGCGGCAGTTTTGATTTCAGCGTCGAGCCGGTAGCCGCGTTTTGGCAGAGTCACGATGAGCTTGCGGTATTCGCGATCGCCCGCTGCGGCTACCAGATGCTGACGCAATTGATAGACACACTGCGTCAGTGTTTCATCGCTGACGATGCGATCGCACCAAACCTCATCGAAAAGCTGTTCGCGCGTGACCAGCTCTGGCGAGTGTTGTGCCAGAAGCTGCAGCACTGCCATGACCTTGGGATCGAGCTGTTCTGTGCCGGCAGGCCCGAGGATGGTTCCACTGGCCGGATCAATACTAAGCTGCAACAAATGAAACGGCTGCTCAATGACAATCGGCTCTTTACTTGATTGCATTGCAGTCATGGCTGGACACCCTCTGTTTTGGATCTGGCCCTGCTGCTGTCTGATAAGCAAATGTCCATTGCGCGCCTGATCAGCGTCAGGTGCCAGCTTTGTGCCTTACTATACTACACTATTCCAATAATTCCCTTATTAACAATACCCTTGAGCGCCTGATGCGTGGTCTTCTTGCCCTGAAAGTTTGGTCAGATCGGCATCACTAATATGGAGAAAGCTTGCATCAGCAATCCTCTATAATGCTGAATGGACTAACGGCCCTACTACCATGGATCATCTGACCCTCATACGCCCAGACGACTGGCACCTGCATCTACGCGATGGTGACATACTAGCGGCAGTGCTACCCGATACCGCCCGGCAGTTTGCCCGCGCCATTGTCATGCCCAATCTGCAGCCGCCGGTGACCACAGTGGCACAGGCAGCGGCCTATCGTGAGCGCATTCTTGCCGCCTTGCCGGCTGGCCTGGACTTTACGCCGCTGATGACCTTGTATCTGACCGACAACACGTCGCCGGATGAAATCGAACGCGCCGCCAACAGCGAGTTTGTGCATGCAGTGAAGTATTATCCGGCTGGCGCCACCACCAACTCGGACAATGGTGTGACCGACTTCAGGCATGTGCATGCGGTACTGGCGGC
>CAZHRH010000118.1:1204-6948 GCA_964534475.1 uncultured Wenzhouxiangellaceae bacterium
TCCGACTGCGGCTGCGCCGGTGTCTACAGCGCTTATGCCGCCATCGAGGTGTATGCGGAAGTTTTTGCCGCACATGATGCACTGCAGCGGCTGCAAGGCTTTGCCAGTTGCCACGGCCCGGATTTCTACCGCCTGCCGCGCAACACCACAAGCATCACCTTGCGCCAACAAAGCTGGCTGATGCCAGCAGCGCTGACGGCTGCCGGTGAGCAGATTGTGCCCTTGCGCGCGGGTGAAAACATGCAATGGCGAATGGATTGACTGCGTGGGGTGAGAGATCAGCGCATCAGAAGGCAGTCAATCATAGAGTACAATTCTCTCACCAGTGCATGGATGGCGTCTGGTTTTGCTATGCTGAATGAATAAGACCAGCTAAAAACCCTGAACCAGCAAATAATGATAACGAGTCAGACAGCCTGCCTGTCAAAGACGTAGATAACAGCCATGCGCCTGCTATCGGAATTGCGTCGCCGCAATGTGTTTCGCGTCGCCTCTGGCTACGCGGTTTTCGGCTGGCTGTTGATCGAAATTGCCGACACCATCTTTCCCTACCTGAATATGCCGGAGTGGTCAGTGACGCTGATCATTGTGCTGCTGCTGGCGGGTTTACCGCTGGTGCTGATAGTGTCGTGGATTTTTGATCTGACCCCGGACGGTCTGGTGCGCACTGCCGAGATCAGTGCAGATAGTGATCAGCAGGTCATTCGTGGCCGCGAGCTGGACTTCATCATCATCGTCGTGCTGATGTTGTTGCTGGGTCTGTTGTTGTGGGACAAGTTCAATCCACAGCGTAGTCCTTTCTCAGCCCTGGCGGCCACACCCAGCATTGCCATTCTGCCGTTTGCCGATCTCAGCGAGCAAAGTGATCAAGCCTACTTTGCCGATGGCCTGAGTGAGGAAATTCTAAACCTGCTGGCCCATATTGATGCCCTGCAGGTGACGGCGCGAACCTCGTCTTTTGCCGTGCGCGACAAGGGCATGACCGTGCCCGAAATCGGTGCCATGCTGGACGTTTCCTATCTGCTGGAAGGCACCGTGCGCAAGGCCGGCGATCAGTTGCGCATCAGCACCAAACTGATCAGCGCGAAGGACGGTTTTGATGTCTGGACGGCCAGCTTTGATCGCACCATGAGTGAGGTGTTTGCGATCCAGGACGAGATCGCTGTGAATGTGGTGGAGGCCTTGAAACTGAAGCTGCTGGATGATGTGCCGGCGGTCAGAACCACCAATGCCGAGGCCTATCCGTTGTTTCTGCAAGGACGCAAACTAGCAGGTGAGCGCAACGAGGAATCGTTGCGCAATGCAGAACAACTGTTGCAGCAAACGCTGGAGATCGACAGCAGTTATGCACCGGCGCTGGTTGAGCTCAGCGACGTCTATGTCAACCAGGCCAATGTCAGCATGCTCAGCTTTGATGATGCCTTTGCCAGCGCCAGAAGTCTGCTCGAGCAGGCCATCAGCATTGATCCGGACTACGGTCCGGCGCATGCCCAACTCGGACGCATCAGACTGTATTACGACTGGAACTTTGCCGCTGCCGATGCCGCCATTCAAAAAGCACTCAAGCTGGACTCGGGCGACGCCCGCATCATCAACAATGCGGCAACCCTGGCCAGCAATCGCGGCCGCCTGCAGGAAGCATTGGATTTGTATCAGCGCGCCATCAAACTGGATCCGATCCGCCACAGTCTTTACATCAATCTGGCGCTGACGCATTACAAACTGCAGCAGCTTGACGCTGCTCTAAGCGCTGTCGACAAGGCCGTGGCACTAAGCCCGGATGCCTATGGTGTGCATTTTGCCAAATGCCGTATTCTGCTGGCACGCGGCGATGCCGTGGCGGCACTGAGCCACGCCAGCGAGGAGAAAGCCGATTGGTGGCGCTTGCAGGGCCAGGCGCTGGCACTGCATGATCTGGGTCAAAACGAGGCAGCCGCATCGGCCCTGCAGCGCTTGATGGACCGGCATGCCGATGGCTGGGCCTATCAGATTGCTGAAACACACGCTTACATGGGTGATCAGGAGCAGGCCTTTGCCTGGCTGCAGCGTGCCTATGAAAATCGTGACGGCGGACTGATCGAGATGCTCACCGATCCGCTGCTGCAAAACCTGCACGGTGATCCGCGCTGGCAGGCATTCATCAACAAGATGGGGTTCAATGCACCCACTTCACTGGTGTTTGTCAGCCCGGCTGCGCTGACGCAGCCCGGGCTGCGCTTGACGAGGACTGCTGACGCTGTTGCAAAAACAGCTCCAGCGCCTCATTGAACTGCTCACTGGCCTTGTGCAGATAAGCATTGACCTCATCCACATAACCATCGGCCGAGGCTGACCAGACCCGGTTCAGATAGCGCTCGCCGGCAGCAAACGCGCTCATGATATCGGCATAGGCCTGGATGCCAAACGCATGCTGCATGGACTCGCGGGCATCGGCAAAGGCAAACAGATCCTGACGAAACAGACGGTCAATGCTGAAGCGCGCCTCATAGGTGGGCAATGACTGCGGCTGTTGCAGCATGCTGCGCAGATTTTCGTCGATGCTGCGCAGGGACTGCTCCAGCGTGTTCAGGCTGCCGTGCACATGGCTGCCATGACTGGCTGCTGTATGCAGATTGCGCCGGCGCCAGAACACGCCGGTAAAACCCAGCAGCAAGGGCAAAGCAAACAGCGGCCAGTTGACTGCGGTTACATCCAGCACCGCCACCAGCGCGGCAGCGACAAATCCCGTGATGAGCAATAACAGAGGTACGGACATGTTCAGGATCCGGCAAAGAAAATGATCTGAATGGCAAAGCCGACGCCGACCAGGGCCTCGCCGACGATCAATCCGGCCGCCACCGGAATACCGACATTATCGGCAAACTGATCGCCCGCGCGCCAGTCGCTGAAGAGCCGCAGCAGCGTGCCGATGCTGTAGGTCAAAACAATGGCAAACGGCAGGTAAAAGCCCAGCCCCACGGTGATGCCCAGACCGGGCTGAAATAAACTGAG
This sequence comes from uncultured Wenzhouxiangellaceae bacterium, assembly GCA_964534475.1. GTDB lineage: Bacteria > Pseudomonadota > Gammaproteobacteria > Xanthomonadales > Wenzhouxiangellaceae > JAHJQV01. The sequence continues at coordinate 4,196 of CAZHRH010000118.1, forward strand.
CATGGCACCCAATCCGGCGCCGGCGATATACTTGGCCAGCGGCACATCGCCGCCCAGAATGCCCTCAATCATGCTGGCCAGCACCTGCCCCTGCGGTGCCGGCAGCTTGTCGCTGCCCAGCGTATAGGCTTCGTGCAGAATGAAAATCAGCGTGACGATCAGAATCGGCCCCAGCCAGGCACCAAGAAACTGACCGTACTGCTGCATTCTCGGCGTGGCGCCGACCAGGTAACCGGTCTTCAGATCCAGCATCAGATCGGTGGCCTGTGACATCGCCACACAGGTGGCTGCGCCAACCATAATGGCGGCGATGATGGCCTGGTTCTCGTCCATGCCGCGGGTAATGAAAATCAGAATGGTCACGGCAATCAGCGTCATGCCCGACAGCGGCGACCAGTTGGTACGGCCGATGGCCTCGGACAAAATCACGCCGGCGATCCAGATCCAGGCGGTGCCGGCAACGGCCATGATCATGCCGCGCACCAGCCCGGTCTGCTCGGCCGAACTGACTGCCATGAAGGTGAGCAGAATGGCCGCGCCGCCAACGGCAAAATACAGCAGTTTGATCGGCATTTCATCGCGCGACAGCGCAGAGTCCGCACGCGCGGCATTCTGCATGCTGCGGATGGCGCCGACAATCAGTGGAAATGCCAGCACGATACCGGCCAGCGCACCGCCAATAAGCATGCCAATACCGACCGGGCGGTACAGCAGGCTGCGCAGTTGACCGGGGTCGGTGATGGCCGCACCCGCAGCATCCAGCGGCAACTGGTTGAGACCATCCAGCAGCGGCGACAGCAACCAATAGCAAAGATAGCCGCCGATGATAAAGGCAACGCCACCGCGCCCGGCAATATATCCGACCCCGACCGTGAGCAGAGACAAATACCAGACCGCGTTGGTGTAGGCGGGCAGACCAAGCTGCGTGCCCAGATCCCAGTATTCCTGACCGCTGAGCTTGCTGGCGACATGCACCAGCCCGGAAAACACCGCTGCGGCAAGCAGAATCATGGCCTTGCGCACACCGGCACCGGGTGATTTGAGGATGGTGGCCACAGCCACGCCGCCGGGATAGGTCAGCCGCTCGTAATCGATCATCTGCTTGCGCAGTGGAATGATGAAACCGATGCCGAGAAAGGCACCGGCGATGGCGCCGAAGGTCATCAGCACCGGATCAAACTGCAGCAGGCTGGGATCATCGCGCATGCCGGCGAGAATGAAGATCGCCGGTACCGAGAACATCAACCCCGACGAGGCGCCATTCACCGCGCTGGCCACCGTCTGCACGATGTTGACTTCGATCACGCTGTTGCGCCTGAGCATGCCGCGCAGAATGGCAAAACCGAGAATCGCGGCCAGTTCCGAACCCTCAATGGAGAAGCCGAGGATCAAGGCCGCATAACCGATGCTGACCGCAATCACTGCGCCCAGCACGTAACCGACCAGCACCGCCGGGACCGTCAACTCCGGATAGGCACCGCTGCGCAGAGCTTGTGTCGTGGTGTTCATAGCGTCACATTCTGCCACATTGCCAGCGCACAGTTATAGGGCAGATTACACTGACAGTCCAGTCACAGGCGGTTTAATCCGCAGCAACTTGTGGTCGGTAAATGCCGCTGAACCATCCGCTCCATTGCTCTGATTCGGCATGCCACTGCTCCAGCACCTGCAGCACGCTGCGATCCTGCTGCAGTTGCCAGCTGCCCCGGAATGGTGCAGTTTTGCCGGTCTTGTGATAGCTGATGGTACCTTGCAGGCGCATCACACCGCTGTCGTCCAGTCCGCCCTGATAATCGATGAACATGCCCTCGCTCTGCCATACCTGACGCCAGCTGCCTTGTAGCGGATCATGGAAGTTCATGCTGGTGCCGGTGTTGCCGAGCACGCCCTGCCACTGTTCCAGCAACAGGCAACCACCGGCCAGTCTGCTGATGGTATTGCTGCCAACCTTGTTGTTGTTGCTGGCATCAAAGACATCCCAGCTGCCGATCCAGAAATCAAAATCCCGGTACGGTGACTGCGTCGTGGTACAGGCGGCCTGATCGGTGGCGCTGACCACAGCATCATTACTGACGGTCTCAGTGCTGCTGTCCGCAATTGCGGCAGGTGTGGTCTGGCCAGGCGGCTGGTCTGGGGACGGTTCTGACTGGCCACAGGCGGTCATGCTGAAGATCAGCAGCATCAACAGAAGTGCAGGACGTGATGTATGGATCATGCGGGTTTACCGGCTGTAGCTCCGGCAGCAGCATAGCACGACGCGCTGCCGACGGCTGGATGCAGGCAGGCGGCAAGGCTATACTGGCATCACACCCTTCCCGGAGAGACGCCATGAACATTCTCGTTGCGATTGATCTGTCTGCGGCCAGCAGCAAGGTCATTGCTGCCGCCAGGCGTGTTGCCGAAATGTCGGCTGCTGAAGTTTATGTGTTGCATGTGGCTGAACCGGAGGCCGATTTTATTGGCTATGAGGCCGGCCCGGAAATACTGCGCCGACAGCAAGCGCAGGATTTCCAGCGCGAGCAGGATGAGCTTGAAAAGTATGTCAGCGAGCTGAACGCCGCCGGCATCAAGGCGCACGCCATGGTGGTGGAAGGCGCCATGGCGAAAACCACCATCAAAGAAGCTAAACGCCTGGGCTCGGAATATATCGTTGTTGGCAGTCATGGCCATGGTGCCGTTTATGACGTGCTGGTCGGCAGCCACTCTGCTGCGCTGATGCGAAAATCACCGGTGCCGGTACTGGTCGTGCCGAC
>CAZHRH010000119.1:0-3677 GCA_964534475.1 uncultured Wenzhouxiangellaceae bacterium
AGTCTGGAGATGACGAATATCGGCGTGAACAGTTTGGTCGGGATGCCCATGTAGTGATACGACGAGGCGTGGTAGAAATCGGCGTTGGCGAACAGCTTTTTCTCGTCCCACATGATGCGCTCGACGCGGTCGGAGACATCAAACAGCAGCTTGTTGCCGCTGTCCTTGGCCAGTTGCCGCGACCAATCCTTGATGATGGCATTGCGCGGGTCGCGCTCGCGATAGACGGCGTGGCCGAAACCCATGATTTTTTCTTTTTCCTGCAGTTTGCGCAGCACATCCGCCTCGGCCTGCTCCACCGAGTCGTATTGTTCCAGCATGGCCATGGCGGCTTCGTTGGCGCCGCCGTGCAGCGGGCCGCGCAGCGTGCCGATGGCGGTGGTGATGCAGGAATGCAGGTCCGACAGCGTGGAAGCACAAACACGGGCGGCGAAGGTGGAGGCATTGAATTCGTGCTCGGCGTAGAGAATCAGCGACACATCCATCACCTTGGCGTGCAGTTCACTGGGCGCCACACCATGCAGCAGACGCAAAAACTGCGCCCCCGGGCTGGTGTCATCGCTGTCGGTATCAATGCGCACGTCATCGTGACTGTAGCGATACCAGTACAACAGCATGCCCGGCAAAATGGCCAGCAGGCGATCAATGTGATCGAGTTGCTGGGCAAAGTCGGTTTCCGGTTCGATGTTGCCGAGAAACGAACAGCCGGTGCGCATGACATCCATCGGATGCGCATCGGCGGGAATCTGTTCCAGTACCGTCTTCAATGCGGCCGGTAATTCACGCAAGCCCTGCAGGTGGCGCACGTAGCCGTCCACTTCGTCCTGGGTTGGTAACTCGCCACGCAGCAGCAGCCAGGCGACCTCGTTGAAGCTGGTCTGCTCGGCCAGATCACGCACGTCATAGCCGCGATAGCGCAGGCTGTTGCCGGCCGCACCGACGGTACAGATGCTGGTTTCGCCCGCCGACTGGCCGCGCAAGCCGGCGCCACTGTTACTGGTCATCATGCTTACTCCTGAGCTTCATTGGTACCTGCGGCAAAAAGCTCGTTCAGCTTCTGCTCGTAGGCGTGGTAATCAAGGTAGTGGTATAACTGTTCGCGCGTCTGCATGCTGTCGATGACGTTGCGCTGGTGACCATCACTGAGCAGCGCCTGATACACCGTTTGTGCCGCCTTGTTCATGGCGCGATAGGCAGCGCAACAATACAGCACGATGTCGACACCGGCAGCGGCCAGCTCCTGTTGCGAAAACAGCGGCGTGTGGCCGAACTCGGTGATGTTGGCCAGTATCGGCACAGCGACATGCTTACGCAATTGTCGATAATGCGCCAGCTCGCGCATGGCCTCGGGAAACAGCATGTCGGCACCGGCATCAATATAGGCCTGCGCCCGATCGATGGTCGCGGTCATGCCTTCACCGGCCAGTGCATCGGTGCGCGCCATGATGACAAACTCGTCGTGTTCTCTGGCATCCACCGCGGCCTTGATGCGATCACACATTTCCGCCGTCGAGACGATTGCCTTGCCGGGCCGGTGGCCGCAGCGCTTGGCGCTGACCTGGTCCTCAATGTGGCAACCGGCGGCACCGGCGCGATCGAGTTCGCGGATGCAGCGGGCAATGTTGAACGCGCTGCTGCCGAAGCCGGTATCGGCATCCACCAGCAAGGGCAATCTGGTCACGGCGGTGATGCGGCGTACATCGATGAGCACGTCTTCCAGCGTGGAGATGCCCAGATCCGGCAGGCCCAGCGAGTTGGCAGCGAGACCGCCACCGGAAACATAAATGGCCTGATGGCCGATGCGCTCGGCCATGCGTGCGGTGTAGGCGTTGATGGTGCCGGTCAGCAGTAACGGTGAATTGGCCGCGACTGCCTGCCGCAGTGCGGCACCGGGATGTAAGGGTATTTGCTGTGGGTCAGCCATTACTGCAGCAGATCAGCGACGGCTTCGCGCTCCTCGCGCAGTTCCTGTTCGGTGGCCTGCATGCGTTCCCGGCTGAAGTCGTCAATCTCCAGGCCCTGCACAATCTCGTAGCTGCCGTTGCTGCAGCGGCAAGGGAAAGAGTAAATCACGCCCGGCTCTATGCCATAACTGCCGTCGGCCGGCACCGCCATCGAGACCCAGTCATGCGCAGGCGTGCCCAGCGCCCAGTCGCGGATGTGATCGATCGCCGATGAGGCCGCCGAGGCAGCACTGGAAGCACCGCGTGCCTTGATGATGGCGGCACCGCGCTGCTGCACGTCGGGAATGAAAGTATTGCGATACCAGTCCTGCTCGACCAGTCCGGCGGCCGCCTGCCCGGCCACCTGGCACTGGCTGATGTCCGGATACTGGGTGGCGGAATGGTTGCCCCAGACGATCATGCGCTGGATGTCGGTATTGTGCTGGCCGGTTTTGGCCGCCAGTTGGCTGATGGCGCGGTTGTGGTCGAGCCGGGTCATGGCGGTGAAGTTTGCGTTCGGCAGATCCGGCGCCGCGGCCGCTGCGATCAGCGCATTGGTGTTGGCCGGGTTGCCCACCACCAGCACCTTGACGTCGCGGCTGGCGTGATCGTTCAATGCCTTGCCCTGGGGGCCGAAGATCTTGCCGTTTTCGGCCAACAGGTCACCGCGCTCCATGCCCGGGCCGCGCGGCTTGGCGCCGACCAGCAAGGCGTAGTCGGTATCCTTGAAAGCAACATTGACATCGGTGGTCACCACCACGCCGTGCAGCAGCGGGAAGGCGGCATCATCTAGCTCCATGGCCACGCCGTTGACGGCGTCTGCAGCCGGCGGAATTTCCAGCAACTGCAGAATGACCGGCTGATCCTTGCCCAGCATGTCGCCTGCGGCAATGCGAAAACACAACTGGTAACCGATCTGACCGGCAGCACCGGTGATGGCTACGCGAACGGGCTGTTTCATTAGCGGGCTCCGAAAAACAGATTTGATGATTGATGCTGCGCAGGCTGTAGCTGCGACCAGCAGGCAGATTGATCGAAAGCGCTATTTTAACCTATCGCCATCGCCGCTTGCAGTCATCACCGGCGCGTGCATAACAAACGCTGTCACTGCCCCAGTTCGGTCGGCAGCGCCGGTGCCGCTGGTACCGGATCCTGCCAGTCTTCCAACTCAGCAAGTATTTCGCTGATCGCAGCCTCAAGCTGGGTATCGCGACCGGCATTGCTGGCCAGTGGATCCAGCTCTATCTCGATATCCGGCGCTACGCCCTCGTTTTCGATGCTCCAGTTGCCATCGGCATCGATAAAGCGGAAGAACGGCACGGTGAGGTAGCCGCCATCGGTCAACCGAGGGTTGGTGGAAATGCCGATCAGGCCACCCCAGGTGCGGGTGCCGAGCAACTTGCCGATGCCCAGTTGGCGGAACGCATAGGGCAGATAATCGCCGCCGGAGCCGGCATCCTGATCGATCAGCATCAGTTTCGGACCATGCATGGCACCGGCCGGGGTGTTGCTGTTGAGGCCGTCACGATCCTGCCAACTGGACAGATGCTTGCGGCTGAGCACCTCGACGATGTAATTGGCCGCCTGACCGCCGCCGTTGGAGCGCTCATCAATGATCAACGCCTGCTTGTCCAGTTGCGGAAAAAACATGCGGTTGAAGAAAGTGTAACCGGCACCGGCGGTGTTGGGCAGATAAATGTAGCCGACGCGGCCGTCGCTGGCGGCGTCCACCTG
>CAZHRH010000119.1:3777-6872 GCA_964534475.1 uncultured Wenzhouxiangellaceae bacterium
GGCCCGCGCAGGAACGGGTTCCACTGCTCGCCGCTGTAGATGCGACTGATGCGATAGCGATCATTGTCGATCACCAGGTTGGCCCCGAGCAGACCTACAGTAATGCCATTGTCTCGATACACATCGCCACCACCGGCGCGGTTGTGACCGGCTTCCAGTTCGCCGATCATCTCCACCAGCAGCGAGTTCAGATCTTCGCGCCGACCCACATGCTGCAGCAGCGGCTGGTACTTGGCGTAAACCGCATCCCAGTCCAGACCGTGCAGGTTGCCGGCGTAGAAATACTCCTGCTCCATGCGCCAGGCTTCGGCAAAGATCTGCGCCCACTCCTGGCGCGGGTCGATGAACATGCGCATGGCGCCCAGATCAAGCGGCTCGAGATCCAGTTTCTTGGCAATCTTGCCGGCAGCCAGCTTGCCGCCGGGCTGTTGCAGCAGAATCTGTTTGCCGTCGGCGCTGATGCGAAAATCGGTCACGTCGCGCGTGGCGATGTCGCTGTCGAGCTCGTCGAAATCAAACCGTCGCAGCACACCGGCGTCTGGCTCGGCGTCCGGCGGCGGCACGCTGGCACCGGGCTGTGCATCCTCGATATAGAACAACATGCCGTTTTTCGCCACCTGCAGCGAGCGGTAATTGCCGGTAGCCACCGGCAGCCCCACCATGCGCTGGCTTAAGCCGTCGAAGTCGATGCGCACCGGCTCCGGTTTGTCCTTGCCGGATTTTTTCTTGTCCTTTTTGTCGTCGTCGGCTGCTTCAGCTTCTTCGTCAGCCGCTTCATTGCCGGGCTTTGGCGTCAGTGGTGACTCGCCGTCTGCCGGCAACACCAGCGCATACAATCCTGCGCGATACGGGCGTTCCTGACTGGTCATGTTGAGCCCGAACTGGATCGGACCGGAGTTGGTGGATGCGGCAAAGTACAGGTATTGGCCATCCGGGCTGAACGCGGGTGCGGCGACGTCGGCCTGACCATCGCTGACAATGCGGCTGCTGGCATCGTTGAAATCATACAGCACCAGATCCGCGTGCAGGTTGGGCTGTTCCAGCGTGTGCGCCAGCCAGCGTCCGTCCGGCGACAGTGCAATCTCAAAGCCGGCGCGTCTGGCATTGGCTGCAATCTCGGTGCGCTCGCCGGTTACAACGTTGATGCTGAACAGCCGCAGGTGATTATCGCGATAAATGATCACATCGCGCTGCTCGTTCCAGGCCATCAATTCATAGAAGTGCGGTCCCAGCTTGTGTGTTTGGGTGATGTCATTGCCGAGCTGATCGGCGATGGCCAGTTGCTGACCTGGCTCCTGTTTCGGCCCCTGTTTCGGCATGGCATCGATGATCCACGCCACCTGATCGCCGGCCGGTGACCACAGCGCGGTGTATTCGCGGGTGCCATCGGAGCCGCTGAGATTGCGCACGGAACCGTCTTCGACCGGCACCGTGAACACCTCGCCGCGCGCAGTGATGATGGCGCGCTTGCCGGTGGGTGAAATATCGATGTGCTGGATGTTGTCGGCGACCGGTTTCCATCCCGGCCGCAACTGCGGCAGATCCGGCGCGATATCGATCACCAGCGCCTTGCGCTCGCCAGTGTTCAGGTCCAGTTCGTGCAGGCGGCCGCCGGCTTCATACACCACGCTGTCGCCATGACCGGCGGCGGCGCGAATGTCCCAGTCACCCTGCTTGCCGTTATAGCTGGTCAATGCCGTGATAATTGCCGTCGCCGGATCGTACTGGTACAGATTGAAGGTCTTGCTGGTGTCGCGATCGGACAGAAAATACAGCTTGTCTCGCAGCCAGAAAGTGTTGAAATCGTTCACCCGCTCGCCGGGCACATCGGTGACGCTAGCGGCGGCCAGATCCATAATGCGGATTGATGGCGTGGTACCACCGCGATAGCCCTGCCAGCCGGCCGTGCCGCCGAACAGTCCGTTGTAGCCGGAGCCGTGATCGATGTAGGCCAGCCGCTGGCCGGCGGCATCGTAGCTGCCGCGATAGAACCGGGCCTGCATCTGCTTTTGCGGCAGACCGCCATCGAGGCTGGCGTGATACAACTGGCCGGAACGACCGTGATCGGTTTCGCGCGCCGATACCAGCGCCACCGCGCTGCCGTCACTGCTCCAGTCCACCGGAATGTCAACACCCGAGTGCCAGGTCAGCCGCTGCGGCTGGCCACCGGCGCTGGCGATGACATAGACATCGACATTGCCTTCATAGCTGGCGGCGAAAGCGATCTGGCTGCCATCGGGCGAGAACAGCGGTGTGTTTTCCTCCGCCGCTGCCGTGGTCAAGCGCCGCGGCTCGCTGCCGTCACGCTTGGCGATCCAGATGTCACCGGCATATACAAACGCCAGATGCTCGGCTGAAAGCGCCGGCTGGCGCAGCAGCAGGGTTTCTGCATGGGTGTGAAATGCTGCGCTGGAAAGCAGCAGCAAGACTAATGGACGAAATAATTTCATGGTCGATACCGATGGCTGTAATCAAAGTTGAGATGCATGATCAATGATGAGATGCATAGTAGTCTAACAACGATCAGTCGGCATGGGCCATAAGCCACAGTGGCGATGCGCTGCGGTGAAGTGCGTAAACAGGCTGTTGGCACCCCCACCCCAGCCCTCCCCCGCGCGCAGGGGAGGGAGCAGCTTCGAGGCAGGCTGTCGGTTTCGATCTCAAACTCACCGAGGAGTGAGCCGAGACTACTGGTATAGACTCCATCTCTCCCGAGCGGTGGCTGGATCGCTTTGCTTTTCATGCCAGCAGTGAATCCACACTACATTCTCCGCGAGCAGGTGATGATACGATTTGCTGACTACAGCAGCAGTGACTTCCCAATCCTCTCAACGAGCGGATGACAGCTCGGTTTGCTGGCCATGCTAGCGATCACCTCCCGCTCCTTCCCCCACGGGCGGGGGAAGGCTGGGATGGGGGGATGTATCAGTTCGCAGATAACACTTTCGCAAACCTGAATAGCTAATGGACCTATGTCATTTTGCTATTTCAGTTTCCGAACAGAAACTCTGTCTGGCATACGGACAGGAATCTAGGTAACCCCCCACCCCAGCCCTCCCCCGCGCGCAGGGGAGGGAGCAGCTTCGAGGCAGGCT